>JADMJS010000075.1 GCA_018780435.1 Myxococcales bacterium
CGGCGAGCAAGGTCTTTTGGCATGTCCCGAGTCTCATCTGCATCGCTCCCACCTCTCTCGGAGGCATCTGCCCATTTGCGGGCGGGACTTTGTCAGACGGACGGCGCCACGTCGAGGCCCAAATCGTCGGCTGGAGGTGCAACGAAATCGCCTCGGATCGCCATGGCTACGGCGTGATCGGCGACGAAGGCGGGCTCCGTGCCCGTCGAGGAGCCGGACGCGCCGTAGCCATGGCGAGGCGGGGCGATTTCGCGCGCCGGAAGCCGACGATTTGGGTCGAGGCCCGGTTGGCCAAGTACCAGTCGAAAGTGACGGACGATCGCGGTTGCGAACGCCTACTTAGCGGGCGGCGAGGCGGGCGGGGCCGGCGGCGCGACCTTGGGGCCAAAGGGCGTCGAACCCTTAGGACCACACCAGACTTCGCTCCACGTCGACGCACCGCTCGTGCGGCACCTGAAGACGAAGCCGGTGCTCGCATGGCGCTTCTTGCAGGCGTCCATGTCGCCGTGCCACGCGGAGCAGAGGTCACCGACCTCCTCGCCTTTGCAGTGGTTCTTGATGGTGCAGCTCTCGACATAACCCGGGGGAGGCGGAATGTCGGCCGATGCGATGACGGGGACGAGGAGTGCACCGAAGGCGAGGACCAACCACTTCATCGTAATCTCCCTTTGTTGGGCACGGCCAGAGGTCGAGAGCGACCGGCGCGTTCAGGTCGAGTCAGGGCAACGCAGGACAGCGTCGCCGTATTCGGACTCTACACCGCTTCGATCGCCTTGGCAGGCACCCAGCCCTCTTTGCCGTTGCTGAGGCGCACTCGCACTTCGGCGGGATCGGTCGTGTCGAGGATCCTCACTTCGAGGCCCTCCGGGACATCGGTAAGCTCGCCGCCCGTCGCACCGGGTTCGCGGAGTCGAACGTTCGACTTCACGATGACGCCGCGTACGACCGTCTCGGAGGTGATCGCGTTGCCGATGAACAGGGTACCCGAGAGAGTCATCGGCACTGCGAGGACGATGGCTACGGAGCGCAGGGACTTCGACGGGACGCCCTCACGGGTTGCGCGATGACGTCGGATCATCAAGACGGCGAAGAAGAGGACCCAGGTGGCGCCAAAGACCGGGCCCGAGATCTTGGGGCCGAGTATTTGAAAAACGCTGTAGGCGACGCCGTGGGTCTCGTCGAGGACCGTCACCTTGCCGGAGGGGTCCTTGCGGTGTCGATCGATGATGGCCTTGGTCGCGATGGCGAGGTTCTCGCGTACTTTCGCTTCGAGCTCGGGCGACGGGGACATCCCGAGGGCTCGTTTGAAGTTCAGGACCGCGCGACCGAGGTTGCCGAGCTCGAACTCCGCGTTACCGAGGTTGTAATGAACGGCGGGCGCACGGACCTCGAATCGGTCGATGAGGGACTCGTAGGCCGTGCGCGCTTCAGCGTGGCGGTTCTTTCCATAGAGTGAATTGGCGGCGGCGAAGCGCTCTTCGAGGGTGTCCGCATGCGCGGCCGAGGCGAACGCGAGCGCGACGAATACGAAGACGACACGGTAGCGCAGCACGAGCGTGTTCATGGGCGCTTCTCCAACGTGGCGATGAGCGCCCGAGCCGTCTCGCGAGCCGCAGCCGTCTCGTCATCGGACCCGCCGCTGGGCGCAAAACGAGCGAAGTCGCAGGCATCGAGCTGCGTGACCAAGGCCTCCACGGCGTCGGACTCGTGGCCCCGTGTTGTGAGCTCGCGTCGCAAGGCGTCGTTCGTGAGGCCAAGTGCCGGGAGTTGATAGCGATCTTCAAGGTAACCGCGGAGCGATGCGCCGAGCTCGGCGAAGAACGCGACCCGGGGGTTTTGACCGGCGGGTGGCTGCTTCCCTGCGGCGTCAATGCGACGTAGGGCCATCGCTGCCGCCCGTTTCTGCCGGTTCTCGGGGGACCGGCGGGCGGCTCGCTCTCGGACCCGAACCACGATCCCCTGAATGAGCCACGCTAAGAAGGGCAGGGCGATGAGGAGCTGGAACCACAGCCGGCGGTAGTAGGGCGGCGGCGTGGGTTCTGCGATCGACACCGTCGTCTCGATAGGGCGCAGGGGATCTCGCGGGGCGGGCTCGTTGCGGTCCACGGTGGTCTTCACCGCGGCTGCCACACCCGCGGCGGCGTCATACTGCTGTGCTTCGGTTCGGGCGGAGGCGAAGGTGCCGGTGTCCGGGTCGAACCAGACGTACTCGACCGGCGGGATAGAGACGGCGCCGGCCCTCGTCGGGTTCACGAGCCACTGGAAGACGCGTCGCCCGGTGACGCCCTCGGGCGTCGCTTTGCTCACGTCCTGCTCGTCGCTCGGGAGCGGCTCGAGATTGGCACCTGCGATAGGCGGAAGCGTCGGGGCGTCGAGTGTCGTGAGGCTGCCTTGGCCGGCGATGGTCACCTCGAAGACGGCACGCGAGCGGGCCTGATCGGGGGTCAGCTTGCTCGAAACCGCGAACTGGCCAATCGCGCCTTCTCGGTAGCCCGCGGGACGGCCGACGGACGGGACGGCTTTGACCTCGAGGGTGAGGGGGAGCGACTTGATGCGGGCTCGCTCGGCGAAGATGGATCGACCTTGTTGCTCGATGATCCCTTTCAGCGGCGGGACCGTCAGTGTCTCCGGGCGAAGGACCCGCCACGCCTCCTGGAACAGAACGATGCGAGCGTAGCGTTGACCACCGAAAGTGCGCTCACCGTCTTCGCGTAGGCGCTCGGCCAGGACCTCCTCACGTTGCACCGACTCCGGGACGACGACCTCGTCGCGGCCGGCGTCTTGGATGCGCGCCCCGGCCCGAACATAGAGTACGCCGGTCACGATGAAGGGCTCTCCGACGTAGACCACGTCGCGTTCTATCTCCGTCACGAACGCGACGGATTCGGAGGGCTGAACTTGGACGTCGCTCGGCTTGATGGCCACCGCGCCCCGCACCGCGACGATGATCGGCTCGGACTGGGCGACGACCTGGCCGCCGCGAGTGATCGTGGCCGAGCCGATGGTCAACTGTCCCGTGCGCTTCGGGACGAGGACGTAGGTGACCTGCGTCGATCGATCCATACGGCCGTTGATGATCTGGACGTTCGTGCCTTGCTGCTGGCCTGCGATGGTCCAGTCGGCGCCGAGATCCGGGGGCGAACCCTGACCCGCGCCACTGAAATTGAACGTCACGCGGACCTCGTCGTCATCGGCGACCGAACGCGCCGAGACCTCGACGGTGACGCTGTCTGCCCACGCCGCCACGGCCACGAGGCAGAGCGCGACCGCGAGGGCGACCTGACGCCATCCACCGTGCAACATGGTTCGGAGTCCCTCGGTCACGCTTACCAGTCCTTCAGCGGCTGCGCCTTGAGGCGGTCGCGGATCTTCGCCTTCATGGCTTCGAGGTTCTCATTCTGTTCGTCGTCGGCCTCCATGGCCTTCTCGATCGTTGCCCGGTCGGGCTTCGCCTCTTCCGGCTCCTTTGGCTCCTCACCCGGATCTTTGGGTTCCTGCGGCTCCTGCGGCTCGCTCGGGTCTTTCGGCTCTTGGTTCTGATCGCCGCTCTCGCCTTGGTTTCCGTCCTTCCCGGAGGGCGGAAGCGGTCTCAAGGTGAGCACGTAGAAGTTCTCGACCTCGGGCGCAGCGCCTTGAATTCGCAAGAGATAATCGGTCGGATCCGGCACTCGGACGTCCGGCGGCGGCACGATGACGCTCTCGAGGTTCGTCGTGGCAGCCGAAGGCGCGGCCTCCTGAACGATGGTCTCGCCGTCGGCTTCGAGCTCGGCGAGGTCGAGGTCGCCCTTCTCGTGGACGAACTCGATCGACGCGACGAGGAGCTG
>JADMJS010000560.1 GCA_018780435.1 Myxococcales bacterium
CCGTGCCGATCTTCTCGCCCTTGTAGCCCCACCACGGGTGGACCCAGTCCCCCGTCTCGATCATGTAACGCGTGACCTCACCGTAGTGCGTCTCCCACGGGTCCCAGAGGCCGAAGGAGCCGATGTTCGGCAAGTAGAGGCCGCAGGCGAAACCGACGACGAGGACGCGCACCAGCCACTCCGGAAGTCGGCGGCGTGGCGCGCGCGGCGCCGGCTCCGGCGCGTTCATGAGCCCCGACGCGAGGAGCGGTAGCGACGGCGGAGGCACGAGTGGGCCGTCGAGGTGGTCACCCTCCAGGCGCTCGCCGTCTTTGGCCGTCGCCGTCCTCGGCTCGGTCAGAGGCGGCACGGGGGCCGGAGCAGGTTGCGCCGGTGCGGAAATACCGTCGCCGTTGCCGAGGTCGCTGGGTTCACTCATCGTTCACCACGGTCTGGCGCGAGCTCCGCGCGAGCACCCCCTTTTGGCGGGCCCGCCCCGGAGCCCGATGGGGCTGGCGACGTCGTGGCGCGGGCGCCACGAGGCTCTCCGCGATGCGCGCCTTCGGCTGCATCGCCGGAGGCCGTGCCCACCGTCAGTTCGGGTTGATGCAGGCCTGCTCGAAGAGGCCGCAGGGGGCGTTCTTCTGGCAGTTCTCAAGCGCCGTCGGCGAGATGGCTTCCTGCGACTCGCAGAAGTTCGCCACGCAGAAGCCGAGCTCGGTGAAGCCGAGCTGCGACTCCTTGTCAGCGGCCTGGAGGCACGCCGACTCGCACTCCGGCGCGATCGGCGGCTTGGCGAAGGTGTCGAGAGGGTAATTGTCGAGGCAGTTCTTGAAGCACGTGAGCGTGTCTTCACAGTTCACGGCCGCCGACGCGCCCTCGTAGAAGCACGCGTGGAAGGGCTCCCAGCAGTCGGTGACCGCGCAGTTGCGCTGGTCCTGCTTGACCTGCAGGTTGCACTTCTCCTTCGAGCACGTCGTGAAGGCCGTGAGCGGCGTCGAAATCGCTTCGGTTACGCCGTTGGCGCACGCGGCGGCACACGCCGTGTCGTCCAGATTGCACTGCATCTGGCAAAGCACGGCTTCACGACACGAGAGCGCCACCGTGACGGCCGTGTCCTCGACGCCGCTGGTGTCGGGAGCCGAGACCGCGATGTCGTCGCCCGTCACGCTGTCCTGTCCGTCGACGCCGTCGACCCCCGACGTGTCGTCGGTGGTGCCATCGCTTCCGGAGGTGTCGTCCGTCGCGTCGGTCGTGTCATCCGTCACCTGCGCGGTGTCCGCCGGGGCTGCCGTGCCGTCGTCCGACGAGCAGGCCGAGAACCCGAGGGCCGCTACAAAGCCGAACGCCGCTGCCCGCCCGTACCCACGAAAGTGACCCAGACCATTGAAACCAGAACGCATTTGCTTCTCCCACCCCGTCGCTGCGGCGCAAGGAGCGCGCCTGCTGGGCGCCGATGCTTAGCAGAAGGCTGGGCCCGGATCAAAGCAATCTTCGAAGTCCGGGCCCTCAAGTCGTTGAGTTTCAAGATGGAATGACGGTCTGACGGGCGGCGCGGACGACTGGCCCTCAGCAGGAGGGGCAGGGCTCCGCCGTGCACGCCTGCGGCGACCAAGTCGGAGAGATCCCGGCAGCGCACGGACGTTCTACAGCCGTGGTCAGTCGTCCGTCCCGGTCGCAAAGGTCGCGAGCGGGCCGTAACGCAGCGGACAGCGAAGCTTGCGGAGCGCTTTGGCTTCGATCTGTCGGATGCGCTCGCGGGTGAGCTGGCAGTCTTTGCCGACCTCTTCCAGCGTGTAGTTTCGAGCTTCGCCGATACCGAACCGCTTACGGAGGACCAGCTCTTCCCGTCGCGAAAGCGACTTCAGGACCTTCTTGGTCACATCGCGCAAGTTCGAGTCGATCGCCACCCGCAGCGGCGAATCGAAGGTGTGGTCTTCGATGAAGTCGCCCATCCGAGCGTCGTCATCGCCGACGGGCGTCTCGAGCGACAGCGCCGTGCGGGCGAGGCGCATGGTCCGCGACACCGCCGCCGGGTCGAGCTCGGCCTCGCGACCGATCTCGGCGTCCGTAGGCTCCCGGCCGAGCGTCTGCTCGAGCCGTGCTTTGATACGCGTCAGCCGGTTCAGGGTCTCGACGAGGTGGACCGGGATCCGGATGGTGCGAGCCTGATCGGCGATGGAGCGGGTGATCGACTGCCTTATCCACCACGTCGCGTACGTCGAGAACTTGTGGCCGCGTTGCCACTCGAACTTCTCGACCGCCTTCATCAGGCCAATGTTGCCCTCCTGAATGAGGTCGAGGAAGTGGAGACCGCGGTTCGTGTACCGCTTGGCGATCGAGACCACGAGCCTCAGGTTGGCCTTGATCATCGCGGCCCGGAAGCGCCGTGCTTCGGCCTCCGCTCGCGACAAATCGAGCTGCAACCCGAGGATTTGGTCCTCTTCGAGGCCGAGCTCACGCTCGAGCTGGTCCATGCGGAGCCGACAGCGCACGGCCTCGCCCCCGAGGTCCTTGGCGCGACGCTTCGGCATGTCTTCGTCGTAACGACCCCGCATGCGCCGGAAGCGCGAGAGGAGCCGAGCGCGGGTCATCAGCCCCGCTGAGACAGCCTCCTCCACGGTGCCACGCGCCTCGCGGTAGTCGTTCATCGCGGAACGTACGGCCTCAATGGCGCTGCGAATGACGCGATCACCGCCGGGCGCGTTCCAGATCGCCCGATAGAGCTTCACCAGGGCGTCGCCGTAGGCCTCCACGTCGGGTGTGCCGGTCTCGACCTTTTGAAAGGCCGCGAGACCTTCTGACGTCGCCTTGCGATAGCGGGAGAGCTCTCGGACGAGATCCTCTTCCTCTTCGCTCGACTCGGGGCACGCGTCCGGGAACATGTCCGTAAATGGACGGCGCCCCGCGGCGATGTCCTCGGGCATCGAGAGCAGCTCGGTGCGACCGAGTTTGGTCGCGAGCAGCACGCGGAACACCCGTTGACTCGCGAGTTCGATCCGCTGCGCGACCTCCTGCTCGCCGTTCTTGGTGAGCAGGTCGACCTCCCCAATCTTGCGGAGATAGACGAGCAGCGAATCGGTCCCGACTTCCCGGTCGGGGCTCCCCTTGGCGTCGTCGTCGCCTGGGGGCACGAGCCCGGTTTCGTCAGCATCGTCGCTACGGGGATTCTGAGTTTCGACCATCATGTGTGTTCTTGCTCCCACGCCGAACGGCACCACGAGGACTGCATTTCCTCACTGCAAACACCGGGCCAGCGCCGTCGGAAGGGATGTCATGTGCCGTCAGGTTCAATGATGTTGGGCACTTGAGTATTTGCTCGTGCACTCCACTCCCGCTAATCCGTAGGCTCCACAGCACGACGCGATCCGAGAGCATGACATCGCTGTCAGTGCCTCTTCGGTACGGAGGTGGGCCCCCCGGAACTCGGGACGAAAAGGCCGCGCCCGCGTCCTTGGAATCGCTTGTGATTACAGCGGCTTTGGTTATTCAGGCAGCGCCCCTTCGGTAGGCCTCGCCGGGTGACACAATTTTGCAGCGACGTGGGATGTGTCAAAAACTTGGACGGTCGCGACATGTCGCGGTCGCCTCACGCGGGGTGAGCGGCATTCCGCCGCAACCGCGGGCGCTCCGGGCGTGGGCCCGTGCTCTCGACGCCGTATAGAGGGGACGTTACTTACAGGTGTCGGCGCAGCCGGACTCATCGGTGTCGGTCGGGCTCTGGCCCGGCGGACACGTCAGGGTCTTGCAAAGGCAGGCGTCGGCGCAGCCGTCACCATCCGGGTCGGACGCTACGCGGTCGATCCCGCAGGCCGTGACGCTCTTGCATTCGCATCGCTCTGCGCACCCGTCGCCGTCGCTGTCCGCCGGAGTCGCGTTCGGGCCGCACAGCGCGATGAACGCGCACGCACAGGTGTCGCGACAGCCGTCGCCATCGGCGTCGTAGCTCACGAGGCCTTCGGCGCACTCATGGAGCGGGCAGCGACAGGAATCGACGCACCCGTCTCCGTTGGCGTCGATGACCACCTGAGGCGCGTCGCACCCGGCGAACGCCGGGCAGCGGCAGGCGTCGATGCAGCCGTCACCATTGTGGTCGGTCGGGACCTCGGCCGCCGTGCAGGACGGGGGGACGGGGCAGACGCAGGTGTCGGGACACCCATCCCCCGTCGAATCGGAGGCGACCTGGGCGCCCGCGCAGACCGGTAAGCCGCCGCAGCGGCACGTGTCGACACAGCCATCGCCATCGCTGTCGACGAGCACGCGCTCGCCTTTGCAGGTGGGGGGCGTCTTGCACTTCGGCACGCAGAGGTCGACGCAACCATCGGCGTCCGTATCGACCGCGCTCTGGTCGTCCCCGCACGCGATGGCGGGACAGAGTGAGCAGGCGTCCGGGCAGCCGTCGCCCGTAAGATCGACGGCGATGGTCGGGACCGAGCACGGGACGTCCGCGCAGCCGCATCGGGCGAGGGTGGCTTCACCGACGCCGGCCGCCGCCCGTTCGCAGTCGCTCGGGTACCGAATTCCGTCGCAGCCGCAGGACGGCTCCGAGGTGAACGTGCACGCCGACGTCCGGGGCCGACAGATCCCGAGCTCGCCTTCGCAGCCATCGCAGTACGCGAGCGGTCCGCAGTCCGGAGTCCCCGGCGTACACGTTACGTCGCACGTGCCGACGGCGGTTCCAGCGGCCCGGGCGGCGCACGCGCTCGTCCACGTCTGGCCGTCACAGCCGCACACGGGGGATGCCTCGCCCGTCGGGCAGGTGGTGGGGCGAGGGGCGCACGACCCGGGCGCGTCGCAGGAGGGCTGATCGCAGAACTGATCGACCGCACAATCGAGCGCTCCGTTGCAGGCACAGGCGTCCGGTGTCGCCGCGCCCACGCCAGCGCGTCGTCGTTCGCAGTCGCTGTCCCACGTCCGGCCATCGCAGCCGCACACGGGGGACGCCGGCGCGTCGTCACACGAGCCGGGGCGAGGCTCGCAAGTCCCCGAGCTTCCGCAGAGATCGGTGGTTGACGAGGCGCAATAGGCGTTCGACGCGCAGTCTTCGTTTCGGGCACAGGGGGTCGGTGGCGGGCTGCACGCCGGCGCGCTTTGCCAGGCCACTCCGGCGATGGCGGCCGCGCACGCGCTCGCATGGATGACGCCGTCGCAGCCGCACACCGGCAGGCTCGCTGCCGAACACGCGACGCTGGTCGGCGCGCAACGGCCAGTGCCCCCACACACGGGCTGACCCAGATCGGCCTCACACCACGCGCCCGAAGGGCAGGGCACGGCGCCGCTGCACACGAGGGCCTCGCAGCGGTCCGGGCAGCTATCACCATCGTCATCCACGGCGATGGCGCCGGCGTCGCACGCGAGCGGCGAACACCCGCACGCGCCCACGTGAGCCCGCGCCACGCCCGCGTCGCGTCGCTCGCATTCGGTGGCGTAGGTGGTCCCGTCACACCCGCAGACCGGCCCACCACAATCGCCCTCGGCCGCGCAGATGCCGCTGTTCACGCCCGGTTCGTCGCCGCACGTGACGTCGTCGCAGATCGCGCCCGGGGGGCATTCGAGCCCGAGTGGGCCTCCACACGCGACGATGCACGCGCCATCGTAGTCCACGGTCACGCCCGCGAGGCGGGCTGCGCACGCGCTCGCTCGGGTAACGCCGTCGCATCCGCAGACGGGCGTGGCGTTCGCGCTGCAGGTCACCGCGATCGGCTTGCAGAGCCCCGCGTCAGTGTCGCAGGTCGTTCCGACGCACTCCGAGCCCACCGGACAATCGCTCGAGGACGTGCTGCACGGCGTCGCGGCGCAGCCGTTCGGGCAGCCCGCGGGGACCGTGGCCTCGGTCGCGCCATCGTCCATGACCGGGACCGAACCCGCCGGGCACCCGAGCGCCGGACACGGGGTACACGTCGTGGGGCAGGCCAAACCACCGGGCACCGTTGGCGCGGCGATGACGGGATAGGTGGTGGGCGGGCAGACGAGCGGTGGGCAGTCGCACGGTCCGTCCGACGCCTTGGCGACCCCGGCGAGCCGTCGTTCGCAATCCGAGGGCCAAGACGTCTGTCCACAGCCGCACACCCCGTCGCTCGCCACGTCGCCCTGGGGCTCGCACGACCCCGGCCGTTCGAGGCAGACGCCGCGGGCGCCGCACTCCCCGGTCGGGCGCTCACAGAGGCCCGCCCCATCGGGGCCGCAGGGGCCGTCGCACTCGCAGACGCCTTCATGGGCCACCGACGCGCCGGCGGCGGCGGCCGCACACGCGCTCGCGCTCGTGAGCCCGTCGCAACGGCAGACGGGCGCCGCGGTCGGCAGGCACGACGTCGGCCGCGGCTCGCACTGGCCCGTCGGCGAGCAACCGGGCCGGTCGCAATAACGTCCGGCGCCGCACTCGGCCGAGTCGGCGCAGGGCTGACACGTCTCGCTCGTCTCGGTCAGCGGGGCGTCGCAGCGGACGACGCAGTGCCCCGCGGCGCATTCGTAAGACGGTGCCAGCCCCTCGCAGTCGGGCGCGGTCAGCGTTCCGGGGCAGTCGCACGCCGTCGAGCAGGGGATTCGGCAGGTGTCGTCACACTGGTCACCGTCGGTGTCGATTCCGCCCGCGCCACCGCAGCCAAGCGGCGGGCACGGGCAGCCGCTCCGACGATTCGACACCGTGCAGGTGCCGCTGAGGCACTCGGCGCTTGCCGCGCACGGGTCGTCCGAAGCGCACGCCGTGCCCTCGGGGCGCGGCGCCACGAGGCAGCGACCATCGCCGCTGCAGAGGCTCACCGAACAGGTGGGCGCAACAGGGCAATCCGCCGCGGACAGGCACTGCCGCACATCGGACGGTGGTACGTCGGTCTCGGCGTCGACGCCGGTGGCATCGCTACCCGGCATCACCACATCGCCGATAGCCGTGGACGGGGCCGCGTCTTCGCATCCGAACGCGAGGATCATCGCGCACGAGGCCGCGATGAGGCCGGCGTGGGGCGCTCTGGAGGGGATCAGGGCGGTGGTGTCGGGCTGTCGCACTCGGCTCGGAGTCCATTCCTGCTCGCGGCCGACTTCGTCGAGCTTCCTCGCGCGACGGCCCGCATCGCAGGAACCGTAGCAGTCGAGGTCGTCCGGACGCCAGCGCTCTACCTCGAAAGGAGCCGGCACCGACGGGGTCGTCAGGGGATGGGGAGCTCCACGTAGAAGCGCGACCCTCGGGGCTCGCGGCTCTCGACGCCGACATGCCCGTTCATAGCTTCGGCGAGGTGCTTGACGATCGACAGGCCGAGGCCCGTGCCGCCGACGGCGCGCGACCGGCCTGGGTCGATTCGGTAGAAACGTTCGAACACGCGATCGCGGTGCCCCGTCGCGATGCCGGGACCGTCGTCGTTGACGGCGATCCGGACGCGGTCGCCTGAGGGGGTGGCCTCGGCACTGACCTCGACGGAGGCGCCTTCGAACCCGTGTTTGATGGCGTTGTCGATCAGATTGACCAGGATCTGCTCCAGGGCCCGCGGGTCAGCGAGTACCGCGAGCTCCTCCGGGACATCGACTCGCACCGTCGTCCGCCGTTTCTCCGCGACGACGTCGAGCGCCGCGACTACCCCCTGCACGAGCGGCGCGAGCCGACTCGGGACCGGGTGCAAGGCATAGTGGCCGGCCTCGATGCGAGCCAGATCCAGGATGTCCGCGATGAGGCTCGCAAGGCGGGCCGCGTTCCGCCCAATGGCCTCGACGAAGAGCGGCGCTCGCCGAGCATCGTGGAGTCCTCCACTCAGTAGCGTTTCGGCGTTGGCGGTGATGACACTGACCGGAGTGCGTAGCTCGTGCGAGACGTTGGCGATGAAGTCGCGTCGAATCGTCTCGAGGCGCCGCATCTCGGTCACATCGAGCGCGACCAAGAGCACGCCACCGCCGTCGCCGAGCGGGCGAGCACGCGTTAGCAGCCGCTTCGGGCGCCCGGCCTTCATCGGCATCTCGAGCTCGGCGCTCGACGGCGAGCTCATCGCGCTGGTGACCAGCTCATCGAGGGCGGGGGACCGTGTGACTTCGGCCAGGGCCCGCCCCACTGGCGAGTCCGACAGCCCGAAGGCGGCGATGGCGGCGTCGTTGGCGAGCGTCACCCGCCGCTCGGAATCGACCACGAGTAGGGCCTCCCCCATGCTCCGAATGACGGTGGCGAAGCGGTCGCGTTCCGCCGCCAGCTCCCCCATCGTCCGTTCGAGCGACGTGGCCATTCGATTCAAGCTGCCCGCGAGAGCGGACATCTCATGGTCCTCTCCCGGTTCAGTGTCGCTGCCGGCCACGTCGCGGCTCGACGTGACGAGGCCTCGCGCACTCCGAACGAGCTTCCTCATCTCGCGCGCAGCGAGATGGGACGCGAGGAGGCTCATTGCAGCTGCGACGACGAGCCCGACCAGCCCGGCGACGACCATCAGGAGCACGACCTGGCCGGAGAGCGAGTCCAACTGATCGAGGGGGAGGGCGGCCCGAACGTAGGCTCGGTCGCCCACCGCGACCGCGACGTACATCGTCTCCTGGCCCGTCGTGCTGCTGAAGCGCTGGCTTCGGCCGATCCCGTCCCGCGCGGCTTGTTGGAACTCCGGGCGGCCTTGGTGGGTCTCGAGCGGGCTGTCGGTCCAAGAATCCTGCAGCACGTGGCCATCGCGATCGACGATGGTGATTCGGGCTCCGGTGGCGACGCTCAAACGACGCGCGATTCCAGCGGGGAAGGCGCCCGGCGGCACGGTCTCGAGGAGCACGCCGGCCGTCGCCGCGTGTGCGTGGAGCTCGCGTGCGAGACGCTCCTCGGTGAAGTCACGCAGGGTCCCCTTCAGGTAGAGACCACTCACGGACCCAGCCACGATGACCAGCATCAGCGACGTCGCGAAGAGCTGCCCGCGAAGGCTCTGCGGGGTCAGTCGCATCGCGAACCGTCATGGCCAGCGGGGGACTCGGAATCTGACCGCGTCACACAGCCCCGAGCGGTGTGTCCGTGAAGCGATACCCGACCCCTCGGAGGGTCTCCACGTAGCTGCCTGCGTCGCCGAGCTTCTGCCTCAGACGCTTCACGTGGGTGTCGACCGTTCGCGTCGTCACGTCGGCCGTGATGCCCCAGACGTCGTTCAGGAGCTGCTCGCGCGACTGAACGCGGCCACGACGACGCAGCAGCACCTGAAGGAGCTTGAATTCGAGCGCCGTCAGCGTCACCTCGTCTTCGTTCACCCAAGCTCGGTGGGCCGTCACGTCGATCCGCAACATGCCCACGCGGGTGGCGGCGCCCTGGCGTTCGACCTCCGCGTCCTGGGTGCGCCGGAGCACGGCTCGGATCCGGAGAAGCAGCTCGCGGACGCTGTAGGGCTTCACGACGTAGTCGTCCGCGCCGACCTCGAAGCCGACCACTCGGTCGATCTCGTGCCCGCGGGCTGTGACCATGATGACCGGGATGTCCCGCGTCTTCGGGTCATTTTTGAGGCGCCGACAGACCTCGGTGCCCGACAGGTCCGGAAGCATGAGATCGAGGAGGATGAGCTCCGGCATCGGCTCAAGCGCCGCGAAATCGAGCGCTTCGCGCCCCGAGGCCGCCAGACGCGTGTGGTAGCCCTCCCTCTCGAGGTTGTAATCGAGGGTCGCCAGGAGGTCGGGTTCGTCTTCGACGACGAGAATGAGGCCGGCCATGAGACTCCGCTCCCTGCCAGGTCGCGTTGACCTTCCTGGCGGCGGGAGGGTCTGGGGCGAATGTGGCAGCGGTGTGGCGCGAGGGTAACAACATGCGCCTCCCGGCCGCAATTGCGCGATGGAGGGTCGCCTCCCGCCGACGAGTCGGTCCCCTCCGCGCCTCGCTACGGTCTGGCCCGCGGATCTGAACTCTCGGAGCGTCATCGACGTTCCGCCGAGCGGACGTGCGTGGCGAAGCGATCTCGGCGGTGGGGGCACCCCGATTTGAGATCGTGAATCGCTTGAAGCGGTGAGCCGCGTGACAGGTATTGGCGATCCGGGCTAGAGTCGCGCCGCTGTGCTGGAGTAACGCTCCAGGAAACGCGGCTGGAGTGGCGTACTATGGTGATCGAGGGTGTTCGGCTGGGTGAGGTGGTCTTTCAGGACCGCATTCGTACCGTCCACGAGGGGACGCTGGCCGACGGCACGGCCGTGCATGTCACGTCGATGCCCGGTGGTGATCCAGGCAGTGTCGAGGCGATTCTGGGTGAGAGCCGAGCCACGGCGGCGTCTGCCAGCTATCACGTCCTCCCGTATACGTCCGGAGGCGTCGCCGACGACGGCACGCCTTTCGTCATCAGTGCAGCGCCCGTCGGAACGTCCCTGCAGCGGGTGCTCTCCCACGGCGGCCTGAAGCTCGAGGCGTTGGGCTCCGTCGCCGTGCAGGTGTTGAGAGCTCTCGAGGCCATCCATGCCGTCGCGCCGCACCTCGACGTCAGCCCGAGCCACATCTGGCTTTCCGAAGGGGCGGAAGGTGGTCTGGTTCAGGTCACGGGCGCGGGGCTCCGTCACGGCGCGCCGGTCTACTCCCGAACGCTGAAAGACGAACGATTCTACGGCACTCCGGAGTACCTGGCCGCCGAGATTGCCGGCTTCAAGCCCGCCGAAGCTGCTGCGGATCTCTATTCTCTCGGCCTCTCGCTCTACGAGGCGGTCACGGCCAAGCCGGCCTTCACGTCGAGCAACTGGAAGACCACCCTCAAGCGCCAGGCTTACGAGAAGCCGCTCCCGCTGCGACTCGTGAAGCCCGGCATGGCGAACCTCGCCGAGCTCGAGCCCATCATCCTGCGCGCGGTCGAGAAGGACCCGAAGAAGCGCGCCGCGTCTGCCGCCGAGATGCGTGCCGCGTTCGAGGCCTGGCGCAGCGCGGCGTATCCCGCGAGCGTCATCCCTGCCGACCCCGGTGCCGGTGCGACGGTGGCCGAGGTCCGGGCCGCCGCGCCCGCCAAGCCGAAAGAGCCCGAAGGGCCCGAAGTCGACGGCACCGTCGAAGAAGCGAAGCCCGAGGACATCGCTGACAAGAAGAGCTCGACGCTCGTCTTCGGTGGCCTGAAGGCGCCGCCGGCCAAACGCGCTCCCCCGCCGAAGCGGGGTGCAGCCGCAGAAGCGACGCCGCGTGCGGAAGCCGCGCCTCGTCCCGAAGCCGCCCCCCGGTCCGAGCCCGCGCCGCGCGCCGACGCAGCACCGCGAGCGGAGGCCCCGGCGGAGTCTCGGTCGCGAGCACAGACGATGATGTACACCTCGGCCATCACGGACGCGGACCTGGCTGGCGCCCGTCGAAAGGACGAGGAGGTCCCTTGGGACAAGGGGCCCGCCGATCTCGAGGCCGACGACCCGCCGTCGTCCGCTCGTGGTGCGGCGCCCGCCAACGAGGCCGCTGCGTCGCCGGCGGTCACGGCCGACACGTCTTCGAGCAAGGGCCAACGCGCGGCCGATCCGGGTCCCGTCCTCGAAGTCATCAAGGGCGGCGCCGAGCTGAAGGCCGCTGCCGCCGCTGCCGCCGAGGCTCCGAAGGGGCCCCGACGCACCAACACGGGAGAGTGGTTCTCCGAGGGGAGCGCCGCAGCGCTCGACGCCTCCGAGGAGCTGGCCGAGGCGACGCCGCGTAAAGACCGCCGCATGTTGTGGCTCGTTGGGTTCGCCATCCTGGTGGTAGCCGGCATCTTCGTCGGAATCGAGGTCTTTGGTGACAGCGGCGGCAAGGGGCCCGCCAAGCCCGTCACCAAACAGAAGCTCGAGAAGCCCGAAGCGCTCGGCACGGCAGCCGAAGCCCCCGCGCCGGCCCCCGCCGCAGCGGCGGAGCCTACACCGCCTCCGGAGCCCGCCCCGGCTCCGCCGGTCCCCGCGGACGCCGCCATCGCCGCACCGACTCCCGCACCGGCCGCCGCGCCGGTCGTGGCGGAGGCCCCCCCGGTCGTCGCCATTGCCCCGATCCCGTCGCCCCAGCCCGAAGTCGCTGCACCGGTGCCGACCGCTGCCGCCGTGGTCGCCCCCGCCCCCGCCGAGGTCGCCCCCACCGCCGTACCGGAGCCGGCACCCGTGCCTGAACCCGTGCCCGCGCCGGAGCCGGTCAAGGCGCCCGAGCCCGTCAAAGTTGCGGAGCCCACGAAGCCGGCCGAGCCCGTCGTCGAGGCGCCGCCTGCGCCGAAGCCCGTGGTGAAGCCCGTAGTCGTCCGGCCGAAGCCGGAACCGAAGCCCGAGCCGAAGCCGGAACCCAAGCCGGAACCCGTACCCGAGCCGAAGCCGGAGCCCAAGCCGGAGCCCAAGCCCGCGCCGGCCCCCGAAGTGAAGCCGGACGCTGCCGACGCCAAAGAGCAGGCCAAGACCATGATCTCCAATGGTCAGAAGGCCTTCGCCAACGAGAAGTACAAGCTCGCGCTCAAGTACTTCGAGCGGGCCAAGTCCCTCGACCCGGCCAACAAGCTCGTCGACGCCTTCATCAGCAAGGCGCGAAAGGCCATGGAGTCCGCTCCGCCCGCTCCGTGATATCGAGTTCTCTCCGCGGCTCGGCCCTCGTGCTGACCACCGCGGGTTCGGAACGACCGTCTTGTGCCAGGCGCGTCGAGACACGTCCTGCACTCGACCGGAGCTGCGGTTGAGCGATCCTTTTCCTACATCACCGAAGTATGTGCGGAGCGCCGCCAAGGTCGCGCTCCCCAGCGCGCTAGCCGGCATCGTCGCGCTCGTACTGACCGTCGGCTACGGCCTCGCCGACGGCATCGCCGGGTCGCTCGGTGTCGTCGCGCTCCTCGTTGCCCCACTCCTATTGACCGGGGCCCTCTTTCACTACCGTGCGGCGGCCATTTCGATCAGCGTCGACGCGTCACTGCTGGCCTCGGCGCTGGGCCTCTGGCTCTTCGACGTCCTCGGCGCCGCGGCCGTCGCGCTATGCGCCTGGCTTCTGGTCGTCGCACTTCGAGTGGTCCGGGCTACCGACGAGGGTAAGGAAGCGCTCGACCGGTTGCCCGGCCAGCCGACGCGGCTCCTGCTCGTCTCCATCATCGGGACCATCCTGCTCGGCGCGCTCTTCTTGACCTTTCCGGCGGCCACGATCGACGGGCAAGGCACGACAGCCATCGACGCCATCTTCATGTCGACGTCTGCGACCTGCGTCACCGGCCTGTCCGTGGTGAACCTCGTCGCCGACGGGCTGCACAATCCGGTGCTCACGACGCTCACCCCTTTCGGCCAGCTCGTGCTGTTGGTCCTGGTCCAAATCGGTGGCCTCGGGATCATGACCCTGAGCGCGGCCGTCGTGATTGTCCTCGGCGGCCGAATCGGTCCTCGGACACACCAGGCGCTTCAGTCTTCAGTGGAGGAGGAGCATCGCCGCCACCTCGAGCGCAGCCTCCGAAAGATCTTCCAGATGACCGTCATCATCGAGTGCATTGGAGCCGCGCTGCTCTTCGTGCGCTTCTACCCCACGATGAGCGATGTCGGACTCGCCGCGTGGCACAGCGTCTTTCTGGCGGTCAGCGCGTTCAACAATGCCGGCTTCGCGCTCTTCTCCGACAACCTCACCTCCTATCGCTCCGACCTCCTCGTGAACCTGGTCGTCATGGGGCTCATCACCGCGGGTGGCCTCGGCTTTCTCGTCATCGCCACCCTGACCCGGTGGAAGAGCTACCGCCAGTCAGTCGAATCGACCTGGCACCGCTTCCCACCGCAAGTCCGCGTGGTCGTGACCTTCTCGACCCTCCTCACCCTCGCAGGGACGGTGCTCTTCTACTACTTCGACTTCGCCCGATCGCTTGACGGGCTCTCCCGCGGGGACAAGCTGCTCGCGGCGGCCTTTCAGTCGGTTACCTTCCGAACGGCGGGCTTCAACACGGTCGATCTGTCCGAGATCTCGCGCGTGACGCTCGTCATCTCGCTCATCCTCATGTACGTGGGCGGCAGCCCCGGCGGGACGGCGGGCGGCGTGAAGACGACCACCGTCGCCGTCGCCGCCTTCGCCGTCATCGCGATGTTGCGGGGTCGGGACGAAGTGGAGATCGGCGATCGCTCCGTACCCAAGGCCGTGGTCTATCGCTCGATCGCGATCCTGCTCTCATTTACGGGCGTGTTCGTCGTGGGGGTCATCCTGATGCTGGTCGCCGAGCCGGACAAGTCACTCGATTCCCTCCTCTTCGAGACGATGTCGGCGCTCGGTACCGTCGGGGTCAGCTTCGGCATCACCCCGTACTGCAGCGCCGTTGGCAAGCTGGTCCTGGTCATGTTGATGTTCGCCGGACGCGTCGGACCCCTGTCGATGGCGCTGGCGATCGGTGAAGACGTTCGAGGCCGAGCGGGAGTGAAGCTCCCTGAAGGCAAGATGATGGTGGGCTGATTCATGAGACGTTTCGCAGTGTTCGGTCTCGGTCGTTTCGGTGCTCACGTCGCCATCTCCCTCGCGGAGCTCGGCGCCGACGTCCTCGCCATCGACATCGAAGAAGAGAAGTGCGAGGCGCTGAAGCGCTACGTCGGGATCCACCCACTCTGCTTCGACGCCACCAACGAGAACGCGCTCAAGGCGAGCGGCGTGGACGACGTCGACACCGCCGTGGTCGCCATGGGGACCGACCGTGAGGCCTCGATCCTCGTGACGGCCCTCCTACGGCGACTGTCTATCCCGCGCATCGTGGCGCGTGCCGTGGACGATCTCCACAAGCAGATCCTCCAGCTCGTCGGGGCCGGGCTCGTCTTCAATCCGGAAGTCGAGATGGCCAAACGTGCAGCACAGCAGATCTACGCGACGCAGCTCCATGAACGCCTCAGCCTCCCGACCGGCCACCACCTCGTCGAGGTTGACGCGATGGAGCCGCTCATCGGGAAGACGCTCGGCGAGCTCGACCTGCGTCGGCGCATGGAGCTCACGGTCATCGCCATCAAGTCGCGTGCGCCGTGGGTCGACGACCTCGGTGAGAGCCGTTTTCGAGTGCAGTCGAACTTGAACCCGGGCGCCGACGATCGTGTCGAGAAGGGCGACACGCTCGTCGTCATCGGGACCCCGGCTCGAATCCGCGAGTTCCTCGAGCTATGTCGATAAGCGCGTCCCGGGAGAAGCCTCGCTCGTTTCGGGCGAAGATCCGAATCGGGCTCGGGCTGGTCGCCCTCGTGACGCTCCCGCAGCTCCTCCTGACCTTGCACTACCTCGACAGCGCTCGGTCGACGGCGGACACGGTTGCGGCGCAGGTCACGCTGCTGCACGAGATCGAGCGGATGCGCGGCACCTACGCGCGAGTGCCGGGGCTCCAGGGCGCCGCGACCTTCGAGGACGTTCTGCGCGCCGAGCGCCTGCTCGGAGAGCTCGCCGACCGCGCTATCTCCATCACGGAGCACTACCCGGTACACGTGGCCGGGTTGCGTCGCGTCGCCAGCGCCGCTGACGCGCTGATCAAGGCGGTCTCGGCCGAACACGCCAGCGCGCGCCGACGTCCGGTGCTACCGCCGACGCACGCTACGTCGCCCGCCATTGTGCCTGACGCCGTGACGCCGCCTCTGCTCGACCTCGATGTCGCCCACAATACGCCTCACTCCGGGCCCGTGAGGCCATCGGCTGGCGTCCTCGCCGCTCGGGCTGCGCTCGACGACGCCCTCTTCGGCGTCGTGGTGGCTCTGCTCGACGAACTGCGCGCCGAGAATGTGGCCGCCGAAGACACGATCGCGCACGCCGACCGCAACCTGGTCACGCTGGTCCTTGTCGCGTTCGTCATCGTGACGCTGTTGATCCTGGTGCTGCCGGGTCGCCTCATCGCGCCCGTCCGCCGGCTGACTCGCGCGGTCAAAGCCGCCGCCTCCGGGCGCTCCGGGGCGCCGATCGAAGCGCCGAGCGACGACGAGATCGGAGAGCTCGCAGCCGTGCTGACCGAGACGATGGACACGCTGCGCCGCTTCGACTCCTTGAAGCGCGATCGGATCATCGAAGACGGTGGCAAGATCGACGCGCTGCTGAAGCACTCGGGGGGCCCCGCGGCCATCCTGACGCCCCAGTTCTGCGTGGAGGCCGCCAACAAGGAGTTCGCGACGCTCTTCGGGCCGACGGCGATGGACGGGGAGATGCCGGTCCCCGAGGCGCTACGGGCCGGCCGAGACGAGCTCGACGACCTGCTCGTCCGCGGCCGCGAGCACCGTCACGAGATTCTTCATCACGTGCTCGACCTCGCGGGTGCGGACAACACGCTCAAGCGCTTCTACGCCACGGTCGACACCTGCCGAGACCGTCGCGCCCGGCCCACTCACTTGCTCCTGCTCCTGCATCGCCACGCCAAAGACGCGGCCGACGCGCCGGCGACCGCCGCCAAGTAGCGTCACTCCGGGAAGGTGACCCCGCAGCCCGTGAGCGCGGCGTCACAGTCTCCTGCGGCGATCTTCGGATCCATGCAGGCGGTGAACGCGGAGTACGCATCGGGGCACGAGTCGCTCAGGCAGGCATCGAAGCCACTCCCGAACGCCGTAGCGCCGACACCGCAGTCCACGAGACAGTCGCGTGCCGAGAGCAGCGTCCCGAGACAGCTCGTCGCGCACGACTGAGCCGACTTCGCCACGCAGGTCAGGCAGCTCACGCTCGTCTCTTCACAGCCGAACACGCAGCCGATCGAGCGCGGATCGTCACACTTGGCGACACAGGCATCAGTGCTGTCGCACGGTGTCGTGCTCGTGGGCTCCGGCTCTTCGTAAGGCCGTACGACGGCGACGTAGAAGAGACACATCTCATCGAGCGTACTCTCGCCCCACGTGACGTCCCTCGGCGCGAGCTGCTCGCCGTTCACGACCGCCTGATTGCCGGCGCTGTTGTCGAAAGTGCACGTGAGGCGCACGCCGTCGCCGGGCGCGATGACGGCCTCGTCGCCCGGCAGAAAGCGATACGCCTGCTGCCAGTTGAAGTCCCAGTTCGGAATCCGCACGAGGCACTCCTCCGGTTGCCCCTCGCGCTCGACCTGGGCTTCGATGAACTGACCGAGCAAGTGCATGTGGCCGGTGCCGCCGGTCAGGGTCACGGGTGACGACGACCAGTTCTTGAACACGCGCGTGTGCGTTGAGGCCGGCTCGCCGGCCGGGATCGCGATGCTGGGGATCGCGAGCGGCTTCGTCTGGTAAAGGAACTCCGGCTTCGTCTCCGTCAGCCGCATCTGAAAGGTCGATCGGTCGAGGATGGGTTCGCTCGTGAGCGTGCTGTAGTGCACCTGCATCACGATGACACTGTTCTTTGAAATTCGTATGGCCGTGCCGTCGGGGAAGACCGTCGGCTGAATGCCCGGCACCCACGCCGCTAGTTGATTAGGGAAGCCGCTCGCGCCCGTGAAACCCGCCGCGATCCCGCTGCCGCCGTCACTCGTCGACGGGTTGGGGCCGCCAAAGCACGTGTAGCCTGCGCCGGGCTCCTTCGCGTCCGCTTCGTCGAGGCTCTCGCGCAGGCTGCCATCGACGGCGTAGACGAGCGCGTGGTGAACGACCGGCTTCGCGTCGGGCACCACGGTCGCCGCCGTCATGTAGTAGTCACGGTCGATGTCCACATCGAGGACGAAGCAGCGCCAATCGTCCGGCAGAGCCGGGTTCGGGAGGTATCCCTCGGCGGAACGGCCCTCGTGAGTCGGCTCGAAGGTGAGCCGGTCCGGCGCCACGGGGGCCGCGCCGGCCGCGACGCCTTCCGGCATGTCCGCCGCGATCCAGGCCCGGATGAGGTCGAGCTCGGCCGGCTCGATGAGGCGCTCGTCGGCATAGCTGCGGCACTCCCGGTCCGGCATCCACGGCGGCATACGGCCCCCCTCGATGGCCGCGACCGCCGCCGTCGCGTAAGTCCTCATCGCGTCTACGGTCTCGAGCGCGAAAGGCGCCGACTCTCCCTCTTGGTGGCAGCTCATGCACCGCTTCGCGACGATGGGCCCGATCTCACCCTGCCACGTCGGTGATTCCGTCGTGGCGTCACCCGCGGTCGCGTCATCGGTCGTGGCCACGTCGTCGGCCGCAATGACGTCTCCGGCCGCACTGGGGTCGCTGGCCGCCGTCCCATCGCTCGCACAACCGGCGAGGCCAGCGACGAGCGCCAGCGCCATCGTTTTGGGCAACGAAGCTCCCCATCTCAAGGTCTTCATCTCGTGCACTCCTCTGGGTCCACCGTCGTCATCGGGGGCGCCCGGCCCCCAGTGAAGTGCACCACAGTTCCATGTCGGTTCTGTTGCGGCTCGCCCTGAAGATCACACACCCGCGGCGACTTTGGCTACTGTCGGGGCATGGAAGAGAAGCTCCGAACGAGCGATTTTGGGGCGGACCCAGACGCACCTGGCCCGAACGGGGGCGCCTTGGGGCTCGCGGCTGGGCCTCTCCATCACGCGCGCCGTCGCGAACCGGCTCGGCGGGTTGCTCGCGTTCGAGCGCGAGGTCGAGCGCGGGCTCGTCGCGATCGTGCGCGGGACCTGCTCCTCTGTCGAGCCGGGATAATCGCCCATCCCCATTGAATTTTGTTCCGGCTTCCTATAGGTCCACCCGTCCCCGTCTGGAGGCCCTATGTCGATGCCCTTCTTCGATGCCGAGCAGCTCATCCGCCTGAACCGAGTCTCGGCCTACGCCGTGTCGCCGTGCGGCACCTGGGCCGCCGTCGCCGTGGCCCGCCTCGACGGCGATGGAGGGAAGTACGTCTCGGACCTCTGGCGCGTCCCCGTCAGCGGCGGCCCCGCCATCCCACTGACCCGCGGTGACAGCGACGACACCGCGCCAAGCTTCCGCCGGGATGGCGCGCTCGGCTTCCTCTCGAACCGTCGGCTGGGCGATAAGCCCGGGGATCGAAAGCAAGTCTGGCTCCTCCATCCGAGCGGCGGGGACCCGGCGCCGCTGACCGACGAAGCCCTGGGCGTCTCGGCGTTCCGCTTCGCCCAGAGCGCTCCGGCGCTCGTCTGCGTCGCGGGCGTCCTCCCCGGCGTCGACGCGACGAAACAGCAGGGCGAAGCCGACCTGCGCAAGCGCCGCGGCCCGACGCTCCTGCGTTACCGGCGTTCGCCGGTCCGCTTCTGGGATCACTGGCTCCCGGAGGAGGCCCCGCACCTCATCAGCTACGCGGACGACGGCACAGGGCGCCGCGACCTCACCCCCGACGCCACGCGCGAGTTTCAGATCGAGCTCGCCTTCGCCGTCGACCCGCTCGGCCGCTTCGTCATCGCGACCTCGGCCCATCCGGCGGACGATCGCATCGAAGACGTCGATCTCGTCCGAATCCCCCTCACGGGTGGCGACGCCGTCAGCGCGCTCGGCGCGCACCACGCGGTCCACGCGTCGCCGACACTGTCGCCTGACGGACGTTGGCTCGCCGCCACCCGAAACGTCCGTTCCCCGAATGCGCATGGCCCCGTCACGCTGGTCCTCACCGATCTCGAGACCGGCCACTCCCGCCAGCTTACCGGCCTCGAACGCTGGCTCTCACCCCAGTGTTTCTCGGCGGATGGCCGCGCTCTCTATGCCGTGTGCGACGATCAAGGGCACACCCCGGTCTTTCGCGTCGACCTCGAGACCGGCGAACTGAGCCGCGTCAGCAGCACGGCCTCGGGCGCTCACTACGCGTCCGTGACGATCATCCCGGGTTCGGACCGCCTCGCGGCGCTCCGCGACCACTTCTTCAGCCCGCCGGAGCTCGTGTCCATCGGGACCTCGCCGGAGAGCGAGCCTACGGTCCTCTCGACGCTCTCGGGCTTCGACGGCAACGCCGCCCAGCAGCACGTCGTCATCACATCACAGCTCCTCGTCGTCGACGGCCGGCCCGTGCAGTCGTGGTTCGCCGCGCCGACCGCCGCCGCGACGCCCGGCCCCGGCCTCGTCTGGGTCCACGGCGGTCCCCACACCCAGTGGACGGACGCCTGGCACTGGCGTTGGAACGTGCTCGCGGCGGTCGCGCGCGGCTACACGGTCGCGCTGCCGAACCCGGCCGGCTCGACCGGCTTCGGGCAGGCGCTCGTGGAGGACGTCTT
>JADMJS010000059.1 GCA_018780435.1 Myxococcales bacterium
CGCCCCCGTCGCACTGCCGAAACGCAGCGCGGCGGGGGCGTTCGTCTTTAAGCCGCACGGAAGCCTCCTCCCCCATGGACAACCTGCCCCGCTCGCTCTAAGAAGGGGCGATGGGCCCCCTTCGCTTCATCCCGATCGCCTGCGTCGCTTCGGTCATGAGCGGAGCATGCGCCTCACTCCTACCCCCTCCGGAGGCGCGCCGCGTGGAGCTCGTCGAGACCTTGCACGGGCACACCGTGGCCGACCCGTACCGGTGGATGGAGTCGAGCAGCCCTGAGCTCGACGTCTGGATAGCGGCTCAGAACGAACGAACCCGCGCATTCCTCGACGAGGCGCCCGAGCGAGAGCGATTTCTAGAGCGTTTGACTGCGATCTGGCAGTTCGAACGAGCCGGCGTTCCCGTACGAAAGGGAAGCCGCCTGTTCTTTCTGCACAACCCGGGCTCGCTCGACCAGAGCCGGCTCGTCACGTCGGCGCTCGACGGCTCCGACCGGCGCACTCTCTACGACCCAAGCAGCGTCGACCCCGACGGGACCACCGCCATCGGCACGTTCTCGCCGAGTGAGGATGGTCAGCGAGTCGCCTTCGCCATCGCTCGAGCGGGTTCGGACTGGAACACGGTGCGGGTCCTCGACGCCACCACGGGGCGACTCCTCGATGACGAGCTCGGGTGGGTCAAGTTCACCGCCCTCTCGTGGGCTCAGGACGGCAGCGGCTTCTGGTACAGCCGCTATCCAGCCCCACCCGAGGGCGACGCCCTCTCCGCGCCGAACAAACACCATCAGGTCTACTTCCACCGAGTCGGCACACACCAGGCCGACGACACACTCGTCTACGCACGCGACGACGAGCCGGATTGGGGCTTCGGTGCTGAACCCACTCGAGATGGTCGGTATCTGGTCTTCTTTGTCTCGAGGGGGGCGGATCGGAAGAACGGCTTGCTCCTTCGCGACTTGGCCCGCGATGACGCGCTGGTCCAGCCCTTCGTAGGGCTCGACTTCAGTGCCAGCTTCGACGTCATCAGCAGCGATGGCGACCGCTTCCTCATTCGCACCGACGCCGGCGCGCCGGGGGGGCGCATTGTCGAGATCGACGTCGCCTCGCCCGCCCCCGAGCAGTGGCGAACCGTCGTGCCCGAACAGCCCGAGGCCCTCGAAGCGGCGACACGGGTGGGCGATCGGCTCGTATGCCAGTACCTGCGCGACGCCGTCAGCGTCATCAAGGTCCATGGGCTCGACGGAAGCCCACTAGGCGACGTCGCCCTACCGGCGCTCGGCTCGGCCGAAGGCTTCTCAGGGAGTCCCACCTACCCGGAGGGCTACTTCCTCTTCACGAACTTCTTGACCCCAGGTCGGATCCTCCGTTTTGACCCCGAACGCGGCGTGACGCCGCTCATCGAGCCGAGTGTCCCGAGCTTCAATCCCGAGCGCTTCGTCGTGGGGCGCGAGATGGCGGTGAGCCGGGACGGGACGCGTGTCCCGCTCTTCGTCGTGCACCGGCGCGACTTGGTGCTCGATGGCTCCGCACCGGCGTATCTCTACGGCTATGGCGGCTTCAATATCTCCGTCACGCCGTGGTTCTCGCCGGGTTTCGCTGTTTGGCTCGAAGAAGGCGGTGTGCTCGCTATCCCGAACCTACGTGGCGGTGGCGAGTTCGGCGAGGCGTGGCACCAGGGCGGTATGAAGGGCCGAAAGCAGAATGTCTTCGATGACTTCATCGCGTCGGCTGAGCTCCTCATCGCCAAGGGGTATACGCGATCGGACCGGCTCGCGATCGGCGGCGGGTCGAACGGAGGCCTCCTCGTCGGAGCGGTCATGACTCAGCGTCCCGAGCTCGCAGCCGCGGCGCTCCCCGCCGTTGGCGTGCTCGACATGCTCCGCTTTCACAAGTTCACCATCGGGTGGGCGTGGACCAGCGAGTACGGCTCGCCGGACGAGCCCGACGACTTCCGTCATCTGCTCGCTTACTCGCCCTACCACCGAATCGAAGCTGGCAAGCAGTACCCGGCCACCCTTGTCCTCACCGCCGACCACGATGATCGGGTCGTGCCGTCGCACAGCTTCAAGTTCACGGCACGTCTCCAGGAGCTGCAAGGTGGCTCCGCCCCCATCCTCATTCGGGTGGACACGCGCGCGGGGCACGGCGCCGGAAAGTCGGCTCGGAAACTGGCGGTCGAGTGGGCGGACCGGCTTGCCTTCCTAGCTCTCGTCTTGGGGCGGGACGACCCGTGACGTGTCGCGGCAGCCACCCGTGGCGCATCAGCGCTGCTCTGCTGGTTGGCATAGCCTGTGTGGGGAGCCTCGCCTGCCAGAAGACGCCTGAGCCTTCGCCCTGGGTACGACCCGAGGTGCCACCCCCATCGCCTTCACTCCCGGATCTGGGGCCGCCAGCCCCCACAGCGTCACCGTTCCCGGCCGGTGACGTGTCCGACACCAGCCCTCCGTCCTCCGCCCCGGTCGCCCGTCTCCGTCTCTTCGTTCCCGGTGCGGTCGCCGCCCGACGTCTCGATGAGGCGCCAGCTACAGCGCAAGTCGTCGTGGGGGATCTCGCCCCATTGACGGGTGAGGTCTCATCCTTTCGTGACGCGCGTGCTGGGCTCGCGACGCTCGTCGTCATGACCGCTCAGGGCGACTTGCCCCAGCAGCTGATCGCGGTAGACACCTTTGTCCGCTTGGCGGGCGCTGCGGATCGGATGGCGCTCGGCGTCATCGACGGTACTGGGTTCCGGCTGCTGCGGCCCTTCACCGCCGACCCGAGCGTACTTCCTTCGGCGGCACGTGATGTCGCCGCGTCACTGCAGACCCCGTCCCGAGGTGAGCCGCCCGCCGTCCCCGCGACCGCCCCGGTCGCGCTCCACGCGGGGCTGCTCGATGCCTTCACGGCGTTCCGAGGCGAAGAGGCCCTCTCGGCCGTGCGGAGGCTTGTCCTCTTGACCGATGGCGTTGACACGGCCGTCGGTCGACGGAGCGTTCTCGAACGGATCGTCGGGTCCATCACCAATCGGGCAGCGGCATACGAAGTCCCGGTCGTCGCCTTGCTCTTCGGCCCTTCGGGAGGCGCACACGCCGCGCTCGAGCAGCTCGTTCGGGGGACCGGTGGCCACGTGGAGGTTGTGAGATCCCTTGAACCCACGACGGTAGAGGCCGCCGTCACCGAGAGCCTCACGGCCATGCGCGCGCTCGCGGCCGTCGACGTCTCACTCGACTCGCTCCCCGGCCCGGCGCCGACGGGTGGCTCCGCGACACCCACGGGAGACGTCAAGGTCGTCGTTACGTGGGATGGGCAGCGTTTCGAGCGACCGATCGCTCGCCCCGTGGCGAGCCCGGGTCGCGTCGACCACGCGATGGTGGTCCCCCAGCCCGTGCCTAAGCGCCTCCCGCTCGGAATTGCCGACATCGGACGCGCCGAGGCCGACGCCGAAGTCGCCGAAGCGGCCGGAAACCTCCTCCGAGCCGGGGCCCTCTGGCACCTCCTCGCCGAGGCAGACCCAGAGAAGAGTATGTGGGCTGAGCGGGCTGCCGAAGTCGACGCCCGATTTCGAAACGAAGGTGCATGGGGACTCGACGCAGGAGATCCACCTGCCGGCACGGACGGCGGCCGGGCGAAGCACCTCGGTGAGCTGACGAGTGGCGACCGGTCGATCACGGTGCCCGCTACGGTCACGTTGGATCTCAAGCGAATCCCGCTGGCGGCGAAGAATAGGCTCGGACTCGACCTTCCTATCGATCTGATCGCACGGCCGAGGCTTCCACCTCCCGAACCGGAGTCCGTCGGGCCCCCCGGGCCGGAACCCGAACCGACCCCCGTCACCCAGGTGATCCTCTCTCGATGCGTCGCGACGACCGTCGATGAGTGCATCGAGTCGATGGTCCTCGATGGGCAACTCGCTCATGTGGTGATCGATCACGACGGTGTCGTCACCCAGCTCATCGACCTGACCAGCCGTATCGCATTCGGCCCCGCTCGCCGCGTCGAAGCAATCCACATCGCCCTCTTCGCGCCACCGGACGCCGCGTGGAGCTACGCAGAACTGAACGCCCCTGCGACGATGCGTGCCTTTCGCGGCAAAGTGACCGGGCTCCCGACTCCAGGGGGCTTCGAGGACGTGTGGGACGTCGCGCCCCGGCAGTTCGACGTCCTGATTCCGCTACTCCGCGCCTTGGTCGCGGCCAACCCGCGACTTCGTGCTTCGTTCCCACTCGATGAAGACAAACACGTCGTCCGCGCGCCGCTCAAGGAGCCGGACATTCACCGTGGGATCCTCCTCTCGTGCAACCTCGCCCGCATGCCCGCCGCGTGCCCGGGCTTGCCAGACACGCTAGCCCGTCTCCACGCGACCCTTCGAAAGTTCCGCTTCGCCACCGCGCCCGATTTGGCCAAGCCCACCAACCTGGAGTCGTCGCTTGAGGACCTGGCACTGCTCGGTGCTCGTGAAGGGGCCGCACTGCGCTACGGGATCGTGGGTGAGCTCGCAGTGCCGTTCTTGCTCGAAGTGGGCGATGAGGCCGAGCTCGCTCAACTTCACGGCGTCGTCCTCGCCTTGCACGCGATAGCCCGCCATTCGTCGCCCGCCGGCACCACTCGCATCCTGCAGGGGCTCTCGACATTCGAAGGGTCCCTCGACGCGCGCGGTCTCGCCCCGGACGCGTCCGCAGCCGAAACGATGGACGCCCGCCGCCAACTTCGGGCCGCCATCGACGCCGCCTTCCTCGACGTCGCCACCGCGGACGGCCTATTCGCCCGACATGCAAATCGTACGGCCAGTGCGGGCGACGCCGCTTCAGCGCCCGCCGCGTTGGCGCTCCTCACTGCCGCTGCGTCGATGCTGTCGAAGTCCACCGGTGCGGCCGTACCCGCCGAGGGGCCATCAGCCTCGGAGCTCGCGCTGGCCATCGAGGCCCATCTCCGGTCCGCCTCTCCTGCCGAAAGGGCACAGGCGGCGATCGCCCTGCTCCTTGTCGACCCCGTGGCCGCCCGCCCACAGCTCGAACCGCTGCTCCTCGACGTGGACCCGTGGGTTCGTTTCGTCGCCGCTAGGGCCCTGCCAGCCGAGAAGGGCTACGAGTTCCTCTTGCCACTCATGACGCGCGGACCGGACGCTCGGGCGCCGGCCCTCCATGCTGCCTTTGTCGCCCGAACCCTTGGGCAGCTCGCGGAAGGCGCGCCACCGTCGGTGCTGAGCGACGCCGCCGCTAAGCTCGCCGACGCGTTCGAATACGCGCCGCTCCCCGAGCTCGCGGTGCTGCAGTCGGAGCTCGTGAAGTGGGGCGGGGCAGGGGTCGTGCCCCGGCTCGCCCAGCGGCTCACGGCGCTTGCTGGTGAACGAAAGGAGGCGGTCCTCAAGACGCTCCGAACCCTGACGGGCCGCGATTTCGGCGGCTCGCCCGAAGGCTGGCTGCTTTGGCATCGGCAGCAGCCGCGACAACGAGCGCCGACCGAAGATTGAAGCCAGGGATCAGAGCCCCTCGACCTTGGTGAGGATCTCTTTCATGACCTCGCTCGTCCCGCCGCCGATCGTGATGAGACGGACGTCGGTCCAAGCGCGGCTGATCGCATACTCCGTCGTGTAGCCGAAGCCGCCGTACATTTGCATGCAGTCGTACATGACGCGTTGCGCCAGATCTCCGGCGAAGAGCTTGGCCATCGTGACCTCGCGAAGCGCTGACCGCGGGTCCTTGTTGAACTTGTCGATGGCGTAGTAGGTCAGGCGCTTCGCGGCCTCGATACTGGTCAGGTGCTCGACCAGCTTGTGCTTCCACACTTGAAACTTCGAGACGGGCCGTCCGAACGCCTTACGGTCATTGCCGTACGCGATGGCCGCGCGCACCTGCTTCTCCATCCCAGCGACGCACCCGATGGCCGCGACGAGACGCTCGCCCTGAAAGTTCGTCATGATGTGGTAGAAGCCGAGGTTCTCCTGCCCGAGTCGGTAGCGAACGGGTACCCGACAGTCCTCGAAGAAGAGCTCCGCCGTATCGGACGCCTTGTTGCCGACCTTCTTGAGCTTCTTTCCGATGGAGAAGCCCTTGGTGTCGGTCGGGAAGACTAGGAGCGAGATGCCCCCGAAGCCTTCGGCGCCCGTACGCACACCGAGCGTGATGAAGTCCGCCCGTGTACCGTTCGTGATCCACAGCTTCTGACCGTTGATGACGTAGTCGTCGCCATCGCGCCGCGCCGTGGTCTTCATGGCCGCGACGTCGGACCCGCCGCCCGGCTCCGAGATTCCGAGCGCCGCGATCTTTTCTCCCTTGATGGCCGGTTCGAGGAACTCGCGCTTCACCTCGTCCGAACCGATCTCGTCGATGATGGGCGTCGCCATGTCCGACTGAACCATCAGCGCCATGTTGACGCCGGCATTGTTCGAGTGGACGAGCTCCTCGGCCCAGCAGGTCGTCCACCACCAGTCGAGGCCCATGCCGCCGTACTCTGGATTGGCCCGTATCCCGAGCAGTCCGAGGTCGCCGGCCTGCTTGAAGACCTCGCGCGGGAAGATGCCGGCTTCGTCCCACTCCTCGGCATGGGGGGCCAAAGATTCTGCGAACTTGCGGACCGTTTTGCGGAACGCCAGGTGCTCTGGGGTGAATATCTCGTGGTCGAGCATGCGAACGTCGGACATGGGCGCAATCTCCTCCGGCAGGTGGCGATCAGATTACTCCCCCGGGCGTCGCGGCGCCAACCCGCCTCGGGGCGCGAGTCGGCGGGGCCCCGCGACGGGCCGGACACGCCATCAAGCCCACGATGACGCTCGGTTCTTGCCTCCGAACGGGCCGACCGGTAATGACTCCGGGATGATCCGTCCGCTCCACCTCTTCGTCCTCGCCACGACGTTGGCGCTCGTCAGCTCGGCCGCCATCGCCCAACGCCAAGGCAAGGGCATCGGCCCCTACCGGGTCGGGATGAGCGTCGGCGAGCTCCGTGGCGTCGCCGCCGCCCAAGGCTTGACCGAGCTCCGTGTTGGCCCCGAAGAGGAGCGCGACATGATGGGGCTCGGCGTCATGCGTGTTCAAGTGGCAGTCGCTCAGAGCCGCGAGCGTCGCCCCACGGGCGACGGCGTGTGGCAGCTCAGCGCCTACTTCGTGAGTGGGAACGCTGCCTTCATCGACGTCGACTACGGCGTGGACAGCTTCGAGCGCCGGGAAAAGTGGCTAAAGCGCTACGACGCCCCGGCCGAGGTCAAGGACGCGGTCCAGGACACCACCTGGCACGAAGGCGGGGCGGTCTTTCACGTCGACCGAAATGGGCGCTCGATGTCCGTGGTCGACCACCAAGGCCTCGCTCAGTCCAATCGAATCATGGTGAGCGCGACCGGCGCCGTTCGGGTCGCCAATGAGTACTTCCGACGCGCACTCGCTCGTGAAGGCGAGGCCAGCGTCGATTACCTGCGCGAGCTGGTCATCGCCCATTTCGCCCGCCAGCGGCCCGACGAAGGCGCCGACGGGTGCGAACCCGTCGCGCCGACCGACTACACGCCGGGCGACACCGTCTGCACGCTCCCCGAGAAGCGATTCCCTATCGCCGCCGAGGAGTTCAAGCAGGGTGTTTGGGCCGACCTCGGGGTCGATCCGACCCGCCTCTCGCGACTCTACACGTACGTCATTGAGTCGAGCGGGACCGGCCGCAGCTCACGCGTCCTCATCGCCGCGGTCGGCGATCTCGACTGCGACGACGTCGTCTCCACTATCCGCGTCGCGCTGAGGCCCGCACGTGACGCCGAGAGCGGGGAGTGCAAGCTCGACGCTGGTGAGTGGGAGAATTTTGACCTCTTCGAGTGAAGACGGAAATCAGGAGGCCACGACTCCTGTTGACTTGCGTGTCGTCGGCGTCTAGACTTCCGCGCCATCCACTCGTGTGGCTCGCGCTCAGGCCCTTTCATTGGGCGTCTGAGTGCCCCCGGCTTCCGCAGTCCACTCACGGCCGGGTGAACACGAGAGGGTAATCCGCTCCATCCTTTCCGATCCCGCCGGTGCATCGCCGTCAGTCGGTCGACTCGGCAACCGCACCTTAGACCCCGCCCGCCCGACTCACACGGGCAGCCCAACCCACCCGAAGGAACGAACCGAATGAATCTGAAGGACCTGAAAGAGAAGAAGATCGGCGATCTCGTCAAGATGGCCACCGACCTCGGCGTCGAAGGCGCCCGCAACCTGCGCAAGCACGAGCTGATCTTCGCGATCCTCCAGGCCCAGACCGAGAAGCAGGGCAACGTCTACGGTGAAGGCGTCCTCCAGTGCCTCCCCGACGGCTTCGGCTTCCTTCGCGCTCCGGACTACAACTACTTCCCCGGCTCGGACGACATCTACGTCTCGCCGTCGCAGATCCGTCGCTTCAACCTCCGCACGGGCGACACGGTCTCCGGCCAGATCCGCCCCCCGAAGGAAGGCGAGCGCTACTTCGCGCTGCTCAAGGTCGAGCACGTCAACTTCGAGGAGCCCGAGAAGGCTCGCGACAAGGTGCTCTTCGACAACCTGACGCCGCTCTACCCGCAGGAGCGCCTCCAGCTCGAGTTCGAGCCCAAGAACTTCTCGACGCGCATCATCGACCTGCTCTGCCCCCTCGGGAAGGGCCAGCGCGCGCTGATCGTGTCGCCGCCCCGCGCCGGTAAGACCGTCCTCATGAAGGACATCGCGAACGGCATCGCGAAGAACCACCGCGAGGTCTACCTCATCGTGCTGCTCATCGACGAGCGCCCGGAAGAGGTCACCGACATGGAGCGCAGCGTGAACGCCGAAGTCATCTCGTCGACCTTCGACGAGCCGGCGCAGCGCCACGTCCAGGTCGCCGAGATGGTCATCGAGAAGGCCAAGCGCCTCGTCGAGCACAAGCGCGACGTCGTCATCCTCCTCGACTCGATCACGCGCCTCGCCCGCGCCTACAACACGGTCGTGCCGCCCTCCGGCAAGATCCTGTCCGGCGGCGTCGACTCGAACGCCCTCCACAAGCCGAAGCGCTTCTTCGGTGCGGCCCGCAACATCGAAGAGGGTGGCTCGCTCACCATCATCGGCACGGCCCTCATCGACACCGGCTCGCGCATGGACGAGGTCATCTTCGAAGAGTTCAAGGGCACCGGTAACGCGGAAATCCACCTCGACCGCAAGCTCATGGAGAAGCGCATCTTCCCGTGCCTCGACATCAACAAGTCCGGCACGCGTAAGGAAGAGCTCCTCATCTCCCCGCAGTGGCTGAACCGCGTCTGGATCCTCCGCCAGCTCCTCCACCCGCTGAACGTCATCGACTCCATGGAGTTCCTGCTCGACAAGGTCTCGAAGACCCCGAGCAACAAAGACTTCATGGACGCAATGAACGGCTGATCGAGTTAAGGTCCCGGACTTCCTCGCGAAGTCCGGGGCGTGGTGGATAAACTCCCACCACGACTCCCACCTTGAGCCCACACGACGCCTCGGAAGCCACTTCCGGGGCGTCGTCGTTTTTGGCGGCCGCATGAGCCCTCGGACCCGTGCGGCGCGTGTTCCCGGTGTGGTAAGGTCCGCGGCCGGAGGTGCTCCGTGACTCGCCCCCTCGTGCCCGAAAACATCCGATCGCTCACGCCGTATCCACCTGGGAAGCCGCTCAAGGAGCTCGAACGCGAGCTCGGGATCGCGTCAGCGATCAAGCTCGCGTCCAATGAGAACGCCTATGGCCCGTCGCCGCGGGCGCTCGAGGCCATGGCGGCGGCGCTCGCGGAGAGCCATCGATACCCTGAGTCGACCGTGTTCTACCTGCGGCAGCGGCTCGCTCGCGAGCTCGGCGTCGCCCCGGGGCAGCTCATCTTCGGCAATGGCTCGAACGAGATCATCGAGCTGCTGATTCGGACCTTCACGGGGCCGGCGCTTCGGAACGAGCCCGCGCGTGGGGTCCTCACAGCGGCGACCACCTTCGTCGTCTATCAGCTCGTCAGTCAGGCGCACGGCTCGCCCTTCAAGGCGGTCCCGATGCGGCCGGACCTCTCTCTCGATCTCGACGCCATCGCGGCCGCCGTGGATGAAGAGACCGCGCTCATCTTCCTCTGCAATCCGAACAACCCGACGGGCTCCACCTTCGACAAGGCGTCCCTCGAGCGCTTCTTGGCGCGTGTGGGGCCCGATCCCATCGTGGCAATCGACGAGGCCTACTACGAGTTCCTTGCGCCCGAGGCACGGCTCGACGCCATCGCGCTCATCGCACACCGGCCCCGAACCATCGTCCTCCGCACCTTCTCGAAAGCCTACGGGCTCGCGGGCGTCCGCGTCGGCTACGGCGTCAGCGATCCCGAGCTCGTGTCGTACCTCGACCGTGTTCGGCAGCCCTTCAACGTCAGCCTCATCGGTCAAGCCGGCGCTGAAGCGGCGCTCGACGACGCCGACTTCCTCGAACGCGTGGTGGCCAACACCCGCACGGGACTCGCGTCGATCGCCGCCCGTCTCGAAGCGCTGGGCTGCCAACCCTATCCCACCGAGGCCAACTTCGTACTCTTCGACTGCCACAAAGACGCCGCCCCGCTCTACGAGGGGCTACTCCGGCACGGCGTCATCGTGCGCCCGATGCGAGGCTACGGTCTGCCGACCTTCCTTCGCGTGAACGTCGGCACGCCGGAGGAGAACGCACGTTTCCTCAGCACCTTCGAGGCCGTCCTCAAGGGCGACGCGTGACGTACTCCAAGACCATCTCGCCTGCGCCTACCGCGCGCGGCCGCGTGACGGTGCCCGGCGACAAGTCCGTCAGCCACCGCGCCCTCTTGCTCTCGGCGCTGGCGCACGGCGAGACGCGCGTGAGTGGTCTCGGCATGGGCGGCGACGTCCGTTCCACGCGCCGGGTCCTCACCGCGCTCGGCGTCGAGATCCGTGACGAGGGCGAAGACGTCGTCGTTGTCGGCTGCGGCTGGGAAGGGCTTCGGGCGCCTGCGGAGCCCCTCGATTGCGGCAACTCCGGGACCACGCTCCGCGTCATGATGGGGATCCTCGCCAGCACCTCGTTCGAGAGCACCCTCACCGGCGACGCGAGCCTCTCCTCCCGCCCAATGGAGCGCGTCGCCGCCCCATTGCGACGGATGGGGGCAACCATCGAGACGACCGCGGGCAAGCCGCCTGTTCGGGTCCTCGGTGGACCTCTCCACGGCATCGACTTCGAGAGCCCGGTCGCCAGCGCCCAGGTGAAGACCGCCGTCCTGCTCGCCGGGCTGCGTGCGTCGGGTACCACCCGCGTGACGGAACCTGAACGATCACGAGATCATACCGAGCGGTTCTTCGCCGCGATGGGCGTCCCGATGACGATCTCGGGGAATGCCGTCACGGTGGACGCCGGCCCCCTCCGGGCCCTCGCACGTTTCACCGTGCCCGGTGACCTCAGCTCCGCGGCCTTCTGGCTCGCCGCCGGCCTGTTGCGTCCGAGCCACGTCGCTCGCGACGGCGGCGATGACGGCGTCGTCGTCCTGAACGCCCTCGTCAATCCCACCCGCACCGGCTTCCTTGAAGCGGTCGCGCTCATGGGGGGCGAGATCCGAGTACACCCGGTGTCCGGCGGCGTGGAGCCGACCGCCGATCTCGAAGCCCGCTACGGTCCCCTCCGTGGCGCCGACCTGCCGCCCGACGTGGTCGTTCGCGCCATCGACGAGGTACCGATCCTCGCAGTCCTCGCCACGCAAGCCGTGGGGCGCACGCGGATCACGGGCGCCGCCGAGCTCCGAGTCAAGGAGTGCGACCGCCTCGCCGTCATGGCCGAGACGTTGACGGCACTCGGTGCGACCGTTCGCGAGCTCCCCGACGGCCTCGAGATTGACGGGCCGACTCCGCTACGTGGGGGCCGAGTGGACTCTCACCACGATCACCGAATCGCCATGTCCGCCGCTATCGCCGCCTTATGTGCGTCGGGGCCCGTCACCATCGACCGGGCCGACGCGGCTGCGGTCAGCTATCCCGAGTTCTGGGAGACCCTCGACTCCGTGTGCGGAAACCCCGGACTTTCGGTATGATCGGCCCGTGATCGTTCGTCGCCAAGGCTCCACTGCCGTCCTCGCCGCGCTCCTCAGCGTCGTGCTCACGGCGAGCTGCTCGGAGTCCACCGACGGCGTGCCAACGGACGTCCCGTCCTTCGTGCTCCCCGAGTTCCCCTCCTTCGACTTCGGCCCCATCAATCTTGGTGATCTCGGCGGCTTCGACGGTCAAGACGGGAGCGACGGCTCGGATGGCAGCGACGGCTCTGACGGCTCCGACGGCTCCGACGGCAGTGACAGCTCTGACGGCAGTGACGCCTCTGACGGCAGTGACGCCTCTGACGGCTCTGACGGCAGTGACGGTTCCGACGGGAGCGACGGCCCGGACGGGAGCGACGGTTCCGACGGGACCGACGTCGAGATCGCCGGCCCGTGTTGTGACGACGTAAACACGTGCCCGTCGCCGCAAGTGTGTATTCCAGTGACTGTCCCGGACAGTACGGACCGCCGCTGCGTCGATCCCAACCTCGCCGGCTGCTTCGCCGACTCGGACTGTCCCGAAGGCGAAACGTGTAAGGACGCGTTCCTCTGCGGGTGCAGCGGTCAATGCGCCGAGACCGACCGCCAAGGTACCTGCGGCGTGTTCTTGGCGCCCGGCTGCTGCACGACCGCTGCCGACTGCAAGCCCACCGAGGGCTGTCTCGGTGCGCCCGGGCGATGCCACGTGAACGTCGCTGCGGGCCAATGTTACACGGCCGCCGACTGCAGCGACGGCGAGGTCTGTCAGGGTGCGAAGGTCTGCGGGTGCGGCGAAGCGGGGTGCGTCCCGACGCTCGGGCTCTGCGACGTCCCGAAGAAGGGCGAGTGCACCGTGGACTCACACTGCCCGGGCGGCCACTGCATGGCCGGTGGCACTTGCGGCCAGGACTGTGATCCCAAGGATCCCTTCTGCTGCGACGACAACCGGTGTGTCTATGTCGCGCCGGAGTGCCAGTCGGATGACGACTGTCCCGGTGGTAACTGCATTGCGGACGGGCCTTGCTACGACTTTTGTTCGGCGACCGACCCGGCGTGTTGTCTCGGTAACCGCTGCCAGAAGAACCTGTGTATCGGAACAAACCCGGCGGGTTGCGCCGCGACCGGCTGCCCGGAAGGCCAAGGCTGCCGCTTGACGGAGGTCTGTAAGGCGTCGTCCTGCGAGTGTCTGCCGAGCCTCGGCTGGCTATGCGCGCCCGACTGCCTCGGTGGCGTCTGCATCGAGTCGACGTGTCCCGGCCTCAGCCCCGCGGGTTGCAAGACCACGGGCTGCCCGCAGGGGCAGGCGTGTATGAACCTCGCGGAAGCCTGCGTCCCGACCGTCTGCAGTTGTGATGAAGGTTCCAGTTCGTGGAGCTGTTCCGCCGACTGCGACGGTGGCGTCTGCGTTCAAAACTAGCGGTAGTCAAAACGGTGGAGCGGACTCGAGGGTGACCCGTTCGCCCGTGCGCGGGTGGTCGAAGGCCAGAAAGGTGGCGTGGAGGTGCAGCCGCGTCGTCGTCTCGTCAGCGCGGCTCGAGTGCACGTCGTCGTAGAGTCGGTCGCCCCGAATCGGACAGCGGAGCCCGAGCGGATGGGCCGCGTGGACCCGGAGCTGGTGTGTGCGGCCCGTCCGCGGCGTGAACTCGACGCGCGTCCAGTCCGTACCGCGCGCGACGACCACATAATCCGTGAGAGAAGGTCGCCCCGCGACGGCGTCGTGGACTTGATAGGGCCGCCGCTCGACATCGAGGCGGAGGGGCAAGTCGATGTGGCCGGCGTCGCGCTCGACGCACCCGTCGAGTACGGCGACGTAGCGTTTCTCGACCGTGCGCGCCTCGAACTGCATCGCGAGGTGGCGCTGCGCGCCCGGCTCGAGTGCGACGATCAGCAGGCCGGAGGTCGGCATGTCGAGGCGATGCACGAGCAGACCCGTCCCGTAGCGGGCGGCGACACGTTCGGTGACCGAGTCGTGGTCCGAGGCCGCGCGGCCCGGGCTCGTCAGAAGCTCGGGGGCCTTGTCGACCACCACGAAGCCCGGGTCTTCGAGCAGGACCACGAGCCCACTCGGCACCGGCACGAGGCTTTCACGCCACATTGGGAGCGTTGACGTCGGGCGCGGGGCACAGGAGAAAACCCAGAATCGGCTGGCACCGCTCCGCGCAGGGGCCGACCGGGCGTCCGTGACGTCCTTCGCTGGGTGCCCACCAGACTTCGGAGAGGCTCACCTGAGTGAGCCCAAGGCGGCCGGCTTCGGCGATGAGTCGGGGGGCGGCGCAGTCGCCGGTGCCCGTTGGCACGGCGCGCCCGTGGCCCGTGGTCCGCAACGCCTCGGCAATACTCGCGTTTCGGCCTCCGAGTGACATCAGGTGATAGGCGTCGAAGATCTGCGCCATGAGCGCAGCGGAGACCTGCCGCCGTTCGCTGAGTAAGGCCAGCCGGGTCGCGTTCAGTCGATCTTCGGAGCGCTCGATGTGGTCGAGCTCCTCGCGATCGCGACGCGCCTCGTCCCGCTCTCGCTGCCGTTCGCGGCGAGCCTCGTCGTCAATGAGCCGGAGGGCGCCGCCGCCCGGGTCGCCTCCCACGTGTTCTGCGAGTGCCGCCCGCCCGTCGTGTCGCTCCGCGCGCCGGCGGGCCGATTCGGCGAGCCGAGTGGACGCTCGCGCCGCCATGGCGTGCCGCAGGGTGTCGCCGTCGAGCTCAAGGAGCGAGGCCCGCACTGACGCCAGCGCCGCGTCGAGCTCGGCGATGCGGCGCAACGTCTCGGCCTCGGCCTCGGCCGTGAGGGTATGATCGCGAAGGCCGGGGGCGAACGCGATCGGCACGTTGGGCCACGCGAAGCCCGAGATGGCCACGAGCTCGGTCCGCTCGCCTGTCGTGTCGCGTCCCACGAGCGCGCCAATCACCTTCGGGCTGGGGTCGACCTTCGCCGCCGCCAAGCGGGAGAGCAGCGCCGAGACGGCCTCGCGGCTCTCGCCGGCCTCGGAGAGCTCATGGAGGCGCCCGCAGTCGAGGCAGTGCCCCGAGTAGGTGATGTACGGCGTCCCGGTCACGCCGCGGGCTCCCCGTCGGCGTCGGACCTCAGCTCCGCGACGGGGTCCACGACGCCGAATGCACGGGCGATCAGCGTCCCGAAGTCGGGCGGCGGGGCCCCGACGAAGCGCATGGGTTCCCCCGTGGCCGGATGGGTGAACTCGAGCTCGAACGCGTGCAGCGCCTGGCGCGTGAGCGACTTCACGAGCGCGGCTTCGGGGCCGGGGACCGGGCGCGTCGTCCCGCCGTAGAGCTCGTCGCCCACGATCGGCGCGTGGTGATCGCTGCAGTGGACCCGGATTTGGTGAGTGCGACCCGTCTCGAGGCGACAGGCGATGAGCGAGAGCGCTCGTCCGCGACGCAACACCTCAAAGTGCGTGACGGCGCTGCGCCCCGTGGTCGTCTTGCTCGTATAGCGACGTCGGTCTTTCGGGTGCCGGTCGTGCATCGTCTGCCAAGTGCCTGTCTCGGGCAGCGACAGCCCGTGGACGACGGCGAGGTAACGGCGTCGCACGGCGTGTTCTGCGAGCGCGGCCGACAGCGCATCGCGCGCGGCTTCCGTGCGCGCGACGACCAGGAGGCCCGAGGTCCCGAGGTCGAGCCGGTGCACGATGCCCGGCCGCGGGCGGCCGTCTTCGGTGCCGAGGTCCGGGGCGAGGACGCCGTAGCGATGGACCAGCGCGTTGACGAGCGTGCCGCTGTCGTGGCCGGCCGACGGGTGCACCACCATGTCCGCGGCTTTGTTGATGACGATGAGGTGGTCGTCCTCGAAGACCACCGTCAGGGGGAGGTCTTCCGGCGTCGCCTCCGACGGCGGCGGCGGTGGGACCGTGATCGCAACCTGGTCTCCCGCTCTCAGCAGCACGCCCGCTTTCGAAGGGGGGCGCTCGTTTACGAGCACGTCGCCAGCGTCGATCCGGAGAGTCGCTTGGCTGCGGCTGATGCCGGCGACCTCCGAGACGACAGCGTCGAGGCGCCTACCGACATGGGGCTCGTCTACGAGGAGGCTGACCGAACGGCTGGGGGGTGGGGTGTTCACCGGCGCGCTGATAGCACCGGTGGCCCGGCAGCGCTACTCGTTACAGGACGCAGGGCACGCGTTCTTCGAGAGCTGCTCTTGGTCGAAGCCGGCGCACTTGGTCGCGTAGCACGAGTTCGGATAGAGGACGCAGTCGGGGCCGCAGACGACTTGGTCGTCAAGGTCGCCCGGCGGGCACAGCGTCGCGCAATCGGTGCAGATGCCCGACGTCACGTTCTGGGCTCCGGCGCAGCCCGCATGGCAGGCGTTGCCGAAGGTCGACTGTACCGCCTGGCCGAGCGCGGTCCCGCACTGAGGCTCGAAGTTCTGGTTCTCCTTGCCGCACTCGTTCTTCCCGAACTCGCAGGCGCCCTCGTAGACGCACGTCGCACCGGCCTTCTGGGCGCAGTCCACGTTCGGGAACTTCGTGAAGTCGCCCTGGTAGAAGCCGCAGGCGCCTTCGGGCGGGTCGTTGGCCGGGTCAGTCGTGCAACCCAGGACGCAGGGGCCGTTGTACGCGGGCGCACCGCCGAAGCAGGTCATTAGACACGCGTTTCCGTAGGTGACGCCGTCAAGGCCGCAGATCAACGTTGCGGCGCTGGACAGCTCGCAATCGCAGCACTTGCCGGGGTAGTCGACCTCTGTACCTGGCTGACTGAGGCAGTTCATGTAGCACTCGTTGCGGTACGTGTGGCCGTCATCGCCGCAGACCGGAGCGCAGGTCGGCTGCGAGATGCACTGTGGGCACGAGCTCGTGTCTTTGCATGGCGCCGGGCACTCCAGGCTGCTGCCATCGCACTCAGCCAACCAGCAAGAGTTCGGAAACAGCTGTGTTTTCCCCTCATAATTGGCGCAGATCGGATCCCCGTCGCCACCGCACACGGCCGTCGCATCACAGCCCGTCACCGTGGCGGGGCACTTGAGTGGACTGACGCCCGGATCGGAGAAGTAGAGGCCGGTAGCGCAGCAGAGCGCATAGGGATTGGCGTAGTCGACCTCTCCGTTCAAGCAGACCGGTGCTTGCTCGGTCCAAGCGATGTCGCAGTTGTTCTCTGGCGGGCAGGGGAGCGCGCAGTTCGCCGACTTGCTGGGGGCGAGATCGTCGAGGAAGGTCCCCGGGTCGCCGCCGTAGGTCTTGTCGCACGGTGTGGTGTCGCCGCCGTCCGTAATGCCGGCGAGGCAGTCGGCCTTCTTCTGGCAGAAGAAGTAGCAGTCGTTCGGGTAGACCGCGCGCTCCGGGTCCGAGGTGTCGCAGACTTGGCCGAGCGGCACGGCAGCACAGTTCTCCGCGACGGCGCACTCCTCGAAGGGGGTGGGGGGCACGACCACTTCGTCAGGGACATCCGTGATGTCGGGCACATCACCGTCCGCCCCGTCGTCGACGTCGTCTCCGTCGTCTGACGCGTCGTCCGAACTGCCGGCGTCTCCGGTATCGCCGGCGTCATCTTCGGACTGGACGACGTCCGGTAGCTCGGCATCTGCCCCCACGTCCTCGGTGTCCTCGCCCTCGACCCCGTCGGTCGAGTCGGCCGTGGTCCCTTCCGTCCCGTCCGGCTGGTCATTGCCGTCGGACCCATCGACGTCCGCCGTCCCGTCGCTCTGGTCGGTGGCGTCACCGGAGCTGTCCTGGGCAATCGTGTCCGTGTCTTCGGGCGCGGTCGCCTCCGACTCGGAGCCACAGCCGCTTCCCCCGACTCCAATGACCAGAACTGACACCGTGAGTGCCGTGAGCTTCGTCCAGACCCGCATGACCCCTCCTTGAGACCCGGAGCGCCCGCCCGCCCCCGAGCAGGACGACGCGACCCCGGAATCTCGCATTGTTCGGAGGCCGAGGGCTCGTGTCAATTCGGGCTGATTCGCCTGGTGGCAATTGCTGCCGCCACCTCGACCGAGGCGGCCTTTCGAGCGGGAGCCGCCCGAAGAACTCCTGGCCCAGCCCTAAGCTCCGGGTTCGTCGGCCCGTGTTTCGTAGGGGCGCGCGTTCAGCCTGGGACGCACGGACCGTTGTACGCCGGGAGTTGGCCGTGGCAGGCCAGGATGCATTGGTTGCCGTAGGTCTGGCCGTTCTGGGCGCAAACGAGCGTGGCTGCGCTCGGCGGTTCGCAGATGCAGCACTTGCCCGTGTAGGCGACGTCCGTGCCGGGTTCTCCCAGGCAGTTCAGGTAGCACTCGTTGCGGTAGGTTTTGCCGTCATCGCCGCAGACCGGGGCGCAGGTCGGCTGCGAGGCGCACTGCGGGCACGTGCTCGCATCTTCGCACGGGGCCGCGCACTCAAGCGCGCCTCCCGGGCAGATCATCAGCCAGCATGAGTTCACGAGCTGCAATGTCACACCGTCGTAGTCCGCGCAGATGGGATCGAGGTCCTCGGCGCACGTGGCCGCGGGGTCGCAACCCGGCAGGCACATTGGGTTCTCCTCGGGGCACGGGCCGATGACTTGGCACGGGCCGGGGGTGACGCCGGGATCGAGGACCGTCTTGCCCGTGTCGCAGCAGAGCTCGTACGGGTTCGCGTACGTGACCTCGCCGTCCAGGCAGACCGGCTGCTTCTCGCTGTCCGCGATGTTGCACTCGTATTCAGGCGGGCAAGGGAGGTCGCAGCTCGCCGACGCGGTAGGCGCCAGATCGTCGAGGAAAGACCCCGGATCGCCCTGGTAGGCCTTGTCGCACGGCGTCGTGTCGCCGTTCGTGATGTCGGCGACGCAGTCGACCTTCTTCTGGCAGAAGAAATAGCAGTCGTTCGGATACACCGGCCGTGCTGGGTCCGCGGTGTCACACACGGGGCCGAGCGGCACCGCCGCGCAGTCCTCGGCGATGACGCACTCCTCAAGCGGCGTGAGCGGGACGACGGTATCAGGGACATCGGACGAGCCCCCGGTGTCCGGAACGCCGTTCACGGTCGTGTCCCCGGCCCCGACCTCGACAGCCGCGTCCAGGAGGGCATCGATAACCGAAGCGGAGTCGTCAATTTCGGCTATTTCCGCCCCGTCCGCGGTCTCAAGCCCGCCGGCGCCATCGGGAACCGCCGCGCCGTCACTCGAGGCGTCGAGGCTGCTCGTGTCGATGCCGACGGGCTCGGCGTCCTCCCGTCCACCGCACGCCGAGAGGGCCAGGACCGAGAGTGTCTCCAAGAGCGTCTTGAGCGTCGTCGAAGCTCGCATACCCCCTCCTTTCCGTCGTGCTTCGCTCGCCCGACCCCGAGCAGAACGACTGGCGCCCTATTCCTCGCATTGTTCGGAGGAGGAAGGCTCCCGTCAATTCGAGGTCAGCCGGAGCGTCAGTGTCTCCAACATCAACCGGACCAAACGCCAGCGGTAAGCTGACAGCCAACAATGGTCAGCCGGGCAACGTCCGTGGCACTCCGTACGGACATGCCATCTCGGCAGCCCGGCGCCCGGGCGGACCGCTGCCTGCCGAGCGCTGGCCGCGACGGAGCACGCCTTGCGGACGCACCCGCTCAACCAGTAGAGACCCTGGGAATCAAGGTCGACCTCGGGAATAGGCCCCCCACCGGTCGAGTTTGACGATGGCACCGAGCCCGGCGCCCCCGCCCGCGCGAAAAAAAACTTGTCCACACGGCCGGATCTCCGTTCCGGTATCACGACTTCCGCGGCGTTCGCAGGGCCGCTGTCTTGCTTATTGGGCCTCCGCTCTGCTACCGTCGACCCCGGCTTGGTGCGCCCAGGACGTCGCCGTCTTCCAAGGGTCCACCCGGCTACTGCGTCGGCGTCTTGGCAAGGGGCGACCGCTGCGGTGGGCTCAGGGG
>JADMJS010000755.1 GCA_018780435.1 Myxococcales bacterium
GAAGAGCTTGTCGTCGGGTAGGATCCATACGTCCGGGACTCTAAAGCGGACCATTTAGGTCCGCAAGGGATTAGCTCGCGGCGGGGCAAGCTAGACCGCCAACGCAGCGGCGTCCACAATGCCCCCGTGAACCCTCCCATAGCCAGTGGCATCGGCATACGCGCTCAGATCCTCATCGCCGTCGTTGGCGTCGTGGTCCTCGGGTTCATGTTGGTCTACCTCGTCGCTACGCCCCTGCTCGAGGGCGCGCTGCGGGACGAACACCGGGAGCGTGTGCTCGGCTTCGCCTCGTCCGTCGCCGCCGCTCTCGAAGGCACGAGGTCTCCCGACGGCCTCGAAGAGACCCTCGACCGCTTCAGCGATGGGGGTTGTCTCGGGCTCGCGGACGCCGGTGGGGCGCTGTCGGCGCGGAGTCGGACCCGGCTCCTGCAGTGCGCGACGGAGGACGAGCTGCCCGGCGTCCTCGCCAGCACGAGCTACCGGTGGCTTCCGGGGGAAGAAGCCGGTCGCCGGGAACGGCTCGCCGCGCTCGTCCCGCTCGCGCTCGAGGCGCTCGAATACGGCCCCGGTGAGTCCAGTCGCGTCATCGTCATCTCGGACGCGAGCGGGATCGCGGTCCGTATCGGCGCCGTGCGTGTGCTCCTGCTGCTCTTCTTCGGGCTGGCGATCCTCCTCACGATCCTCATCGGGTACGCGAGCCTCACGCGGCTCATCGTGGCGCCTATCGCCCGGCTCGCGCGGGCCATGGAGCGGCTCCTCGGCGGCGAGCGGTCCGCCCAGGCGCCCGTCAGTGGCGGACGCGAGATCCAGGAGCTCGGGCGGGCCTTCAATCGGCTCTCGCACACGCTCGCGACCGAAGAAAAACGGATCGCCCACCAGATGTCGGAGCTGCGCCTCGTCAATGAGCGCTTGAATCAGACCCAAGCCAGCCTCATCCGGTCGGAGAAGCTCGCGTCGGTCGGCCAGCTCGCGGCCGGCGTCGCGCACGAGATCGGTAACCCCATCGGGATCGCACTCGGCTACCTCGAGATGACACGACGTAGCGACACCACGCCGGGCGAACAACGGGAGTACGTCGAGCGCGCGATCGACGCGACGCAGCGCGTGAGCGAGATCCTGCGTGATCTCCTAGAGTTCTCGCGCCCAGAGCACGACGGCGACTCCGCGTGCGACGCGCGAGACGCGATCACCCACTGCGTCCAACTGCTCACGCCGCAACCGAGGCTGCGGCACGTGAGTCTGACGGCGTCGCTCCCGGACGAGCGCGTCATGGTCGCCATCTCCGAGCGGCGACTCGTGCAGGTGCTGGTGAACCTCGTGCTCAATGCTGCGGACGCCACGAGCGAGCGGGGAGTCGGGACCGTCACCATCACGGTCGCCACCTCGGCGCCGGGCCGGGTCTCTATTCGTATCACCGACGACGGCCCGGGGATCCCAGCCGAGATCGAGCGGCGCATCTTCGACCCCTTCTTCTCGACCAAGGACCCTGGGCAAGGGACCGGGCTCGGACTCCCCATCTGTTACGGCATCGTCACGAGCGCGGGCGGCGACCTAGTGCTCGCGGCCACCGGCCTCGAAGGCACCACCTTCGAGCTCTTGCTCCCGACGGCCTCAGGGTGAACCCAGCTCAGTTCGTGGAGCCGAGCCGGGCGACACGGGCGAGATGGGCCTCGATGAAGGCGCGCACACGTTCTGGGCGCTCGATGTTCGGCATGTGGCCGCAACGCGGGATCTCCTCGACCTGAACGTTGGGCAGGCGCCGCGCCGCCTCTCGGAGCAGCGGCGCGGGGACGAGGCGGTCTTTCTCACCCCAGATGACGCCGATTGGGACGCCGATAGAGCCGAGCAAGGTCGCGTAGTCGCGTTCGAGCAGGTCGTGCCGGAGGTCTTGCATCAGGGTCGAGATGTCTTTGACGAGCTCGTGGGCCTGGCTCATGTCGTAGGTCGATTCGACCGTGTGGATGAACGCCTGAGTGTGCGCATTCTTCTCGAAGAACACGTTGGCCAGGATGCCGCGTTTCCAGATTCGCGGGAGGATGCGGTCGAGCACGCTCTTCCGAATGACGACGCGGCCGCCGACGCGCGCCCAGGCGGGCAAACGTCCCATTCCGGCTGGGTTCACGAGCACGGCCGAGGCGATGCGGTCCGGGGCACGAATGGCCGATGCGAGCGAGACCATGCCGCCCATGGAGTGTCCGACGATGTGTGCTCGGTCAATTCCGAGAGAGTCGAGCAACCCGGTGACGTGGCGGACGTAGCTCTCGATCGAGTAGCGGCCCGGCGTGCGGTCGGTCTCGCCGTGGCCCGGGAGATCGACGGCGAGGACCCGGCGGTTCGCCGCAAAGGCGGGCGCCACTTCGACCCAGTGCGCCACGTTTCCCGCGAGGCCGTGGACGAAGAGCAGTGGCGTCTCGATGGGGACCCCGGCCGGGACGCCCGAATCAGCGAATGCGGTCTGGATCCCATCGATATCGACGAAGAATTGAGGAAGCCCGAAGCGGCGGTCCCGGCCACGCCCGAGGACGTGGCGCTCGGGCATGGGGCGGACGCGCGAGGCGACAGGGTGCAGGGGCACGTGTGACGCCGTGTGACCAGTCTGGATGCCGTCGAGGTCGTGGAGGAGAGGGGCGCGGTGAGAGGCAGGGCGTGATTGGCGCATCGCCCGCACCCTACCAGCGAACGCACCCAATCGCGCGAATTCGGCGTCGATTCGGAGGGGCGTGACACCCCAGGCATGCGTAAGCGTCGCCACATTTAAGGAGGGATCAGGCGATGCGGCTGCCGTGACACCGGCTTCGGGTTCTGGTACCCCTGGTGAGGTGGGGCGATTTGGCGACTATACGCTGGTGGAGAAGATCGGTCAGGGCGGCATGGCCGAGATCTGGCTGGCCAAACGCGGCGGTGTGCGAGGCTTCGAGAAGCCACTCGCGCTCAAGAAGATCCTGCTCGAACACACGGTCAAGAAAGCCTTCGTCGAGATGTTCATCGACGAGGCGAAGCTCACGAGCCGCCTGACTCATCAAAACATCGTCCAGATATATGAGCTGGGCGCGATCGACGGCGAGTACTTCATTGCGATGGAGTACGTGCCCGGCTGGGACCTCCTGCGGGTACTGCAGCGGGCGGCGTCGCGGAAGCGGCCCATCCCAGCCGGCGTCGCCATTCGCATCTTGGCGGACGCGTGCCGTGGACTCGATTACGCGCACGGGGCGAGGGGCGACCGCGGCGAGCCGCTGCGAATCGTTCACTTCGACTGTTCGCCGTCGAACATCCTCGTGGGCGTCACGGGCGCCGTGAAGGTCTCCGACTTTGGCGTCGCGCGCGCCGCGATGGACACGGGGGAAGGCACGGCGTCCGACCGCTTTCGCGGCAAGATCGCCTATATGTCCCCGGAACAGCTCGACAATCGCGCCGTCGATCACCGGAGCGACATCTTCTCCGCCGGGATTTGCCTCTACGAGACGCTGACGCTAAAGCGGCTGTTCCGCGCCAATTCGGACGCTGAGACGATGGAGGCCGTGCGCCAAGCTGCCATCGAGCACCGGCTCGAGCGGCACCCGGAGATCCCGACACCGGTCAAGGACATCCTCCGCCGGGCGCTCGCGCGCGATCCCGCGGACCGCTTTGCGACCGCCGGGGACATGGCGAGCGATCTCGAAGGGTTCCTCTTCGACAACCGCGTGCGCGTCACGTCCCGCGAAGTGGCTGACTTCCTCGTGGATCTCTTCGAGGGGCAGCCGATGCCGGGCCATCAGCTCGCGGGAGCCCCAAAGGTGTCGGACGTGCGACCGCAGACGGCATCGCCGAAGCCCGGCGGGTCGTGGCGCAGTATGTCCGGTGCTGGAGATGCCCTGTCCGAAGCACAACGGGCCGCGCCGACCGAAGGTGGCTTCATCGACGCCGACCGAGTCGCCCCCTTGCTGGCGCGGATGTCGCTAGAGAGGCAGTCCGGTAGCTTGCTCCTCACGCGCACCCCGGTTCGCAAGGAGCTGTTTTTTCAGAAGGGGCAGGTCGTCTTTGGGCGCTCCAACCTGGACGACGAACAGCTCGCCGGGATCTTCGTGTCGGAGAAGATCATCGACGAACGCCGGCTGATGGTCGTCGCCAACCAGGCGCGGGAGCGCGATCTGCCGCTCGAGGCGATGGCGATGAGCCTCGGGCTCATCGACACACCCACCTTGGTGCGTGCCCTGAACCTCCAGCTCGAACGCCGGCTCACGGAGCTCTTCCGTTGGCGCAATGGCCACTACGGCTGGTACGCGAACAACGCGCCGCCGAAAGACGCGCTCCGCCTCGATGTGGACGCGCTCGGGCTGCTCGGCCGCGGGATCGCCGCCCATATGAGCACGAGCTCTCTCGGCGCTTACTTCACCAAGCTGATGAACCCGGAAGTGAGCCGAGCTGCGAACGCGCCGTTCCTGCTCGAACGGCTACGCCTCTCCCCTCGGGAGCTCCGTTTTGCCAACCTCGTCGCTGCCCGTTCGATTCGTGTGCGAGACCTGCTGCGTAGCCACTGCAAGAGCGACGACGACATCGAGACGGCGCTCCGAGTGATCTTCCTGCTCTATCAGACCGGGCACATCCTGGCCGACGGTGTCTCCTACAAAACTCGTGAAGCGACGGGGACTTGACGCAGTATCGGCGGACCAGGTCGTCAGCCTGAGAGCCGCGCCACCACCACGCTGACATCGTCGCGCAAAGGCGCGCCGGCCGTGTGCCGCTTGAGCGCCCCGAAGATCGCGGCCACCACCTCCTTCGGTGGCGCGTCGGCGACGGCGGAGATGGCGGCTCGCAACCGGCGCGCGCCCATGGGGCGTTCGCGTGGATCTTCGGCCTCGGTCAACCCATCGGTGTAGAAGCACACGAGGTCGCCGGAAGCGGTCGAGAGCTTGTGCTCGACAAACGCGTAGCCATCGGCGTCGCCGAGGCGGTTGCCACGCGAGGTGAGGCGGCCCTCGCGCCAGCCGTCCGAGGAGACGCGGAAGAGTAGCGGCGGTGGGTGGCCCGCGTTCGAATACGTGAGTGTCTTCTCGATAGGATCGACGATCGCAGCAAAGCAGGTCATGAAGTAGCCGTGGCCGATGCTCTCGCGCAAGAGCTGGTCGAGCATGCGAAGGAGGTGGCCGACCCGCACTTCGCCTTGCGTGAGCAACTTGATCGTGTCGATGCAGCTACGCGCCGTGGCCGTGAGCATCGCGCTCGAGAGGCCATGCCCCGTGACGTCTCCGACGAGGATGAGCGTGCGGGAGCGCGTCAGTGGGGCCCAGGTCCAGAAGTCGCCGCCACAATCGAAAGTGGGCTCCACGACGCCGACGAGCTCGACCCCGGTAGCTCTCACCGGCTCGGAGCCGGGGCTCATGGTCCGCTGAATCTCTCGGGCGAGCGCGAGCTCTCGTTCCACCTCGGCATGACGACGAGCTTCGGCCAGGAGGGCCTCGATGTGGTCGGCCATCACGTTGACCGTCTCGGCGAGCTGCCCGAGCTCATCTCGGCCGAGCCCCGGGCTGCGCGCGCCGAGATCCCCCGCCGAGAGGGCGCGAGCCGTCGACGCGAGCCGCTGCAGCGGCCGTGTAATCGCGGTGCTGGCCGCCGCGGCGACGACGGCGCCGAAGGCCACTGCCAATCCACCAACGACGAAGAGGATCTCGGTCGCGCGGCCCATCTGCCGGTCTCGTTCCTCCACGATCGCAGCGAGGTCGCGGTTCAGCTCGTTCATGGACCAGGCGATCTGGAGAAAACCGAGGGTGCGCCCCCCCGCGCTGGCGTCGTCGCGGATCGCGTACGTGACGCGGCGCAACCGCTGACCATCCACCACAACCTCGTCGGCGACGACGCCGGAGGACGCGACCGAGAGCCGCTCCGCTCGAGCGAGCGTCAGTTCGGGTGGCTCATCGGAGCGAGCGATGGGCCGCCCGAGCTCGTCGGTGAGGGTCGCGTGGTGGATCTCACGGTCGTGGCCGGCCACGGCCAGGAGCAGGCGGTAGAGTCGCCCCGTCTCCGCCCCGGCGAGGGCTTCTCGGGCCGTCTCGCCAAGATACTCGGCGACCGAGAGCGAGCGCAGCTCCAAAGCGCGGACGCGGCTCTCCCGGAGGCGTTCCGCCTGGGTGTCGTAGAGGCCCTCGACAACGCGGTGGCCGAGGGTCGTGAACGCCACGGTCACCACGGCGACGAGGCCGACAGCGACGAGCGACAGTTTGAGTCCGAGCGGGATAGGCGCGCGGCCCTCGGCAGGCGGGAGGGGCACCTTCGCCCCCGGAGGAGTGGGTTCCGCGCGACGCCGTTCGGGAGCGGGTGTCGAGCTCGGATCGGTCACGGGTAGACGAAGCTGAACGCGACCAGTACCAGCACGGCGGCCAGCGCCCCAATGACCACCCAGAACGCGCGGTCGGCCGGAGGAAGCTCGATGGCGACCACTGGAACCGGCGGCTCGGGCGCGAGGTCGGGCTCTGGGGGCACCTCGACCACCGGCGCGGCGCCCGTCGCGTGTGTCGCCCGGCCGGCCAGGCGCGCTGACTCGATGAGCGTGCCCAGCTCGGGGGTGACGCGCGCGAAGTTCACTCGAGTGGCGAACGCAAAGTAGGACTTCTCGATGTCGTCGAAGGAGAGCGGGGTGCCATCCTCTTCGCAGAGGAGCGGGGGCGCCTCCGACACGGCACTGCCGGCGACGGCCTCGACCGGGATCGTCAGCGCCTGCTCCCGACCGCAACGCTCGCAGAAGTACGGCGCTTTGAAGGACAGAATCGTCGCTGGCCCGAGGAAGCCGCGCATCAGGTTCATGAGCCCGACGACAGGAGGGGGGGCGTCGATGACGACGACGTGGCGATCACGTGCGCCGAGCGTCGCGAAGAGCCGGCCGAGCTCGCGTCCCCCCGATGAGGTGACCCGCCCGACGCCGTCGAGATCGACGAGGACCAAAGGCTGCGGCGGATCGCGCAACGGCGGGAGCGTGCCGCCGATGGTGCCCCGCAGCGCGACGTAGGTCCAGCCGGGGCCCTGCGATTCCGTGAGCGTGGGCTCCGTCGAGTGCGCGCTCAGCGGTGGCCCCTTGGGTGCTCGGCGGTCGTCGCGAATCGGCATCGTCGTCACGTTACGCAGCGGGACTAGGCTGTCAACGTAGCCGTGGGCCTCGATGCGGTCCTTGGGCGACTCCCCGAAGAGACCATTCGCAACCACTGGTTCATGTGGCTAGAATGGGCGGATGCGCCCCACCTACGCCCTTCGCACTCTCCTGTCCCTGGCCACGACCACCCTCCTTGGCTGCCCGGAGAGTGAGACGCTCACGCCGCTCCTTGCCGACATCGTCGATTCGCCATCCGATACGACGACGCCGATGGACCTGAGCGGGGGCGACGGCTCCGGCGGCGATGGCGTCGATGGCCTAGACCCCGACACCACGCCTGACCCGAGCGACGTCGGTGACACGGGCGAGATCACGTCCGACCCAGACACGACGGTGGTCCCGGACGCGCCGGACACGACCGTGATCCCGGAGTGCACGGTGGATGCCGACTGTGTCGCGGTCCTCGGAGGCTTGGGCCCCTGCGAGGTTCCGCTGTGTGAAGACGGTGAATGTTTCGCCGACGGAGTTCCCAATGGCTCCGAGTGCAACGACGGGGACATCTGCACCGTCAGTGACCGCTGCGCTCAGGGGGCGTGTATCGGCACCGTCGTGACCTGCGGAGACGACAACGCGTGCACCAGCGACGAATGCGACGCGTTTTCCGGCGACTGTGTGAACGCGCCCCTCGACGGCGCCACCTGCGACGACGGCGACGTGTGTAGCGGCCCCGATATCTGCACGGGCGGCGTGTGTAGCTCGACGCCTTCGGAGTGTCCGAGCTGCAACGTCGACGACGACTGCAAGGGGCTCGACGATGGCAATGCTTGCAACGGCTCCGTCGGGTGCGTCGCCGGGACGTGCGGGCTCATCCCAGGTTCGGTCGTCGACTGCGGTCAAATCATCGTGGAGTCCTGCAAGACCGCAGCCTGCAACCCCGCATCGGGCGTATGCGAGCTCCTTGCCGGTCCGGACGGGACGCTGTGCGTGCCGTCATCGCCGTGCCAGACCGCGGGGATTTGCGCCGGCGGCAAGTGCCAGGGGCCGGCGATCGTCTGTGACGACGGGAACCCCTGCACGAGCGACGTGTGCGACACAGCGACGGGCTGCGTCAGCCAGCCGGAGAGTGGAGCGACCTGCGACGACGGCAATCCGTGCACGGCGAAGGACGTGTGTACGAATGGGCTTTGTGGCGGCGCCGCGGTCGTCGACTGCAACGATGACAACCCGTGCACGGTCGACGCGTGCGACCCCGTGACGAAGACCTGCACGAACACCCCCACCAACGGCGCCTGCAGCGACGGCGACGCCTGCACCTCGGACACGTGTACCGGCGGCACGTGCGTGAGCACGCCGATCGACTGCGACGATGGCGACGCTTGTACGACGGAGTCGTGTTCTCCCGCGACGGGGTGCGCCAGCTTCGACGTCGTCTGCGACGACGGCAGTGTGTGTACCGTCGACAGCTGCCTCGGCGGCAAATGCGTGGGACAGCCGCTCACGTGTGACGACCAGAACGCCTGCACCAAAGACACCTGCGATGCCGTAGCCGGATGCCAATACGCGCCGCTGAGCTGCAATGACGGCGACATCTGCACCGCCGACGCCTGCGATCCGAAGACCGGTTGCAAGTCCACCGCGCCCGCCGGCGCCTGCAAGGTGGACAGCGACTGCGCCGACGCCGACCCCTGTACCATCAACACCTGCACGGGCCCCTGCGGAACCTGCCAGGTCGCATCCCTGCCCTGCTTCGACGGCGATCCGTGCACCAATGACACCTGCCTCGCGGGCGTCGGCTGCTCCTTCACCCCCGGGACCGGCGCCGCCTGTGACGACGGCGACAAGTGCACCGGCGACGACACGTGCTTCGTGGGGGCGTGCGTTGGCGGGCCCGTGGTGTGCCCTCTCGGGAGCATCGACAACCCGGCGCCGAGCTGCCTCTCGATCAAGCAGACCCAGCCGGCTAGCGCGGACGGGAAGTACTGGCTGTCCACGCCGAGCTCCGGAGCACCCTTCGAGGCCTACTGCGACATGACGACGCAAGGGGGCGGCTTCACGCGCATCGCGGTGATCGGTGCCGACATCGCGATCTGCTCCTACGCGACCGGCCTCGGCACAACGGATCAGGTCGCGAATGGGAGCGCCTCGACGGCGATCTGGCCCAGTGACCTCGCGGGCGACCTGCCCTTCGTCTACCGAGAGGTCCTGCTGAACACCACGTCGGGGCTCTGGGTGTTCACGTCGGGCAACGCCGCGTTCACGTGGAACAATGTCGCCAACGGGACCATCAACTCCGCGAACATCGGGAGCTACCAAGTCTCATCGACCAAGAACGGGACGGGAAATCAGACATTGCAGTCAACGCCGGTCGGCCCCGGACTGAAGGGGGCCGCGCTGCTGGGCGGAAAGCTCAACGCGGGCTACACGCCCTTCTTTGGCGTCGGCGCGCAGCAGACGGGCACCTTCGTGCAGAACGCCGCCTGCGTGATGGCCGCCACGAAGGGGATCTACACCACGAGCTGGGGCCAGAAGGGGACCGTCCTCATCCGCTGAACGAACGAGGGCCCGCTCCCGAGCGCTAGAAGCTCTCGGGAGCGGAAGCGGCTCACGCGGCCTTGGCGGCGCTCTTGTCGACGGCCGCGCCGAGGGCGGGGTCGATCTCGACGTTCTCCGCCGCGCCACCGTGGGCGAGGTCGGCCGGGTCGCGGTTGATGCCGAGCGGCGCTTCGAGGCGCGTGCGGATGAAGGCGTCCGAGAAGCGGACCTCGTTCATGTGGACGCAGATGAGGATGTCCTCGAGCGCCCACTTCTCGACCAGCTCGTCGACCCACTTCGCACCGAGCTCATCACTGATGCGGAGAACCTTCTCGACGTCGTCGGACAGGGTCGCTACGCGGTCGCGGAAGGCGATGTAGAGGTCCTTCTGCGTCTCGTTCCAGAGGACGATGAGGAGCTGCGCCCAGATCTCGTTCTGGCGCTCGTGCATCTCCTTGCGGGCGATGGCGACGAGCTGCGGCCGACCGAACTTCTCGATGCGGTAGCCCTTGAAGTTGCGGAAGAAGCTCGGACGATCACTCTTGGCAATTTCCTGAATGATCTTCGACGGCTTCAAGGGCTTCATGATTCGGTCGAGCAGCGGGTCGACCCGGCGCATGGCGTTGAGCGGCATGGACTTTCGGTCTCCTTGATGGATACAGCCTGGGCCCGGGCTGGCGGGAGGAGTGCCCTCGCGCCCCGGGGCCGGTTCGCGGGCGTACCGCGAGCGGCGCAGACTAAGGGACGCGACGCGCCCTGGCAATCCCCGCTTGCAACAAGGTACGCTCCCCCCATGCAGCTCACCCCCGAAGCCCTCGCCGCCTTACGCGAAAAGAGCGGTCTCCGAATCGACGCTGATGGGCACTTCTGGCTACGCGGGAAGCCGGTCGAGAACGAGCGGGTGGAGTGGCTCTTTCACCGCGGGCTGCGCTGGGATGGGCATCGGGTGTCGCTCCACGTCGGGGAGCAATGGGCCTATGTCGAACGGATCGACGATGTCGCCTGGTTCGTGGAGCGGGTCCTTGGGGGCGCGCTCCTGCTCCGGCAAGACGAGCGCGTGCCGCTCCGAGACGTACACTTCGAGCTCGCGGACGGTGGCCCGCGCGCCGGCTGCGTCTACGCCGACCTACCCGATGGCCGACGCGCACGCTTCGAGCGGCTCGCCCAGCTCGACCTCGAACCGCTGCTCGAGGAACAGGACGGGGCGCTCGTGTTACGAGTGGAGGGCGCGGTGGTGCGGGTTGGGACCGTCGCCCACGCGGTGCCGAGCGCAAGCCCTTAAACGACGAAAGCGCCGTAGGTTGCCCTACGACGCTTTGCCTGAGATCGCTCTCGGAAGTGGGGCTATTCGCTGTGGGCAGCGTCGTCAGGCACGTGGCCCTCGAACGCCGCCCCCGGCGAACCGCAGAATCACTTCTCGAAGCGCTCCTTCAGGGTCTTGCCGACCTTGAAGAAGACGGCGGTCTTGGCCGCGATCTCGATCTTCTTCTGCGTGGCCGGGTTGATGCCCGTGCGCGCAGCCCGCTTGCGGGTGCCGAAGGTGCCGAAGCCCGGGATGGCGACCTTGTCGTCCTTCGAGAGCGCCTCGGCGATGATGCCCTGGCCTTCTTCCGCACCGAAGAGCGCGGTGAGGACTTCCGACGCCTTGCCCTGTGCGATGCCGGTCTTGTGCGCGAGAGCGACGGCGAGTTCCTTCTTGTTCATCGTGTACCTTCTTTCGACGTTGCGGCCCGCGAGACGGGAGTGTTGGAACCACCGAGCGGGATTGAGGTTCGAAGCGTGCGTCTGCCTTTGTACGAGGGCGTAGGGCCCTGACACGTGACTGGAGCCACGTGTGCAGAACGCGCGGCGGAATATGCATCCGAGGGTGGGGCACGGCAAGCTGGCGATCGACAAAAAGTGTGTCGCCATCGCACTTTTCACGATCCCCCCTCGGATCGAGCGATGTGCCTGGCTCACCACAATGCTCTGTAACTAAATGACTTTTCAGAGAAATCAGGCCATCTCGCGAGACAGAGCGAGGTCGCACTTACCGTCAGCGTCGTGGTTCGAAGAACGCGACTTTCACGCCGAGGCCGCGTAGCCGCGCCATCGCGGCGGCCACTTCGAGCTCTGAACGAGTCTGAAACGCCGCTTCGAGGTGGTCGCGCAACACCGAACCGTCGGGCCGCCCTGAGGGCGGGGCACGACCCGCCACGGCGCTACCCACCACGAGCCGGGGGCACAGGACGACCGCGCGGTGTCGATGGGCCATAGCGAGCCGAATGGCGGGCTCGAGCTCAGTCACGGCGCGGGTCACCTGGGTGACAAAGACGATGACGTGCGACGCGGAGCGGTCGGCGATGACGCGCTCCACGGCTTCCGCGAAGCCGCCGCCACGGTCGTCAGACGCGCCCGCGACCCGGTAAGGGAGCTCCGCGCCTACGTCCGAGGCGTAGGCGCGCAGAACCGCGTCGAGATCCAAGTTGAGCGCCGGTTCGTGACCGCGCCGTTCGAGCTCGAGACGCGCGCGCTCTTCGACGCGGAGGAGATCGATGTCGAGCGGCAACGTTTGAGATGACGCGGCGAGATGGCCCGCCCGGCCGCCCAAGAGATCGGGATAGCCGTGATCGGCGAGGTGGCCAGCGACCACGATGGCGACCTCATCCGTGTCCGAGGTCGCGAAACCCGCTCGATGCGGGGCAATGGCGGCCGAGAGCTCGGCGAGGACCGGCTCGAGGGCATGAGCGCCTCGTTGCCCTCGCACGAAGCCGTGAATGCGACGATCGACCGTCACGAGGCCGACGCGATCGCCCCCGCGCAACACTTCGGACGCGAGGGCGAAGGTCGTGTCGAACGCGGCGTCGATGAGGCGCTCGCCGACGGGACCGGCGCGCATGCGGGGGCCCATGTCGGCGATCAGGTACACCGACAGTGACGCGTCGGTCTCAAACTCCTTGACCATCCACTTCCCGCGGCGGGCCGTCGCGGTCCACGCGATGTGCTTGAAGGGGTCCCCGGCCACGTGATCGCGAATCTCACGGACGTCGACACCGAGGCCACGCACACGCCGGCTGGCTGCGACGACGGCCTCGCGGATGTCGGAGCCGAGAAACGCGCGGGAATGGCCTGCGCGAGCCACTCTCGGCACGATGGTCACCCGCCCGGCAGCGGCGACGAAGGCCTCGGAGAGAAAGAGCCCGCCCGCAATGGGGCGCCTGACCCGAAGGCCGTGGATCGCGGCGAGCCCAATACGGCGGGCCGTCACCTCGAAGACCGGCCCGACGGGTCCCGCCCAGAGCGAGGTTCCGTCGTGCTCCTCGCTGCTGGCGGGGACGACGTAATGAAGGGGTACGAGGCCGGCCTCAGTGGAGCCATCCGCGAGGACGGCGTTATCCCGGGGCACAAAGGCCGCGCTGGCGACGAGCTCAAGCTCGAGCGACAGCCCGGGCTCGAGACCACCATCGAGCGCGAATTGGAGTGAGACTGGTTCTCGCGCGACGACCGCGCCGGCGTCCGTGTGGGCCCCCACGAAACGAAGGCGCAGGCGGGTCGCGGCGGCGGCGCTCGTGCGGAGCGCGTGCAACCAGGCGAGCAGCAGCCCTGCACCCATGGCCTGCCCCCACAGGGCGATAAAGGGGTTCTCGGCCAGAACGCCGGTCACGCCGAGGCCGAACGCCGCGACCAGGACCGCTACGCCCACGGCGCTGAGCCGCGTGGTCACTACTGGGCGCCGACCGACGTGGTGAAGGGGAGTCGGGCCACGAGCTCGCTCAGGACGGCGTCCGGCGACTGCCCTTCAAGCTCGGCCTCCGGGTGCAGGAGCATCCGGTGGGCAAAGACATAAGGGAGGAGCGCGCGAATGTCGTCGGGGAGCACGAAGTCGCGGCCGCTCACGAAGGCAAAGACCTTGGCGGCCATCATCAGGAGCAGGCCGGCGCGGGGCGACGCGCCCACACGAACGCGCGGGTGGGCCCGAGTCGCACCGGCGAGGCGCACGATGTAGTCGATCAGCTCGGGGTCGATGTAGACCTGCTCGGCGGCCGATTGCAGGTGGAGGATGGTGACCGGGTCGAGTACCGGCGTCACGTCCGGTACCGGCCGCGAGTAGGCGGCGAGGAAGCGCCGCTCGGCGTCCGGCGTGGGATAACCCAGCGTGATCTTGAACATGAAGCGGTCGAGCTGCGCTTCGGGGAGCAGGTAGACACCCTCGTGTTCGACCGGATTCTGGGTCGCGAGCACGATGAAGGGGCGGCTGAGGGGCATCGAGCGCCCGTCGACCGTGACCTGGAGCTCCTGCATGGCTTCGAGCAGCGCGCTCTGGGTCTTGGCCGGCGCCCGGTTGATCTCGTCGCCGAGGACTACGTTCGAGAAGAGCGGCCCCTGCCGCATCACGAACTCTTGCGTGCGTTGATCGAGGATGGTCGTGCCCGTGATGTCCGCGGGCAGGAGGTCCGGGGTGAACTGAATGCGGCGCATCGCACAGCCGAGCGTCGCCGCGAAGGCCTTGACGAGCGTCGTCTTGGCGATCCCGGGGACGCCTTCGAGGAGGACGTGCCCGCGGGCGAGCAACGCGGTGAAGAGCAGGTCGACCGTCTCGGACGGACCGACCCAGACGCGCGCGATCTGCTCTCGAACGGCGTCACGAGCGGCGAGGGCGGCAGCAGCAGCGTCGGCGGCGGCGCTCCCGGGAGGGGCTGTGATGGGCATTCTACCTGTGCTCAAGCGGATCGTCTTTCGGTCATGCGGGCGGGTGACGGCGGCACGATTGGAAGCGCGATGCCACCCACGACGCGGGCCCTTAGTATCCCGGAGAATCGCGGGATGTCACCTCCGGGTGCCGAGATCGCTGGGCGATGCGCGATCTCCAGCGACTCCGGACAGGAACCTCGGCCAGAAGAGGCTCGGAACGAGCAGATGGAGTTGGACCCGCGATCCACTTCGACAAAGGTCGCGGTGGCAAGGGCCTCTCCAGCTTTGGTCCATCACCAGCTGGCGTTTGTCCGGAAGGCTGGCCGAGGTTCCTGTCGGACGCTTGACACTGCCGGCCCGGTCGCCAATGCTCGCCCCCATGGTCTTTCGGTCTCTACTGCTCCTGCCCCTGGCGCTCTTCTCCGCATGTGCGCCCTTGGCGGCTCACGACCGGCTCGGCGAGCTCTCGACCATTCTCGGTGAAGCCGAGCGGGAGGAGGCCCCGAAGTACGCGCGATACGAGTTCACCAAAGCCAGCCTCTATCTTGAGGAGGCTCGAGCGAAGAACGGCTATGGCGACTACGCCACGGCCGAGGCCTACGCCACCGAAGGGAGCGAGTACGCGCGCACCGCGCTTCAGACCGCGAAGCAGCGCCGTGACCTCGAACGACGACGGAAACGGAACGAACCGGTGGCCCCCGCGGCGCCTACTGCGCCAGTGACGCCGCCCACAGCGCCGTTGCAGCCCGAAGGGACGACGCCTCCCACAGCGCCGGTCTCGCCCGCGGAGGTGACGCCGCCCGACACGACGCCAGCGCCTCCTATCGAAGCGCCCCCGCCCAAGAAGAAGCTGCTTCCACCCGGCATGGGAGGCGGCCAATGAGCCGGATCGCGGCCCTCGTCGCGGTCATTATGGCCTTCGGGTGTGCGACGTCGTCGAAGGTCACGTCGCAGACGGCGGAGATCGAAGCCGCACTGAAGCCGCTGAAGGAGAACGCGCTCGCGTGCGCGCCAACCGAGATCGCGGAGGCAGAATCGCGAATCATCTTCGCGCGATATGACTCCAGCCGCGGTCGTACGCTCCAGGCTCGACGGCATCTCGACGCCGCAGCGGCGAACCTCGAGATGGCCCGCCAGAAGTCGAGTGGTGAACGCTGTGAAGGCGATCGCGACGGTGACGGGATCTCCGACGCCATCGACCAATGCCCGGACATCCCCGAGGACTTCGACGGGGAAGACGATCAGGACGGCTGCCCCGACATCGACCGGGACAAGGACAAGGTCTCGGACGACCGCGACAAGTGCCCGTCGCAACCCGAGGACCTCGACGGCTTCGAAGACCAGGACGGCTGCCCCGAGTTCGACAACGACAAGGACGGTCTACCGGACATGATGGACCAGTGTCCGAATCAGCCGGAGGACCACGACCAGAACCAGGACCAGGACGGCTGCCCGGACAACGACAACGACGGCGACGACGTGCCTGATGCCGAGGACCGCTGCCCGACGAAGGCCGGCACCAAGGAGACGGGCGGCTGCCCCGACGACTATCGCCTCCTCGTCTTCCGTGAAGACGTCATCGAGCTGCGCCAGCCGGTGTCCTTCCAGAAGGCGACGGGCAACCTGCTCCCGCAAGCGACACCGGTCATCGACGAGCTCGCCAAGCTCCTCAAGGCCAACGGGAGCGTCAAGCTGCGTATCGAAGGGCACACTGACGCCGAAGGCGCGGACGACGTGAACCTCGCGATCTCGAAGAAGGTCGCCGAGAACGTGAAGAAGGCGCTCGTGGCGAAGGGCATCTCCGGCGCGCGCCTCACCGTTGAGGGCAAAGGCGAGCTGAGCCCCATCGATGAGAACGACACGGAAGAAGGCCGGGCGGCCAACCGCCGCGTCGAGTTCCACGTCGTCCGATAAGTCGGCTCGGAGTACTCATGCGACGACCTTGGTGGCCGGCGGTCGTTACGGGGCTCATGGCCCCAACTTCGGGTGCGTCGACGCCGCCCTGGGCTGAAGCACCACCCGCCAAGGCAAAGACCCCGCCGCCGCTGAAGTGGTCGCGTCTGCCGGTGACGGACTACCTCTGCACGCGTTTTGGTCCGGACTGGGAGCTGGGCAAGGGCGCCTATCCCGACGCGGTGAAGGGCCGCACCTTCCCGAAACCATTCACATTGACGGTGCCGCCGGGCCACGCGCTCGCGTTCCGGCTCGAGGCCAAGGGCAAGTCGGGTGAGGTCACCTACGGGACGTCCGGCTGGCCCGCTGGCGCCACGCTCGATTCCAAGACGGGCAAGTTCACGTGGTCCGTCGCCGGCAAGGCGGGCGACGCCTTCCCAGTGGCTTTTGAAGCCCGTTCGGCGGGAGGTGAGGTGCTCGCGTGGGCGATGAGGGTGACCATCGCCTCCGAAGCGGAGCAGCTCGCCTTCCGCGCGGGCAGCGGTGGCAAGACGTGGCCGGATTGTGCGGAGCGCCCGGGCGAGATGACCTTCGAGGAAGTGGACCTGGATCGGGATGGCCATCTCGACGTGTTCGTGTCGACGGCCTGGACCGAACCCGACGACGCCCACGGACACCGTTTCAGTCGTCACGACGCGGTGATGCGTCGACCGAAGGCCGGTCAGCCGGATGGCGCGGTGAAGGTACAGTGGGACCTGAACGACGCGGACAACCCGCTACTCGGCGACGCCCGCCTTGAGCGGCTCGTGGACGGTACGCCCGTGGTGCGGGTGGACCACCACGCGTGTAGTGGCGGCAGCCCAGTGGAGTACTTCCGCTTCGAGAAGGGGCGCGCCATCAGCGCGGGGCGCTTTGATCCCGAAGATGAGGGCGACGATCTCGATCATGGATTCCGGGTCGCGGCCGAGAAGGACGCCGCGGGCGCCATCACGGCGCTATCGGTGACGTCGCGCGGCACGACGACGCGCTACACCTGGAAGCGGGGCGCATTCCGACGGTGAGCGCGCGCGGCAGGGGCGCCGCGCCAGTGATTCAGTGAGCGGGAGCGGGGACGGGCGGCTGAGCCGGTGCGGCGGGCCGCACGAGGGCGGGCGTGTTCGCCGGCGGAGCGGTGAAGGTCGAGACGACCGCGGGGCGGTTGTCCGCGACGCCTTGGCTGACGCGCACAGCGCGGCCCGGGAACATGCCGACGTAGACGATGCCGATGGCGGCGATGACCCACGCTGCCATGAGTGGACGACCGGGGGCGGGCGCCGCAGGGGCCGCATCGGCCGCGACGACCGGCTCCTTGAAGTACGCGTAGACGATGACGCGCAGGTAGTAATAGACGCTCACGACGCTCCCGAGCATCGCGACGATGACCAGGTAGAGCAGTCGGCGCGAGCCATCGGGTTCGGCGTCGAGCGCGGCGCGGAAGAGCTCGAGCTTGCCGAAGAAGCCGGCCGTGGGCGGTACACCCGCGAGCGACAACATCCCAAGCCCGAGGACCACGGCCGCAAAGGGGCGCGTCTTGGCGAGGCCGGCGATCGAGTCGAAGGTGGCGTCTTCGTCGCGGCCCCGGACGATCCAGGAGAGGACCGCGAAGACGGCGAGGTTCGCGAGCGCGTAGGTGAAGAGGTAGAAGATGAGCGCGCCGAGGCCGGAGGACGACGGGGCGATGTGGAGCGCGAGCACGCCGATGACGAGGTAGCCGGCGTGGGCGATCGACGAGTAGCCGAGCATGCGCTTGAGGCTCGTCTGATGCAGTGCCACGGTGTTACCGACCAGGACGGTCAGGATCGCGAAGAGCGACATGGCGTTCAGGAAGTCGCGATCGAGCTCGGCGCCGACCACGGTGCCCGGGAGCGCCGCCCCGAAGAAGCGGGCCATCGCGACGACGGCGGCGGCCTTGACGCCAGTGGCCATGAGGGCCGTGACCGGCGGCGGGGCGCCTTCGTAGACGTCCGGCGTCCACATGTGGAAGGGCACGAGCGCGATCTTGAAGGCGAACGCGACGCCGAGCATCGCGAGCCCGAGGCCGAGGTAACCCGTGTGCTCCGTCTTGGCCGCAAGGGCTTCGCGGATGGCGTTGTACTCGAGGGCGGCGGTCTCACCGTAGATGAAGGCCGCGCCGTAGAGGAGGATGCCGGACGAGAACGCGCCGAGCAGGAAGTACTTGAGCCCCGACTCGGCGGAGAGCGGGCTCGTGCGCTTGACCGCGGCGAGGATGTAGACCGCGATCGACATGATCTCAAGGCCGACGAAGAGCGTCGCGAAGTGCGTCGCCGTCGCCATCACCATCATGCCGAAGACCGCGAAGTGCACGAGCGCGTAGAGCTCGCCGTGGGCGAAGCCCTGCTCTTCCGCGTGGTCGGACGCCATGAGCGAGACGACCGCCGCGATGATGAGCAGAAGCGAGCAGGCCGCGAGCTCAAGGTTGCCCATGACCATCATGCCGCGGAACATCGGCGTCTCGAAGGCGAGATCGGCGCGGCCCCAGAGCAGCCAGATGACGCCGACGGCCGCGAGCGCCCCACCCGCCGAGAGCGGGCCGAGGTAACGGCGGCTGCCCTCGTCTCCGAAGGTGTCGAGGAGCAGGAGGAAGCACCCGATGATGGCGACGAACCAGATCGGGAAAGTGACGAAGAGGTCGTGCAGCATTAGCGGGCCTCTCCCTCGGTCGCGGGGAGTGCGTCAGCGGGCGCTGGGACACCGAAGACGAGCGGGGGCGCGGCGTCGGCCGGGCCTCCGGGGAGTGTCCCGGCGGCGAGCCCTTCACGACGGCGGCGATTCGCGTTGACCGTCTCGGGCGAGCGGACGGCGACGACGGCCGGACGGGTGTAGGCGACAAAGGCATCGACCGAGGTGCGCATCTTGTTGAAGAACACGTTCGGGAAGAAGCCGATGACGAAGACCAGGACGGCAAGCGGGATGAGGTAGCCGAACTCGCGTGGGGTCAGGTCTTTGAGGTGCTTGTTCTCCTCGTGGGTGATCTCGCCGAACATCACGCGACGGAACATCGAGAGCATGTAGATGGCGCCGAAGATGACGCCAGACACGGCGATGACCGACCCGGCGGTCGCGAGGACACGCCAGCTCGTGATGTAGTCCGTCCACGGTAGCGTGCGGTCGAGGTGACTCGACAGCGCCTCTTCGAAGCTGCCGAGCAGGATGATGAACTCACCGACGAAGCCGTTGGTGCCCGGGAGCGCCACGGAAGACAGCGTCATCACCATGAAGAAGACCGCAAACCAAGGGAGCTGCTTGGCGATGCCGCCGTAGTCGGCGATGAGGCGCGAGTGGCGGCGCTCATAGAGGATGCCGACGCAGAGGAAGAGCCCGCCGGTCGAGATACCGTGGTTCACCATTTGGAGGATGGAGCCTTCGACCGACGCGCGGGTCATGGCGAACATGCCGAGCACGACGAAGCCGAGGTGGCTGACCGAGGAGTAGGCGACCAGCTTCTTCACGTCGGTCTGGTTGTAGGCGCAGAAGGCGCCGTACACGA
>JADMJS010000682.1 GCA_018780435.1 Myxococcales bacterium
GGGATGAGGTCGAGCTGCATGTCGAGCATGTGCTCTTCGCGAATCGTCGTGTCGAGGCGCCCGTGGATCCAGAGCACGATGGCGAACGCGATGACACTCCCCATGATCCCTTGAAAGACCCCCTCGATGTAGAACGGGATCCGGATGAAGCGCGGCGTCGCGCCGACGAGTCGCAATATCTCGATTTCGTCCGCCCGCGAATGCACCGCCATCTTCACCGTCGAGAAGACGAAGAACACGGCGGCGACGACGAGCACGATGCAGATGGCCCACGCGAGCGTCCCGAACACGTCGTAGAACGCGAGCCCGATGCGGATCTTGTCCATCCCCATCTCGACCTCGGAGACGCCATGGACGCCCTTGAGCTGCGAGACCCAGCTCGAGACCACCTCGACGTCCTTCCGGAGCCGGCGTTTCTTGTCGAGGACGATCTCCAATGTCGGCGCCGCAGGGACGCTCGCTTCGTCGAGCCCCGCGAGCAGCTCCTCGTCGAGCAACGCCCGGTTTCGCGCGCGGTCTTCGGCGAGCGGCGTGAACTCGACGGCCTCGACCCCTTCACGCTGCTTGATGGCCTCCGTGATGGTCGTGACTTCGAGGGGCGAGATCGCCGGATCGAGGTAGGCCGTGATCCGGATGTCCTCGGCGACCCCGTCGATGAGGTCGGAAGCGGCGTTCAGGATGCCGCCGAAGAAGCCCACGAGGATGAGCGAGACCGCGATGGTCAAGATCGAGATGCTCGTGAGCAGCAGCGAATGGCCAATGTTTTTGAAGGCTTCGCGAAAGAAATAGCCGAGTCGGTAGATCATCTGGGGGATCCGGCCTTCAGCGCTTCCGCTCTTCTTCATCGTCGTCGAGGAGGCTCGCGGCGTTGAAGGAGGTCTCGAGACCGGACGTGTCCTCGACGAGGAAGCCACGATTCAGGAGCAAGGTGCGTTTCTTGTAACGCTCAAGCAGGAATCGGTCGTGTGTGGCCACCATCACTGTCGTGCCTTTCTGCTGCAGATCGAGGAGCAGGTTCATGATCTCGACCGAGAGGTCCGGGTCGAGGTTACCCGTCGGCTCGTCGGCCAGCAGGATCGCGGGTTCGTTCACGAGCGCGCGAGCGATGGCGACACGCTGTTGTTCACCGCCCGAGAGCTGGAGCGGCCGGGCCTGGACGTACTTCTCAAGGCCCACCACGTCGAGGATCTGGCTCACCCGACGGGCGATCTCCTTCGGGCGGAGGCCGAGGATCTCGAGCGAGATCGCGACATTGTCGAACACCGTGCGGCTGTTCAGCAGCTTGAAGTCCTGCCAGACGACCCCGATGTTGCGCCGCAAGAAGGGGACCGACGACGCCCGCAGTACGCCAAGGTTGCGCCCACTGACGAGCACCTGCCCGGACGTCGGCCGCTCGTAGGCCAGCAGGATCTTGACCAGCGTGGTCTTGCCCGCGCCAGAGGCCCCGGTCAGGAAGACGAACTCGCCTTCGCCAATACGCAGGTTCACGTCGGAGAGCGCCTCGATCCCGTTCGGGTAGCGCTTGTAGACGTGGTAGAGCTGAATCATCGCGCGGACCGTAACACGGGCCCCGATCGCGGCAAGGTTTTGGCCTTTCGCTTGGAGCGGCCCGCTTGGAGCGGTCGGCGGTTGGCTCCCGCCGGCCGCGCCGACTTCAGCCGGACCTGGCGCGGAGCTGTCAGCGGTCAGCCGGACCGCTGGAGGCTGCAAGCCGACCGCCAGTTCGAGCTACACTGGAACGTGTTTCATTTTCCATCGACCGTCCAACTTGGCCGAGACCCGTGGAAGTCCAGAGACTCAAAGCGGAAATGGCGACGCGCGGGGATCGTGATTTTCTTGACCCGCCACGAGGCTAGATCGACCGTGCGCCGGGACGCGGCCGATTGACTCCCTTCGCGGGGACGTGCTACTCACCGCGCCGAATCGGCCGCACAGAGAAGCTAAGCCGACGAAAGTAATGGGCTTTCTCGAACTCGAGAGCCCGGCTGCCGTTCGAAGTCACGGGCGAGCAGCTCGCTCCCGTGCCATGACGGAACTCGGAGGATATGCACATGAACAAGGGACTCGTGATGGCCGGCGCCGCAGCCGTGCTCGGCCTCGCCGGAACGGCAAGCGCCACCCAGAGCCGAATCAACTCGGTCGGTGGCGACATCAAGAACTTCACGTTCCTCGATGAGCGGAACATCTTCCACCTCCCCGCCGAGCTCGTGAAGTACGGCGGCTGGGCGGGCATCCAGACGGCCGACGCGAACACGGGCACGCTCAGCTCGTTCGGCTTCCACTACAACTTCACGCCGACGGTCGTCCTCGCGATCTACGGCACGACGGGCGCCATCCCCGGTATCACGCTCGACAGCGCGGCCACCGGCGGCGATGACGGCATCCGCTTCGCTGGTACGGCGGCGGGCATCCGCGGCATCCACCAGGGCTCGGGCACCTCGAACGTCGGCGACGGCGGCGTGATGCACAAGGGCACCGTCATGCTGGGCCTCGACCTCGGGTCGGCCCGCCTCGGCTTCCTGCTCGCCGGCTATGGCGACAAGGAGACGGCGCGCGACGACAACGACGAGAACACCACCAACCAGGGTCCGTTCCACATGGACCTCGGCGTCGGTCTCGGCGTCGACACCTCGATCGGCGCCCTCGACTTCGCCCTCGACATCGGCGTCGGCATCCCGACGGACGAAGGTCCGGACGGCGATGGCGTGGCCGAGCCGAAGACCGAAGGCAAGCAGATTGACGTCGGCCTGCTCTTCCGCGGCACCTTCGCGTTCTCGGGCCCGCACGAGCTGGTCCCCTACGTCGACCTCGACCTCGCCTTCGCCGACAGCCAGGACGTCATCACCGACGACGCCCCGGTTCACTCGGGCATCGGCTTCTCGACCGTCGCCGGTATGGACATCCGTCTGAACCTTGAGGACGGCATCACGGTTCAGCCGGGCTTCGGTATCTTCGGCAACGTCGTCACGTCCTCGATCGACGATGGTGACGACAACGCCGTCGAGAAGGAGTCCGTCTCGCAGTTCGGCTTCTTCTACAACCTCGCGGTCGACGTGAAGGTCTGGGAGTGGCTCGACATCCGCTTCGGTGGTCGTCAGCACTTCTACTGGAACTGGACCGACGGGACCGAGTTCGACGGGGACATCGTGGCCGGCAAGACCACCAGCGCCTCGGTCAACCACTTCATCTCGACGGGCGTCGGCTTCAACCTCCCCGCCGGCGTCTCGCTCGACATCGACGTGAACACCGGTTGGTGGCAGAACGGTCCGGACTTCATCACCGGTGCGGGCGGGGCGGGTGGCTTCGGCCTCAGCGCCGCGCTCAGCAAGGACTGGTAAGCCAGTCCCCCGGAGCCGCCCTCGCCGGCGGCTTCGGCCCCCTCCCCTCTTATCTCCCAAAACACATCGCCGTTCCCGCTCCGCGGGCCCTCTTCCGAGCCTCACTCGCGCGTCGCGTGACGCTCCTGGCGTGACGGCGTCGCGCTGCGGGCGCTCCCCGGCGCGACCACCCGCGCCGCCGCCCCGCCCGGGACCGTCTGCAAGAAGGGCGTGAGCCCCCGTTTGCCGCCCGCGACGTAGTCCTCGCAGAGTGCCGGCCCGACGACCTCGGGGGCTAGGGCGAGCTCGCACGTCAAGAAACGATAGAGCACGTCCGCGAGCGGCCCGAGCGCGACGGCGTGGGTGCGACCGAGCTCGCGCTCGACGAAACGGGTGAGTGCATCGACCCGCTCGAAGGCGGACGCGGCCCCGCCGAAGAGCAACGCCGTCGCCCGCGGGAAGTGGCCACGATTGACCGCCTGATCGTGGACCTGCGCAAATCGCCGCAGGAACTGCACATCGGCGAAGGTCAAGGTCGAGGTCGAGAGCACTTCGAAGGGCGGCTCGGGCGCGAAGACGAGCTGAAACTCGTGTTCGTGCCGCGCGATCGGTGCGCCTTTGAGCCGCTTCAGGATGCCGACCTGTATTTCGTCTGGCCCGAGCGCGAAGAGCGCGTCGAAGCCCACGGCGAAGGACGCCAGGGTCTCGCCCGGCAGGCCCACGATGAGGTCGGCGTGGACGTGGGCGTGGGTCTCGTTGCGCAGAAAGCGGAAGTTGTCCTGGAGCCGAGCCGGGTTCTGGACGCGCGAGATGCGCTTCGAGACCGCGGGATCCCACGTCTGGACGCCGACTTCGAGCTGGAGGCTCCCGGGCGGGAACACCCGCAGGCGCTCGCGGAGGGCGTCAGGGAGCCGGTCCGGGATCATCTCGAAATGGAGGAAGAGCGGCGCCCCGCCCTCCCTGCCCTCGCTCCCCTCAGCGCCCTCGAGGCGCCGCAGGTGGCCGAGGAAGTAGTCGAGGATGGCGGCGCTGGTCTCGACGTCGATGTTGAAGGTGCGGTCGACGAACTTGAACTGGCGTAGCCCACGCAAGAGGAGCCGGTCGAAGGCGGTGAAGAGGCGGTCGAGGCGGCCGGGCCGCACGCCTTTGTCGAGCGACGACAGGCAGAACTCGCAGCGGAAGGGACAGCCGCGCGACGCTTCGACGTAGACGACGCGGTGGGCGAGGTCGTCGTCCGTGTACTCGTCGTAAGGGAGGACGAGGTCGTCCATCGCGAGTTTGCCGCCGGCGATGACCCGCGGGCCCTGCCACGCCCCGTCGCGCAAGACGTCGGCGCAGAGCGTCGCGAACGCGTGTTCGCCGTCGCCGGTGATGACGGCGTCGGCCTCGCGCGCGAAGGGGCTGTCTTCGAGCTCGTGGCTGACCTCCGGGCCGCCGACGACGACCACCAGCGAGGGCTGAATCCGCTTCAGGATCCGCAATAACTCCAAGGACTCGCGCACGTTCCAGATGTAGACGGAGATGCCGACGAGACGCGGTGACTCGGACAAGAGCTGCTCGGCGAGATCGGCCGGGCGCGTGCCGAGCACCGACTCGCGGATCGTCGCGCGCTCGCGGAGAGGGCCGAGATTCGCCAGGAGGTAGCGTAGCCCGAAGGCGCAGTGGATGAACCGCGCGTTGAAGGTCGTGAGCACGATGTCGTGGCGCGGAAGGGCCTCGGGGGCTCGTGTGGGCTCATGAGTCACGGGCGAGGGGCCGCCGCGCGGCGCAGTCGGTCGACGATGGCCTCACCGAGCCCCTTCTCCGGGATCGGCATGACGGCGATGGCCTCGGCCCCACGGGCGGCACCGAGGGCGTCGAGCGCCCGGAGCATAGCAAAGAGGTTGGCAGCGGCTTCGACGTCGTCACCGCGTTCGGAGAGGTTCAGATCAGCGCGGGCCGAGGGGCCGAACCCGAGGAGCACTTCGCCGGGGCGGGCGCCCTGGGCGCCGAGTCGTACGGGCAAGGTCGGCGCGTAGTGGCTCTCGAGCAGGCCGGGCGAGTGGAGGGTGGGCGCAGGCCCCGCGATCGGGCTCGCGCGTCGGAGTTCGGATTGGAGCACGGCTTCGATGGCGCCGCGGGGCAGACCGCCGGGGCGAAGCAGCGTGACGACGTCGCCCTCGACTTGCACGACCGTCGACTCGACGCCGACTCGGCACGGCCCGCCGTCGAGGACGCCGATCGGGAGCAAGGTGTCCGAGAAGCCCTGCAGCACGTGGTCGGCGGTCGTCGGGCTGACGCGCCCGGACGGGTTGGCGCTCGGGGCGACGACGGGGCGACCTACACGTTCGAGGAGCGCGAGCGCGAGGGGGTGAGCCGGGACGCGAACCGCGAGGGTGTCGAGCCCGGCGCTTGCCAACAGCGACACCGGGCAGTCGGGTCGGCGCGGGAGCACCAGCGTCAGCGGACCGGGCCAGAAGCGCTCCGCCAGCGCCCGCGCCGCGGGGGTGAAGGTGACGAGGGCCTCGGCGTCCGCGAAGGAGGGGACGTGGACGATGAGCGGGTTGAAGGTCGGTCGGCCTTTGGCGGCGTAGACGGAGGCGACGGCGCGATCGGCGGTCGCGTCGGCGCCGAGGCCGTAGACGGTCTCGGTCGGGAACGCGACGAGCTCGCCGCGGACGAGGCGTTCGGCGGCGGCGTCCAAAAGGACGAGCTCGACGAGAGCTTTGGGGTGAGAGCTGGGGGAAGACACGGCCGGACTTTAGCAGCAAAGGCCGCGCTATCCAGCGAGGTTCACACCGAGGTGGCTCGAAGCGCAACACGAGCGGATGCCCGCCGCCGCGCTTCGGTACGCCAGGGGTCAGCGCTCGATCGCGAAGTCGGGGTGCGCGCGGCCATAGTAGAGCGTGATGCGCGTGTTTCGGGCCTCGGCGGGTTCGTCGTCGAGGCGGCAGAAGGCGCGGTCTTCGAGCGGGCCGTCGATGAAGTCCTTGTTGAAGCGCCAGGTCGCTTGCCCATTGCCGCACACGTCGCCGTCGGTGCCGATGTCGAGGACGAACTTCGAGGACGGCGACTGAATCACGCGGTCGACGAGGCGGCCGGGGGGCGCCCAGCTCACGAGGACGAGGTCGGGCTTCTCGGCCTCCACGGCGGCGAGGGCTTTTTGACGCCGCACGCCGTCGCCGGGGCGGATGCCGGCGAAGTCGACGCCCGGCGAGAGCGCCCGATCGGCGTCCGTCATGCGCCCGGCCGCGCGGCCCCACGAGCCGTCGTCTGTGGCGACGACGCGCAGCGCCGGCCTGTGGGCGCGGAGACAGCTCGAGAGGAAGCCGTCGCCGCAGGCGACTTCGAGGACCGATGCGACGCCGAGCGAGTCCAAATACTCGGCGACGAGGGCGACCCACTCGACGGTCGGCAGGAAGTAGAGGGGACCCGCCGAGCTGGCCTCCATGACCCACCAGAGATCGCCGGGCCCGAGCGCCGTAATGGCGGCTTCGAGCGCGGCTTCGGTGGGCAATCGTCGATGCCCGTTCGGCGTCCACAGGAGGTCGGCGAGGCGCTGCCGGGCACGGGCGCGGGCGCGGGTGTCGCGCCGGAAGCGCCAATCGGGGGCGGTCGGCACGGAGCCGGTCGGGTTCGGGATGATGATCATGAAGGCTCCGATTCGTCATGGCCGCGCGAACGCGGGGAGAGGCCGTAACCGCCGCCACCGGGGGTTTCGATGTGAAGGACGTCACCCGCGTGGACGAACACGTCGGCGCGATGGCCGAGCGGCTCCACGGCGCCGCCACGTTCGAGGTGTTGGTGCCCGGGCGCGCCGTCACCGCCGCCCGCGAGCCCCGGACTCCCGAAGCGGCGCCGATTAGAGAGCACTGATAGCCGCAGCGGCCCGAGGAAACGCAGCCGGCGCCGCACGCCGTCGCCACCGTCGCAGGTGCCCGCGCCGCCGGACCCGCGCCGCACCTCGAAGCACTCCACACGGACGGGGAGCCGGCGTTCGAGGACCTCGGGGTCGGTCAGCCGAGAGTTCGTCATGTGGCACTGGATGGCCGACGCGCCGGCGAACCCGGGACCGGCGCCCGCGCCGCCCGCGAGAGTCTCGTAGTATTGGACGCGCTCATCGCCGAACGCGACGTTGTTCATCGTGCCTTGGCTGGCGGCCATGGCGCCGGCAGCGAGCAGGAGCGCGTCGCAGATGATCTGGGAGGTCTCGACGTTCCCCGCGACCACCGCAGCCGGCGAACGTGGCGCGAGCAGCGAGCCCTCGGGGATGACGAGCTCGACCGCTTCGAGGCACCCGTCGTTCATCGGGATGTCTTCGCCCGTCAGGAGCCGGAGCGAATAGAGCACGGCGGCCTTCACCACCGCGCGCGGCGCGTTCGCGTTGGTATCGAGCTGCGCGGACGACCCGGTGAAGTCGATCAGCAGGGGCTCACCGGGCCTCGGGGTGAGGCGCACTCGTATCTCGCCCCCGTCATCGAGCGGCAGGGTCGCAGCGCCGGCCGGGAGCCGCCCCGCGAGCCGCGCTACGGCCTGCCGGGCGTGGTCACGGACGTGGCCGGTGTACGCGACCACGACGTCGTCTCCGAGCTCGTCCGCGAGGGCGCGGAGGCGGGCGGCCCCACGCTGATTCGCGGCGAGCTGGGCCGCGAGGTCGGCGAGGTTCTGATCGGGTTGCCGCGCCGGGTGGGGGCCCACGGACAGCGCGTCCCGGAGGAGCGCCTCGTCGAGGGCCCAGTCGCGCCCGACCCGAAGCCCCGAGAACACGATCCCTTCCTCGGCGATGGTCCGGCTGTGGCTGGGCATCGAGCCCGGCGTGATGCCGCCGACGTCAGCGTGGTGCCCGCGCGACGCCACGAAGAAGCGCCAGGGCCCCACGGAGACGGGCGAAATGAGCGTCAAATCAGGGAGATGGGTGCCCCCGGCGTAGGGGTCGTTCACGAGGAACGCGTCGCCGTCGTCGAGCGCCTCGTGTCGCGCGATGACGGCCGCGACCGCGTCGCTCATCGAGCCGAGATGGACCGGGATATGGGGTGCGTTGGCGACGAGCCGCCCGTCCGCGTCGAAGAGCGCACACGAATAATCGCGCCGCTCCTTGATGTTCACCGAGACCGCCGTCTGTTCAAGGGCGAGCCCCATCGCCTCGGCGATCCCCATGAAGCGGTGTCCCATGACGGCGAGGCCGACCGGGTCGCGAGCGCTGCCGAAGGCGCCCTGCGCCCTCGTGGACACTGCGGATGCCCGCGTGAGCACCACGTCGCCCGCGGAGCTTTGGGACCACGACCAGCCGGGCTCCACGGCGACCGTGTGCGTCCGGAAGGTCAGGATGGTGGGCGCGGGCCCGGTCACGGCGATCGCAGGAGCCGGGGAGTAGTCGAGGGGGCCCGGGGGTGCCGCATCGTCACCGACCGTGAGGAGCACGCTCTCGAGCCAGAGGCCCCCGCGGGGGCTCACGCCATAGCGGCGGTGGTACGCGTCGCGGAAGCGCCGATCGAGGTCGGCGTCCCAGTGGGCTTCTCCCGGCGCCGCCGTGACCTCGGGCGCCGAGAGCTCGAGCGAGAACGCCGAGTCGCGGGCGGTGAGCCGGACCGACACGCGCTCATGCGCGTCGCCCTCGAGGGATTGTTGGCCCCGGAGCAAGTCGAGCGTCTCAGCCACGAAGCTCGCCGCGCCTTCGAGCGGCCGTCCGACCGCCCGCTCGAAGACCCGGCGCCGGGGCGCCGTCGCAATCCCCGACGCTGACATCACGCCCGCGTCACGGGGGACGACGACCGTCCGGATGCCGAGCACGTCGGCGACGCGACAGGCTACCTGCCCGGCCGCACCGCCGAAGGCGCAGAGTGCGAAGTCGCGGGCGTCGAGGCCCCGCTCGATGGTGACGCGCGCGACTCCCCGGGCCATGGTCTCTACGGCGACGGTGACGAAAGCGCGCGCGAGCGACCGGAGCGGGTCGGCGCCGAACGAGTCCCGGACCACGGTAGGCAGCGTCTCGTGAATCGCCGCCAGCGCGGCCCGCGCGGCGTCGACGGACAGCGGCGTGTCGCCGGCGGGGCCGAAGACGGCGGGGAAGACCTGGGGATCGAGGAGCCCGAGGACGAGGTTCGCGTCCGTGACGGTGGCCGGGCCCCCGAGGCCGTAGCAGGCCGGTCCAGGGCGCGCGCCCGCCGACGTGGGCCCCACCACGAGCCGCTCCCCGTCGAAGCCGAGCACCGAGCCGCCGCCCGCGGCGATGGTGTGGACGGCGAGCATCGGCACGTGGAGCTGAACCCCATCGACCACGCCGGACGCGGCCCGCTCGAGACCACCGGCGTAGGCGCACACGTCCGTTGACGTCCCGCCCATATCGAAGCCGATGAGCTGCGGCAACTCGAAGCGCGTGGCCACGGACCCGAGCGCGACCACGCCGCCCGCGGGACCGGAGAGGACCGCGTCTTTGCCCCGTATTTGCCCCGCCTCCGCGAGCCCGCCGCTCGACTGCATCACGAGGAGCGGGACGCCCGGCAGCGCCGCGGAGAGCCCACTCAGATACGCCCCGAGCGGCGGGGTGAGGACGGCGTCGGCGACAGTGGTGCTCGCGCGCGGGAGGAAGCGGTCGACGGCGACGGTGCGATGAGAGAGCGCGACGTCCCCGTAGCCTTCGCGCAGCGCGATCTCGCCGGCGAGGCGCTCGTGAGCGGAATTCACCGTGGCGTGCAAGAACGCGATGGCGAGCGCCGTCGTCCCGCGGGCGCGCGCGGCCCGTAAGCCGGCGGCGAGCCCCTCTACGTCGAGTGGCGTCACCACCTCACCATCGGGGCCGATCCGTTCTCCCACGGCGACGACCTCGGAATAGAGCGGTCGCCGCGGCGCGTGCGCGAGCCCGAAGAGGTCACTACGCGTCTGATCCCCGATGAGGAGGGCGTCACCGAAGCCGTGGGTGGTGACCAGCGCCGTCCGGGCGCCGCGACGTTCGAGCAGCGCGTTGGTGGCGACCGTGGTCCCGACGCGGACCTCGCGCAACCGCTCTACGGGGAGAGGCGTTCCGGGCGCGACGTCGAGGATCCGCCGTATCGCTTCGAGCGTCGCGTCGGGGTAGAGCGCCGACGTGGTCAGCAGCTTGGACACGACCCGAAGGCCGGCGTCGTTCGTCGCGATGACGTCGGTGAAGGTCCCGCCCCGGTCGACGGCGATGGACCACCTGACCTCGACGTCTACGGAGCGCCCGCCAGCGCCATGCTCGTCCCGCCGCTGCACCTTGGCTCTCATGGCGCGGGAGGTTACGAGACCCGCCCCCGTCCGTCACGCGACGTCCAAAGCGCGGGCCAAAGCGAGGCGCGCGGCCTTTCGAATCTCGATTCGAGGTGCTATCCCTCCCTCATGACGGACCTCGCGACGGCGCTCACGACGTACTTCTCGGCCGAGAAACAGGCGATGCTCCCCATCATCGGCATCGGGCTCTTGGCGACTGTCGCCGCAGGCTGGCTCCTCTTCAGCGCCGGCGCTCTTCGCGGCATGGCCGTCCCGCTCGGGCTCGTCGGTGTCCTCGAGCTCGGGATTGGCATCGCCGTCTATGCCCGGACGGACGGCCAAGTGGCGGCGCTTGTCGATGAACGCGCCCGCGATAGTGAGGCGATGGTCAAGGTCGAATCCACGCGTATGGCGACGGTCATGAACACCTTCACCGTGATCAAAGCCGTGGAGGTGGCCCTCATCGCGCTCGGCGCCGGCCTCGCGTGGTCCTTGTCACGCAGCGACTTCTGGTTCGCATTCGGTGTGGGGCTCGTCATGCAGGCGACCGTGATGCTAGTCTTCGACCTCTTCGCCGAGCGACGGGCCGGGCCCTATGTCGCGGCCCTGACCCACGCGCAGCCGTCGAGCCCGGGGCAGTGAACGCGAGCGGCTCGCCCTCCTCTCGAATACAGTCTCCGCAACAGAGTTGACCTCGGGCGCGTAAAGCCCGATCCATGGGACCATGTCCACGCTCGACCTCTCCGCCCTTGAGCCGAACGCCAAAGCGGCGGATGGCCGTCCAGTAGAGCGGTGTCTGCGTATCGTCTATCACTCCGATCTGCGGCGTGTCGGCGATGAGCTGCGCCTTGATCCCCGAAGCACCACCACCATCGGCCGGGCGTCACCGGACTTCACCTCGCTCTACGGCGCCGTGGCGAGCCCGCTGAACGACCCCTTCGTCAGCCGCGAACACGTCGTCTTGCGCCTGCTCCCGGCGGGAGCGGTCGAGGTCAGCCCGAGCGCCGGCATCCGCATGCCGGTCTCGGCGATCGTTCGAGCGTCCGGCCAGGCGTCACCGATGCGCCCGCTCGTGACGGGTGAGCGGCTCCAGGTGGGCGACCGGTTCGCCCTCGGGGATCGCGTCGTCCTGGAAGTCGGCACGCGGCTGGCCGATCCGGCCGAGCGCACGCTGGACGCTGAGCTGGGCCTCGTCGGCCGGTCGGAGGCCATGGCGGCACTCAGGGCCTCGATTCGCGCTGTAAGCACCTTCGACGACCCGGTCCTCGTGATGGGCGAGACGGGCACGGGTAAAGAGCTCATCGCACGCGCCCTTCACGACCTCTCCGGCGCGCGCGGGAAGTTCGTCGGCATCAACACCGCTGGGCTTGACGAAGGTACGGCCACGTCCGAGCTCTTCGGGCACGTCCGCGGCGCGTTCACGGGCGCCCAGGCCGATCGCGCCGGCGCGTTCGAGCTCGCGCGACGGGGCACACTCTTCCTCGACGAGATCGGGGACATGAGCCCGGACCTCCAGAAACGCCTCCTTCGAGTCCTGGAGCTACGTCGTTACGCCCGAATGGGCACGCACGAGGACCGGCCGCTCGACACGCGCATCATCGCCGCGACCCACCGCCCCTTCGCGACCACGATTGCGTCGGGGGCCTTCCGGCGCGACCTCTTCGAGCGCCTCCGCGCGCTCACCATCGAGCCACCGCCCCTGCGAGAGCGGCGCGGCGACATCCCACTCCTCTTCGCGCATGCCCTCTTGGCCGTCGCGAACGGTCGACCCGAGCTGGCGTGGCTCGTGGCGCCGCCCGACCTCGCACGCGCCGCCCCGATCCCGCTCGACTGGTGGCTGGGCCTTGAATCGCGGCCCTTCCGCGGCAACGTCCGCGAGCTCAAGAACCTCGCCACGGCCGTGGCTGCGGCCAACTTGACGTCGGGGCCTTTTCGCCCGCCCTCGGTGTGGAGTGACGACGCCTCGGACGAGCTCCCATCGAGCGCGACCCCTCGAAAGCCGGTCAGCGCGCTGCCGGACGACGCTGCCGTCGACGCGGCGCTCCGGGAGCACGCCGGCCGCGTACAAGACGCCGCATCGGCGCTCGGTTGTAGCCGCTTTCAGCTCTATCGGTGGCTGAACACCCAAGAGAAGAGCCCGGAGGACTACCGGTGAGCCCGCGGGCCGCAGAAGACTGGCGCGCGGCGCCTGTGGGCGTCCGGCGGGCACTCGCTGCCCTGGTGGTGCTCGTCGGCGCCGCCGGCTGCATTCAGATCGAGCGCGCGACGCTGGGTACCGGCGCCACCGACGTCGGCCCCGGTGACGTGTCGGTGGACACGACGGTCGACGCGGAACCGGATGACGCGGAACCGGGTGATGACGTCGAGATCGACGTCCCCGACGCCGACGACCTCGACACGGGCGAATCCAGCGGGGACTGCGAGACGAGCTGCGCCGACGATGATCCCTGCACCATCGATCGCTGCGTCGAATCAACCTGTGAACGGTTGCCCATCGCCAACTGCTGCGCGAGCGACGGCGACTGTGACGACGAAAACGCGTGTACGGCGGACACGTGCGACGACGAACGTTGTGTCTTCTCGCCGCGCTCGGACACGACCTGCGCGCTCGCGCCCGGCGGCTGCGCGACCTCGGCGACCTGCGCCCTTGGCGAGTGCGTGCAAGTCCCCCTCGAGTGCGACGACGACAGCCCCTGCACGGCCGATCTCTGTGAAGGTGGGACTTGCCTCCACGCCCCGATCGCGGGGACTTGCGACGACGGCTCGGCGTGTACGTCGGGCGACACCTGTGCGGGCGGGAGCTGCCACGGGGTCGCCATCGCCGACTGCTGCACGGTGGACGCCGACTGCCCCGGATCGACCTGTAGTCCGGGCGTCTGCGCCTCCGGCACCTGCGACACGACCACCGCCGCGGACACGGTCACGTGCGACGACGGCGACGCCTGCACGACGGACGACACCTGCGCGGGTGGGACGTGCGTGGGGACGCCGCGGGTCTGCGACGACGGCGACCTGTGCACCGGCGACCTGTGCTCGACCGCCGTGGGTTGCCTCGCCGCTCCCCTCACCGGGTGGGCCGCGAGCCCCTGCAAGAAGGCGGGTGTCTGCGCGGCAGGCGGCACCGCCACTTGTTCGAACTCCGTTTGGACCTGTGATTACGAGGCGATACCCGATTACGCAACGACGGAGACGCGCTGCGACGGGGTCGACGAGGACTGCGACGGAGAGACCGATGAGGGTCTCGACCTCGGCATCGACGAGGACTGCGCGGGCCCCGGCGTGTGCGCACTCGGAGCGCCGCTACGCTGTACGCTCGGCGAGCCGGTCTGCGACCGGAGCGCCCTCCCCCACTACGAAGCGGTCGAGACGGCGTGCGATCTTCGCGACAACGACTGCGACGGCGTCCGCGACGAGACCTGTGACCAGGACGGCGACGGGGCAGCCGATCCGGTGGACAACTGCGTGGACCGCCCGAACGGCGCCCAGCTCGACAGCGACGACGACGACCGCGGCGACGCCTGCGACCTCTGCCCGCTCGACTCGAAAGACCAATGCGAGAGCGCTCAGCTCGGGTTCTGGCCACTCGACGAGGCGACAGGGCCGGTAAAGGACCAAGCCGGGCAGGCCACGCCGGGTGAGGTCGGACCGGGCATCGAGCGCGGCGTGGCCGGGCCGCGTGGGCGCGCCATCCTCGCCCCAGGCACGGCCGATGGTCGCGTCGTCATCGCCGCTCCGGTGGCCTACCAAGCGCTGTCTCGACTCACGGTCAGCGCCTGGGTGCGCGCGGAGGTCGGCAGCCTGGGCGCAGTTCGGATCGCCCTGGGGGCGACCAACGACGCCTTCACACTCGGGCTCGACGCCACGGGCCGGGCACGATGTAGCTTCAAGGTCATTGGCCCATCCGAGTCGGTCGCCGTGGGCGATGTCGCGATGGCCGATGGACAATGGCACCACGTCGCCTGCGTCCGGCACATCGAGAAGGAAGGACGCCCGCGCAACGCGGTCCTGCTCGACGGCGTGGTCTCGGGCGCCGCCCAGGACGGCGGAGTGAGCAGCAACCTCGTTGCAATCGCGGAGCTGTCTATAGGCGGCGCCGTCGATGGCACTCGCGCGTTCGCGGGTGGGATCGACGACGTTCGTATCGTCGCTGAAGCGACCGATGCGACCTCGGACGCCGATCTCGACGGCGTCCCGGACGTGGTGGATCGATGCCCTGGCCTCGCCGACCCCGCTCAGCTCGACGGCGACGGCGACGGCGTAGGCGACGCGTGTGACGATCGGACGGGTCGCCCGTGCGCCACGGAGGCCGATTGCGACGACGGGAATCCGTGCACGTCGGCGACTTGTACGCCGAGTGGGCCACTCTCCGTGTGCGTCGTGACCAGCGCGAGCGGCCCGTGCGACGACGGCGACGTCACGACCACGCCCGATCAATGCGCCGCTGGGCTCTGCGCTGGCCTGCGGCCCAACCTCACGATCACCAAGACATTTCCACCGGGGCACCACTACTTCGACACCATCGACCTCGGCCCCGGCGACACGGTGACCTGCCTCGGCACGCAAGACGGCTGGTACGGGGCCGGCTGCGTGTTCCATGCGCACACCATCATCGTCGGTGTCGGCGCCGTGGTCACCGCCGATGGCCAGGGCTTCACGCCCGGCAATGGCCCCGGCCAGTGCGGCGGCAACGTGAGCGCGAGCCACGGTGGGCTCGGTGGCGCCATCTCGCCGTCCTACTGCGGCCAAGAGTCGACCTACGGATCGCTCGTGTGGCCCACGGCCCTCGGCTCTGGAGCGGCGGGGACCCAAGACGGGCTCGGCGGCGGCGCTATCGCCTTCATCGCGAGCGACGAGGTCACCATCGACGGCCTCGTCACGGCGAACGGGACCGATCAACCGGGCCTCGCCGCGTCGGGAGGCTCCATCCTCCTTCTCTCCAAGATCATCAATGGCAGCGGGACTTTACGAGCCCGCGGCGCCACCGGCACCGAAGGCGGTGGGGGCGGTGGGCGCGTGGCGCTCCATGGGGACACCATCAGCGACGCGCTCACCATCGACGTGAGCGGCGGTGGCGGGACCCTGCCCGGCGCGGTCGGCTCGACGTGGTCGGGCCCCTTCGACGCGCTCCCGGGGACGGGCGACTGAGCCGTGGCCGTTACGCCCACCCTGGACTGGGCACCCGCTGCACGGGGCCGCTGGTTGTGCCCGGACTGTGGGCACGGCGCGGACCTGCCCGGCCCGTGTCCACGGGATGGTCGCCCGTTGCTGCCGGTCGACTCCGACGAGGCCCTCGTCGGGACGGTCGTGGACGGGCGCTTCGCGATCGAGGCTCTCATCGGCGTCGGCGGCATGGGCGCGGTCTACCGCGCAACGCAGACCTCGGTCGGCAGGCCGGTCGCGCTGAAGGTCGTGCGCCGGTCACGAGCCGGTGACGCCGGGACGGTGCGACGCTTCTTCCGCGAGGCCCGGGCCGTGTCGCGGCTGAACCACCCGAACTGCGTCGTGCTCCACGACTTCGGCCAGACGCCGACCGGGCTCTTGTACATGGCGATGGAGCTCTTGCCCGGCAAGTCCCTCGCCCAGCTCATCACGGAACAAGGGCGGCTCCCCGCCGAACGAGTCGTCCGAATCGGCGTCCAGATCTGCGATGGGCTGTCCGAAGCGCACCGGCTCGGGCTCCTCCATCGGGACCTCAAGCCCGAGAACGTCATGGTGCTCGAGAGGCCGGGCGCGAGCGACGTCGTGAAGGTCCTCGACTTCGGGATTGCCAAAGCGATGGACAGTGACGACGCCCCACCCGGCGCCCTCCCTTCGCCCGGGACCGCCTCGGGGATCATCGCCGGAACCCCCGCCTACATGAGCCCCGAGGCCGCTCAAGCTTGGCCACTCGACGCACGTTCGGACCTCTACAGCCTCGGTGTGGTGCTCTTCGAGATGCTGACGGGCAGGCGCCCTTTTGAAGCCGCCGAAGCCGTGGCGACCCTGCTGCTCCATGTCACGGCGCCTGTACCCGAGCTCGACGTCCCCGGCGTCCCAGCGGGTCTCGACACGCTCGTTCGGTCGCTCCTCGCCAAAGCGCCAGACGACCGCCCTGCGTCGGCGACCGTTCTTCGGGAGCGGCTCGACGCGGCGCTGCGGCCGCCCACCGAGGTCTCGCACACGCCGAGCCCGACCACGGCGCCGGACGTTCAGCGCCCAGCGCGCCCAACACGGGCCGCCTTCATGACCGCCCTCGCCGTCGCGCTGGGGGCCATCGGCGTCTGGATATGGCCTCGAGCCGAAGCGCCCGCGTCGGCAGGCCCCACCGAGCCCATCGCGGTGCCGCCCGCGGCGACGACGAGGGCGCTCGCGATGCCGGCGCCCGTGGAGACGATCCCGCGTCGAGAGCCGGAGCCGACTACGGCGGTCGCGGCCCGGCATGGCCTCGATGACGTACCCCTCGCGGTCGCGCCTGCTGCGCCAGCGACACGCGTCGTCCGCGTCGACGCCACGCCGCCGGGGGCGATCGTCCACGACGGAGACGTCGTTCTCGGCAAGGCGCCGCAAGACGTGACGCTGACGGCGGGGACGCCGCGCCGGCTTGAGGTGAAGCGACCGGGCTACGTCGCGGCGCGGATCACCCTCGACGACACGAGCCCAGCGGAGCTCGTCGTCCCGCTCGAACGGCGATCCGAGCGCGGGCTGAAGCCGCTGTGATGCTCCTGAGACTCGGTTGTCGCCGCGCCTCTGGCGCTCTGACGCTCGTGGTGGCGCTCGCGGGCGCTCCTACGGTGGCGTGGGCCGCCCCCCCACCGCCGAGTCCCGAGGTGAAGGCGCTCTACGACGCGGGCCGGCACTTCTTCGAGAAACGACGTTACGACGAGGCCGCCGCCCGCTTCGCCGACGCGGCGCGACTCGACCCACGCCCGGGCCTGCTCCACAACCAGGCGCTGGCCCTCGAAAAGGCCGGGCGCCTCGCCGAGGCCGTGACGGCCGTGGCCGCCTTCGAAGCGCGGACGGAGGGCCGGGAGCGCGAGAGCGCCGCCCGCTGGCGCGAGACCATGGAGAGGCGCCTGTCGGAGACGCATGGTCTGCTCACCTTGTCGCCGACGGGGGTCTACGAGTCACTCCGGGTCGGGGACGTCGTCATGAACGACGGCGCGTCCCGCTGGTGGCCCGCGGGCGCGCTCGTCGTTCGTGGCGACGCGCCGGGTTACGACCCGGAGGAGCACCACGTCGTGCTCGACGCGGGCGAGCGACGGACCTTGACCCTCGCGCCCAGGCCGCGTGCGGCGGGCCCCGCGACCGCGGCGCGCGCCTCTCGGCGGGGCGTGACCGAGCTGTCGCAGGCACCGAGAATTACTCAGGAATCGGAGCGCGACCCGACCTTGAGCGTCCCACTGCTCGCGACTGGCGGGGCGCTGCTCGGCCTCGGCGCGCTGCTGCACCTCGGCGTCGCCCTCCCGCTCGCGTACGAGCTCGAGGCCGTGCCCGCCGGCCCCGAACACGATGGCGAGTTCGACGAGGGCGCCTCCACCATCGAAGGCCTCCAGATCGGCGCCTTCGTCAGCTACGGCCTCGGGGCCGCGTTCGCCATCGCGGGGATCGTCATGATGAGCGTGGAGGACGTGGCCCCGGTCGACGTGCTCGTCGGCCCCGGGACCGTGGGGCTGCGCGGCCGCTTCTGAGGCGCGGGCGGCGCCTCAGAAGCCGCCTACGCTCAGGTTCGCCGGAGCCGCCGGAGCAGCGCGAAGGCGCCCAGTAGCAGGAAGGCCCACATCGGGGCGTTCACGGGGCCGGCGCCGGTCGTGCAGCCGTCATCCGAAGACGCGGCGGGCGCGACCCCGTCCGTGCTGTCGGACGCGTCCGTCGCGCCGTCGGAGGCGTCGGCTGCGTCCGAGCCATCGGCTGCATCAGTGGCGTCCGAGCCGTCGGTGGCGTCGGACCCGTCGGTGGCGTCGGTCGCGTCCGAGCCGTCGGTGGCATCCGACCCATCGGTCGTGTCAGCGCCATCGACGGCGTCGGTCCCGTCCGAGGTCTCCGGGTACTTGTTGTAGCGCGCCTTGGGCTCCTCGTAGTTGTTCGTGTTGTGGAAGTCGTGGGCGTAGGTCTGCCACTCGATGTCGTCTTTGCCGACCCCACCCGTGGACTTCCACGCGAACATCCAGCCGTTTCGGGTGGAGTTGAAGATGTCCCACTTGCCGTCGCCATCGAGGTCACCTGCGCTGGGCGACGCGATGATCCAACCGCCGGTGTTCTTCGGCCAGCCCGGCGGCTCGTCGCCGCGGTGGTTCCAGGCGTGTACCAGGTAGCCGCCGGAGCCGTTCAGGAGGTTCACCCACCCGTCGCCGTCGATGTCGACGGCGGTCGGGTTCATGAAGAACTGCCAGTCTTCGATCTTCCGCGGGAAGCCGTCGATAGAGCGGAAGGTGTCCGTGTCCCAGCCGCTGACCTGGTGGTCGAACACGGCGCGCTTGCCGCCCTCGGCGAAGGCCAACGCGAAGTCGAAGCCCGCGGTCCCCTTGAAGAAGTCGAGCCCCCCCTTCTTGTCGAGGTCGGCGAAGGTCCCGGAGTTGATGAGGACGAAGGCCGGCGTGTCCTCCGAGTCGGAGTACTTGCCGAAGTCGGCGTTGTTCACATCGGCGAGGATGCCGTCCTGGTTCGGGCGGAGGTACTTCGACCCGTCGGCTTTGTAGAAGGACGGGAAGTAGCCGATCGAGTCGAGGTTCGCCTCGAGCGTGCCGTCCCCATCGAGGTCGGCGAGCACCGGGTTGGCCGGGCTCCCGCGGCCCACGAGCGGGAGGACGTTGACCGCGACGCCGTTGAGCGTCACCGGCCAGCCGTCCTCGAGCGCCTCTTCGAGCTTGTCCGGCGAGGACGCGCCCGTGTGCCGGATCGCGTAGGCGCGGCCTTCGTTGCCGCCGTAGACCTCGTTGGTGCCCACCACGATCTCGGGATAACCGTCGTTGTCGATGTCACCGACGGCCGGGGTCACGATGATGTGTGCGAGCTCGTCTTCGAGCGGGTCGCGCACGAGCACCGGGAAGCCGTCGACGGGCTTGCCGTCGTGGTGCCAGACGTAGAGCTGGGCGTCCATGCCGGCGGCGATGATCTCGAGATCGCCGTT
>JADMJS010000179.1 GCA_018780435.1 Myxococcales bacterium
CGGCAGGACCCCGACGTCGTCCTCATCGGCGAGCTCCGCGACCTCGAGACCGTCGAGACGGCCCTCCATGCCGCCGAGACCGGCCACCTCGTGCTCTCGACGCTCCACACCACGGACGCCGCCGAGACCGTCAGCCGCATCATCACCCTCTTCCCGCCCCACTCGCGCGACGAAGCCCGGAAGTCGCTGGCAGGCACGCTGAAGGGCGTCGTGAGCCAGCGCCTCGTGCCGCTCAAAGAAGGGAAGGGCCGCGTCGCTGCCTGTGAGGTCATGGTCGTGACCGAGCTCATCCGGGACTGCATCGCCAACCCCGAGAAGACCCACGAGATCCGCCAGTATATCGAGAAGGGTCACACCGCGGTCGGTTCCCAGACCTTCGACCAAGCGCTCATCGCTCACTTCCGGTCCGGCCTCATCGCCGAAGAGACCGTGTTCGAGTACGCGTCCAACCCCACCGATGTTCGGCTCCAACTGTCCGGAATCACGAGATGAAACACGCCCGCTGCCTGGCCGCCGTCACGATGGCCCTCGCCTGCACGTCCGCGGGTGGCAAGGGCACGTCGACCGTGAACGACGGCACCGACGCCGTCGATGGCACCCCGACCCCCGACGTGTTCACTGCCGACAGCGCGGACGACCCTGATGCCGGCGACGGCTCCGCGGACGTTGACGCCGGCCCGGTTGACGGCGCCGAAGACATCGCGCACGGCGATGATACGACCTCCGAGCCCGACGCTATCGAGACGCCCGACACTGTCGAGTCGCCGGACACTGTCGAGTCGCCGGACACCGCCGAGACGCCCGACACCAGCGAAACCCCGGACACCCAGGCCATTCCGGACACCGCCGAGACCCCGGACACCGCCGTGCCCCCCGACACCGCCGTGACCCCGGACACCGCCGTGACCCCGGACACCCAGGAAACGCCGGACACCGAGGACACGCCAGACGTCCAGGTGATCCCGGACACCCAGGAGACCCCGGACACGAACACCACCGAACCGGACACCGGCGTCGTCCCGCTCACGTCGTGTCAGTCCCCGATCGAGGTGGGCGCACTCCCTTTCAGTGATTCGGGCTCGACGATCGTGAACGGTCTCGGTGAGGGGTCACTCGCGATCTCCGGATCCGGCTGCGGCAGCGGCTTCTCTGGCGTCGGGGCTGGCGCGCCGGAAGCCGTCTACCGCTTCACACCCACGGTCAGTGGCTCGTACGCGTTCACGTTGAGCACGAGCTTCGACGCCGCCCTGTGGGTCTTCGAGGACTGCGCGAATCCGACCACGACCTGCGAGGTCGCGGGCAAGGTCGCGGCGGGCCAAACGGGCGCGTTCGGGACGTACTTGCTCTCGGGCGATCCCGTGTTCGTCGTCGTGGACGGGCTCTTCGGTGACGCCGCGTCCGGCAGCTACACGCTGACCATCGAGAAGAAGTGCCTGCCAAACTGCGACGGGAAGTCCTGCGGCACCGACGGTTGTGGTGGGAGCTGCGGGACCTGTACCTCGCCCGATCAATGTACGCAGGGCAAGTGCGAGACGCCGCTCGCGACCGAGATTTGCCTCGCCGGCGAGCCCATTGACTCAGTGCCGTGGGAGACGACCGGTTCCTGGTGGAGCCAGACGACCGATGTCCTCACGGTGCCGCCTTCGTGCAGCGGCAGCACGGTGACCGGCGGCAATGGGAAGGAGCGGGTCTTCCGGTTTACCGCCCCCTACACCGGCCGCTTTCGGGCCAGCTTCAGCATCCCCGGCATCAGTGGTTCGGTGGCCCTCTACGCGGTCAAAGACTGCACCAAGATATCGAGCACTTGCCTCGCCGGGGCCATCGGCGGGATGCCTGCGATTACGTTGGAGCTCATCGAAGGAGAGGCGGTCTTTCTAGTCCTCGATGAGAACTCGGACGCGACCGAGCTCAACGGCACCTACACCTTCTCCATCGACGGCTGTATGCCGGACTGCACGGGGGTCGGCTGTGGGCTGGAGACGGGCTGCGGGGACTTCTGTGGTGGCTGCGACGGCAGCGACCTCTGCGGAGTCAATGGCCAATGCACCGCGTCGCAAGTGGGCGAATCCTGTGACGATCCCCGCGTCATCGCGGCTGTGCCTTACAGCGTCGCGTCCGCCACGACCGGCGCGAACAACGACATCGACTTCACGGTCTGCATCGCGGACCTCGATACAATGTACAATAAGACAGATGGCGCTGCCGACCATGTCTATGCGTTTACGCCTCCCATCAGCGGACACTACGAGGCCCGGATCACCATGGGCACGGGGTTCGAGCACATTGCATACCTCTTGCAGGACTGCGGCGACGTTGCTCACAGTTGTGCCGACCAATTCTCCGGGAAGTGCGGCAACACCATGTCTGGATGCACTCGTGAGCTCGGCACGGTCATGACTGCCGGAGAGACGTGGTACATCGTCATCGACGGCTACACGGCGTCGTCGAGCGGCGGCTACTTCCTCGATTTCGACGCGACGTGCGTCGAACAATGCGGCCTCAAGGAGTGTGGCCCGGACACCTGCATCGGCTCCTGTGGCACCTGTTTGCCCGGGACTCTCTGCAGCACCGAGGGCCAATGCGAAGAGACGTGGCACCTCGCCATCAACGAGCTCGACTACAATCAGGTGGGGACGGACACGCTAGAGTTCGTGGAGATCGTGAACCCGACCAATGTCGTAGCGCCTCTCGCCGGCATCGTCGTCGAGACGATCAATGGAGACACCGACGATGTCCTAAATTCGTATAGCGTGTCGAACGTCGGCAGCTCCCTCGCTCCTGGCGCCCGCATCGTCATCGGCATGGCGGCGGTACAGGCATCGCTCCCCGCCGGCACCGCCTTCATCTCGGCCAGCAGCGGATTCCTCCAGAACGGCGGGACCTACGGCGACGGCATCCGAATCCGAAAGGGCCTCACGACCATCGACGCCGTCTCCTGGGATGCGCCCGTCACGGGCGCTTCCGAAGGCGAGGACGCGGGTACCGACGACGGGGCGGGCACTCTCTCCCGCTGCCCGGATGGCACCGACACGAACGACAACGCGAGCGACTTTGTGCTCAGCGCCACAGCCACACCGGGGAAGGCCAATAGCTGCCTGTGAGCCGCTCAGGGTAGGGGCTCGACCGAGCCCTGAGCGACGGCCCTCCCAGAGAGGCGCCGCCCGGGCGTGCCACCCCGGGAACGGGAGCGACGCTAGGCGCTGGCTCGTGAACCCGTCCGTGGGGCTGGAGGGGCGGGCGCCTAACCTCATCGAGACGAAGTGCTCGTATTGACTGTCCATCGGGACATTGGTTAGAACGTCAGCAATGAAGCGCGAGACCTTTCATGACGTGATTATCATCGGAGCGGGTCCCTCAGGTTCGGTTGCTGCGGCGATGCTCAGCGGCCACGGGCACGACGTACTGGTGCTCGAACGGGAGCAGTTCCCTCGCTTCAGCATCGGAGAGAGCCTCCTACCCCAGTGCATGGGAATCCTCGACCGAGCCGGCCTGCTGCGCGGCGTCGTCGAGACGGGCTTCCAGTTCAAGTGCGGTGCCGCCTTCACCCGACACGGTGAACGCGCCAGCTTCGACTTTCGGGACAAGTTCACGGACGACTGGGGCACGACCTATCAGGTCCCTCGAGCCGATTTCGATCTCGTCTTGGCCAGGGGGGCGGCGAAGGCCGGGGCGAACGTTCTCTTTCGGGAGACCGTCCAGGCGATCGACTGGGTCGACGGACGCCCCGTGCTTATGGTTCGGGACTCGGAAGGGCAAGTCTGGCGCCGTTCGGCCACCTTCGTCCTCGACGCAAGCGGCTTCGGCCGGGTGTTGCCGCGACTGCTCGAGCTCGAGACCCCGTCGTCGCTCCCGGTCCGACAGGCGATCTTCACCCACGTTCGAGACCACTTCCCGACGCCCGCATTCGACCGGAGCCGCATCCTGGTCTCGATCCATCCAGAACGAAGTGACGTTTGGTACTGGGCAATCCCGTTCTCGGGTGGCCGTGCCTCCGTCGGGGTGGTCGGAACTCCGGAGTTCCTTGCCACCGATGGCCGCGACCTGACCGAGCGACTCCGCGGGCTCATCCAAGAGGATCCGAATCAACGTCCACTCTTCGCCGACACGGAGTGGGACACACCTGCGCAGTCACTCAGAGGCTATTCGGCCAACGTGAAGGCGCTACACGGTCCCGGCTGGGCGCTACTCGGAAACGCGGCGGAGTTCCTCGATCCGGTCTTTTCGAGCGGCGTCACCATCGCGCTCCGTTCCGCCGAGCTGGCGGCGGGCTGTGTACACCGCCTATTGCGAGGGGAACCCGTCGACTTCCAGCAGGAGTACGACCAGCCCCTGCGCCTCGGCATCGAGACGTTTCGCGCCTTCGTCACGGGGTGGTACGACGGTACCACGCAAGACATCATCTTCGCCCGGCGGCCCGATCCAGATATTCGCCGTATGATCTGCGCCGTCCTTGCTGGTTACGCGTGGGATCAGAAGAACCCCTACGTCGCAGCGCCCCGACGACTTCGCGTCTTGGCCGAACAATGCGCGTCACAGCGCTGATCCTAGCTTCAGCCTCTTGTGGCCACGCGGCGACCGTGAAGCTCGATTCGCTTGCGGAGTTGCCGCTGCTGTCACCCGCCACTGGGCCCGACATCGCGTTGCAACAAAGGCTCTCCTTCGATCGGCTCTCTGCGACTGAGGTCGACCCGAGCATCGACGCCCCCGATTCAGGCGACATCACAACGCTCGACGTCCTGCTCATCCTCTCCCGAACGTCGACCCGGCTGGCCGCGATGTCCAACGGTCTCCGTGTGATCTCGCTGACATGGGACGGTGACCGACTCGATGAAACCCGCCGACCGGAAGTTCCGGCCCATGTGAGCTCTCGGCGTATGTTGGTGGATCTCCAATTGGCGTGGTGGCCTTCGGACGTGATTCGCCTAGCTCTGCCGTCGGGTCTTCAGCTCACCGACGTTGGGCTTCACCGAACCTTGCGTCGAGGCGACACGGTCGTCGTCGACATCGAGTACCCATCGGGTGACCGCTACCATGGCCGCACCGTGTTCCGTCAGCTCGAGGTCGGGTATGCGATCGTCATCGATTCGCGCCCTGTCGAAGGGGGCACCGCGCCTTGAGGGTGTACGTTCATTCCGTCGGGATTCGATGTTCGCTCGGAGGTGGGCTCGACTCCGTGTGGCGAAACGCCACCGCGATCGAGCGCGCCGCTCCAAGCATCACCGACGCCTACTCCCCGGGCCGTCCCACGGCGCTCTACCCGGCGTCCTACTCGGCGCCGGACCACTCCGGTGCACTCGAGCAGAGCGCGCCGCTCCTGACGCGCACGGTCAGGATGGCGGCCGACGCCATTTCGACGTTCCAACCCGACCTTGAGAGGGCGAAGTCGCGTTTCGGACCGAACCGAATCGGGCTCCTCGTCGGAACGACCGTCAGCGGCATCCCTGAATGCGCGGATGGCTGGGCGGTGCGCCTTCGAACGGGTGACTTCCCACAGGCGTTCCGAGTCGAGATTCAAGCCCCTGGCGATCCCGCGCTGTCACTCCGACGCGACCTCGGCATTGACGGAATCACGTACGGTATCTCGACGGCGTGCACCAGCAGCGGCCATGCATTGGTCAGCGCGGCACGTCTCCTTCGGCTCGGGCTTTGCGACGCCGTGGTGGCGGGAGGTGTCGACGTTCTTTGCGCCTTCACGGTGACCGGCTTTCAGGCCCTCGAGGCGTCGTCCCCACTCCCTACGTTGCCATCCAGCCTCAACCGACGCGGCATCAACCTCGGCGAGGGAGCCGCCTTCTTCCTGCTCTCTAGAGAACCGGGTGAGCTGCCCGTCCACCTTGCGGGCTACGCCGCCACGTCGGACGCGCATCACATTTCGTCCCCCGACCCGAGCGGCGTGGGCGCCGAAGGTGCCATGCGGGACGCGCTGAGCCGCGCCGGCCTCACCCCAGGGGACGTCGATTACATCAACCTTCACGGGACCGGGACCCGCCAGAATGACGCCATGGAGCACCACGCCGTCGCTCGTGTCTTCACCGATCCAACACGCTATCGCGCGAGCTCGACCAAAGCGCTGACCGGTCACACGCTCGGGGCGGCGAGCGCCATCGAAGCCGCGCTGTGCGTCGCGACGCTCCGAGACAACCCGGACGGTCACATCCCACCTCACCACTACGACGGCGTCGACGATCCCGAGCTGTCCCCTCTCCCCCTGGCGCGGCCCGGTGACGCGTTAGGGCGCCAACCGCACGTCGCGTTATCGAACTCATTTGCCTTTGGTGGCTCGAATCTGAGTCTGGTATTCGTGCGGTCATGACAACGATTCAGCGCGCTCTCACCGAACTGCTGCCACACAGCGGTCCAGCCCTGTATCTCCACGAGGTCCTCCGGGTCGACGCCAGCGGCGCGACGGCACGCGCGACACTTCACCGGACCATGGAGAGCCCTCTGCTCATCGAGTACATGGCTCAGACCATCGGGGTCTGGGCGGGCCATCGCGCCCTTGAGAATGGGAGCAAGCCGTCAATCGGGTATCTCGTCGGGTCCCGCCGTTTGGACTGTCACGTCCCTCGAGTGGAGGCTGGGGTGTCGGTCGAGATCGACGTCAGCATTCACGCGGAAGTCGAAGGCGGCATGGCGCTCTTCGACTGCGTGGTCACGCACGAGGGACGAAGACTCGCGGCTGCCGCCGTGATGGTCGCAAGCGCCGAGGCCACGCCATGAGCGTCCGTCGCACCATCCTCGTCACCGGGGCGTCTCGAGGCATCGGACGCGCCATCGCGAGCCGATTGGCCACCGACGGCGACCACGTGCTCGTGCATGGGCGCGCTCCGTCCGAGGCGCTCTCGTCCATCGCGTCCGAAACGGGCGGGCGCGTCCTCACCTTCGATGTCGCTGATCGAGAGGCGTGCCGCACCGCTCTCGAAGGCGAGATCGAGTCACACGGGGCGCCCTACGGCGTCGTCCTTTGCGCCGGCCTCACCGCAGACGGTCCATTGGTCGGCATGAGCGACCGCGATTGGGACACGGTTCTCGACACCAACCTCGGCGGCTTCTTCAACGTCTTACGTCCGCTGGTCCTGCCGATGATCCAACGGCGCGCTCCCGGACGGATCGTGGTCCTCAGCTCGATCGCCGGGCTCGTGGGTAATCGCGGTCAGGTCAACTACGCGGCGTCCAAGGCGGGGCTCATTGGCGCCACCAAGTCGCTCGCTCTCGAGCTCGCGTCCCGTCGCATCACGGTCAACGCGGTCGCACCTGGGCTGATTGCCACCGACATGACGTCGACCATGGATCCGATCGCGCACGACGAGATCATGAAGCTCATCCCGATGCGCCGCGCGGGCCTCCCCGCCGACGTGGCCCACGCCGTCGCATTTTTGCTCAGCGATGGGGCGTCCTACATCACGCGTGAGGTCCTGACCGTGGGCGGAGGGCTCGGCTCGTGAGTCAGCTCGCGCGCACATCCTGTCTGTGGGCACTCTCCCTGGCGCTCCTCATCGCGAGTTCGGGGTGTTACCGCCGCTACCAAGTTCACCCCGACGAGTTCGCAAGAGCCCGGTCGGCCCTGTCCCGCGGGGGGCCGACCGAACCTCTGGCCGCGCGACATGGCATTAGACACACGTTTCTGAGTCCAGCGGCAGTCGCTACGGCTCGTCCGTTGGTTCGTCGGCAGAAGTGGCAGGCGCAATACGTCGACGCGTTGGAGCCTGCCGAGCTCGACCTGAGTGTCTACGATCCTCGCAAGGCTCTGGCCATCACGGGGGGCTGTATCGTTGGCGGGGCTCTCCTCGCGGGGTTGCCCTACTTCCTTATTGTCCCGTCCGGGGTCGAGGAGCTCAATGACATCCGTACCGGGATCGCAGTCCTCGTGGGTGGCGCCGCCGCCGTCGGCGTCGGTTTGCTCATCGGTGGACTCGCATACCCTGGGCCCGAGGTGGATCCGTGACGGACTTTTCCGCACTCCACTTCGACGTGCTCTCGATCGCGGCCTGGTCACCTGGGCTCACGAACCTCGATGATTGGCTTTCCTGGGCTCACGAGCCGGTTCCGCTGCGAGTGGATGGGGTGCCGGACGTCTCTCGGGTCCCCGCCGGTCTTCGACGCCGGCTCGATCGACGGGGGAAGATGGCCCTGTTCACGACCTTCGAGGTCGACCCGGGCGCGGACGCGTCGACCTACGTGTTCGCGACACCTCTCGGTGAAGTCCAGCGTTCCGCTGAGATCCTCGATGCCAATAGCCGGCACGAGCCTGTCTCTCCCTCGACGTTCGCGTCGTCGGTTCACAACGCGATCGGCGCGTCCTACTCCATCGCACGTGGGGTTCGCGCTCCGGTTGTCGCTACGTCGGCGGGCGACGATACCGCCGCAACCGCCATCATCGAAGCACTCGCCGCACAGGTCGATGTCGCTCAAGAACGGCCGGGTGCCGACGACGCGGCCGGTGACGTCGTCGTTACCTACTTTGATGATGTGATGCCCACCGTCTATGCCGGGCGCGGAGTCCCGTCGCGCGGGCCCTATTCGTGGTCGATTCGACTACGAGGAAAGGGTGGGACGTTTGGCCTCGTGCAAGGTGGTGACCGGCTCCTCCAGACCGCCGAAGACGACCCCGGACTGACCGCGCTCCGCTTCCTCCTCGGTGCCATCCCCCGGGCGACCACTGGTACTTGGCTTTGGTGCCGATGTGGTTGAACGGAGCGCACGGATCGTCGCGACAGCGCTTTGTTTTTTCGTTTTTGGCGTATCCGGCCTCCTCTTCGGGTTCGTCCTTGTCCCAGTACTGCTCCTGGTCGTCCGCCGTCCCGAGTCGCGGGGCCGCACGGCACGTCGGGTCGTCCGGGGCGCTTTTCGGGTCCTCGTGTGGGCGATGAAGTCCCTGCGAATCTTGACGGCGGACACCTCCGCCCTCCGCCCAGAAGAACTGCGCGGGAAGTTGGTCGTCGCCAACCACCCGACCTACATCGACATCGTCTTTCTCTTGGCCTTGGTGCCCGACGCCGTCTGCGTGTTCAAACGTTCCATTCTGCGGAACCCCGTCATGAGAGGCCCCGTGTACGCCTCGGGGTATCTGGTCAATGACGACGGCCCAACGCTGGTGGCGAGCGCAGCGCAGGTGCTCGCTGCCGGCAGCAGCCTCGTCGTCTTTCCAGAGGGCACTCGCTCTGAGGCCGGCGGGCGCCTCCAGCCCCTTCATCGCGGCGCCGCCCACGCCGCGATCGCAGCCAACGTGGCGCTCCAGCCCATCGCCATTCGGTGCGACCCACCCATGCTGGTGCGCGGGTTGCCGTGGTACCGGCTACCACGAACCCGATCTCACTTCGCCTTCCAACGCCTCGACGCCCTGCAGCCGCGCGCAGGCGCACCGCCTCCGTCCGAAGCGCGGCGTTTGACCGACCACCTCGCGTCCGCGTTCGAAAGGGCCATCGCCAGTACCTCGCCGCAGGGGTGACTGTCGGTCGCATCCAAACTGATTGCGACCGTACAACCCTTGGCCTCTCTGGCGGCCGCGACCTCCACACCAGAACGACCACCTCGGGCATCGCCTTCGCTCGACTGAAGGCCTTCGTGGCGGGCGCTGGGAGACCAAGTCGCCTTGACAGCCTCGACGCTGTCTCGTAGCTTCGTTCACTCACTGAGGAGAGCGTCGTTGTAATGAGAAAGCGAGTCGTTGTGACCGGGATGGCCGGATGTTCGCCCCTCGGGAATGATTGGCCGACCATCGAACGAACATTGAGGACCGAGCAAAACTGCGTCCGGCTCATGCCCGAGTGGGACATTTACGACGGTCTTCATACTCGGCTCGGCGCCCCCGTGGCTCCACTCGAGCTTCCGGCCCACTACGACCGCAAGGCCTGCCGTTCCATGGGGCGCGTCGCGATCATGGCGACGCGTGCCGCCGAGCAGGTCGTCGATCATTCCGGACTTCGGCCGCTACTCCCTGGGCTCGATGGGCAGGTGGGGGTCGCTTTCGGGTCCTCGACCGGTGAACCGGCCGCGGTGGCCGACTTCGCCCGGATGGTCCTCGAAAACTCGACCCGTGGAATCAACGCCACGACCTACATTCGGATGATGTCTCACACGGCTCCGGTGAACATCGCCGTCTTTCTCGGCCTGACAGGCCGCGTGATCACGACATCGAGTGCTTGCACCTCCGGCAGCCAGGGGATTGGTTACGCCTACGAGGCCATCCGGCATGGTCTCCAGAGCGCCATGATCGCGGGAGGCACCGAAGAGCTACATCCGACAGAAGCGGCTGTGTTCGACACTCTCTACGCGACGAGCACTCGCAACGACGAGCCTCATCGCACTCCGAGGGCTTTCGACGCGGCGCGGGATGGCTTGGTTCTCGGCGAAGGTGCCGGGGCACTGCTTCTGGAGGCGATCGAGGTCGCTGAAGGCCGAGGGGCGCCCATTCTCGCCGAGCTCGTCGGCTTCGGAACCAATTGTGACGGCGTGCACGTCACGAGGCCCAACGCCCAAACCATGCAACGCGCGATGGAGCTTGCCCTCGCCGACGCGGGGCTACGTCCGGAGCAGATTGGGTACATCAACGCACACGGAACGGCCACGGCGGCTGGTGACGTCGCCGAATCCCGAGCGACCTACGCGGTGTTCGGCGACCGCGTCCCCATCTCGGGCCTGAAGAGCTACATGGGTCATACTCTCGGCGCGTGCGGCGCGCTCGAAGCCTGGATGACCATCGAGATGATGCGCACGGGATGGTTCTCGCCCAACCTCAACCTCGATTCCGTCGATCCGGAGTGTGCGCCGCTGGACTACATTCGCGCTGGCGGCCGAGAGATTGATTGCGAGTATGTGATGAGTAACAACTTCGCGTTCGGCGGCATCAATACGAGCCTCATCTTTCGACGCGTCCGATGACATGGATGACCTGCAGTCCCGGGAGGATACATGGCTAATTCGACTTCTGATCTGGCGTCGGAACTCAAGGCGCTGATCGTTCAGACACTGAATCTGGAGGACGTCGATCCGAAAGAGATCGACACCGACGCCCCACTCTTCGGGGCGGGGCTCGGACTCGATTCCATCGATGCGCTCGAAATCGGGCTCGCCGTGTCGAAGCGTTACGGAGTGAAGATGAAAGACGACTCCGCTGCCAATAAGCAGCATTTCGCGTCCATCTCCGCGTTGGCTGCGTTCATCGAAGGGGCAAGAGCATGACCAGGGAAGATGCGAGCGAGCTCGTCGTTCGAACGCTCAGCGAGGCCTTCGAGATCCCTCGTGAACGTTTGACCGACGATGCCCACCTGTTCAACGATCTCGGGATCGACAGCATCGATGCCGTCGATCTTCTAGCGCGTCTCGGAAAGACGCTCGGTCGCCGCATTCCGCCGGAGTCCTTCAGGTCCGCCCGTTCTGTCGGTGATGTGATTAACGCTGTGGCCGCACTCGATACGTGACGCCTCGTTCGCGAACGGTCGTCTCAGCGGTCTCGGGCGGCATCGCGATGCTCTTCCCCATCGCGTTTGCGCTGGCGGGTAGTGGAGCCCGACCTCGCGTGTTCGCGTCGGTCCTCGCGATCGTGTTGGTGGTACGGGCCGTCGTCGCAGCGACGCGTTCCGCGGTGGCTTTTGCCGTCCTGGGCGTCGTCTTGTGCGTCTTCGCCTTCGCGTTCGATCTGTCGATGCCGCTGAAGCTCTACCCCGTCGCGGTCAATGCGACCTTGCTCGCCATCTTCTCGTGGAGCCTCTGGAATCCACCACCCGTCATAGAGCGTCTCGCCCGGATTCGAGTGCCGTCGCTTCCCCCCGAGGGCGTCGAGCACACGCGCCGCGTGACCCGTGTTTGGTGTGTCTTCTTTGCATTCAATGGCACCATCGCGCTGTGGACGGCTACCGCCGCTAGTGATCGTGTCTGGGCGCTCTGGAACGGCGCCGTGTCGTACGTGCTGATGGGCGCCCTTCTGCTTGGCGAATGGTGCGTGCGACAACGCGTGATGTCCCGACATGAACATTGAGCTTCAAGTAGGCCTCCGCGGTGGTGGGCTCGACGCGTTGGCGGCCGGGATCGGCGAGCCCGGCGTGGTGGTCGCACTCGATGGGCTGGATGCGGATTCACCACACAGCGTGGTGACGCGACGCGAGCTCTGGCGCATGTCGGGAGAGTGGTGTCGGCGCTTCAGGGAGGAGAGCCGGCTGGAACAAGGGCAGGCCGTCGGTATCGCGCTCGAAGACCCCGCAGACTTCGCGGCCGCATTGCTGGCGGCGCTCTCGCTTCGGGTTCGAGCCGTCCTTCTGCCCGACGCGCGGCCGTCGACGCTCTCGTCCGCCGCAGCGCGAGTGGACGGCTGGGCTCTCTATGGTGAGGCTCCCGCGGCGCACGGCTCGAAGAGACTCGGTCCAAACGTCGCTCTTGAGGTCTTTACCTCCGGCTCGACCGGTGAGCCGACGTGTTATCCGAAGGCCCTCGCCGAACTCGAGATGGAGATTGGCGCCATCGAGAACACGTTTGGCAACAGTACCCATGATGCGCTCATACGAAGTACAGTTACGCATCAGCATATGTATGGTCTGGCGTTCGGGATCCTCTGGCCCCTCTGCACGGGGCGGCCATTTTCGCTGCGACGAGCATCACTCTGGTCCTTGAGCCATTCGCCGACAGTCGGCGGGGCACCCCGGAGACCAACCGTCGTCGTGACGAGCCCGGCGCATCTGAATCGACTGCCGGAACGTCAGGGCGACGTCGTGGCGCCCGCGCTGATTCTTTCAGCCGGGAGCGCGCTCTCTTCGGCGGCCGCTCAGCGTTGCGCCGAGGTTCTGGGCTGTATTCCGACGGAGATCTACGGTAGCTCGGAGCTCGGCGCGTTCGCGAGTCGGCAGGAGGGACCCTGGCGGCCTTTGGCTGGCTATGGTTTTCGCGTCGACTCAGAGCAACAGCTGTGGGCCCGCCGACAAGGCGAGTTCGAGATGTCGCCCGACCTCGCCACCACTGACGGAGACGGCTTTCGCCTCCTCGGTCGGGCCGATCGTATCGTCAAGGTCGAGTCGACGCGAGTGTCCCTCGATCACGTGGAGCGCCACGCCTGTTCGGCGTCGGGGGTACACGCGGCGCGGGCCGCACTATTGGAGGCGCATCGGCCCGAGCGGCCCAGGGACCAGATCGGGCTCGTGCTCGTGCCGAGCTCGTCCGGAATCGAGGCGATTGCGAGAGGCGGGCGTGGCGCCTTCCTAAACGCGCTCCGCGTCCACCTTGCTGAAGAGCTCGCTGGGCCGTCCATGCCGCGGCTCATTCGCCTCGTAGACGCGATCCCCTCGGATGCACTGGGGAAATCGCGCATGGAGGACGTCACGCGTTGCCTCGAGGGCACGGCCTCCGGCTGGCCTCCCGGACGGCTGCTCCATCTCCGCGCCGACTCCGTCGAACGAGAGACGGCGATTCCTGCAGACCTGCCCGCATTCGAAGGCCACTTCAGCGGGCATCCGGTGCTACCCGGGGTTGAGCAGCTTCAATGGGCGCTCGACCTCGTCCGTAGCACGGGCGATACGCGCCCCGTTAGCGCCATGACGGCCGTGAAGTTCAAGGCGATTGTTCGTCCAGGCGACGTACTCCTGCTAGGCGTGCGCCGACTCACCGAAATGCGCTGGGAGTTTGAGTTCCGGCGCGGATCGCAGGTGGTGAGCACCGGGCGCTTCGAACTGGGAGCGGAAGGGGATGTATCGCCGTGAACCACGTCCTCGCCGTCATCCCGGTGTACGAACACCACGAGCCCGTCGTCGCCGTGGTCGAAGGGCTCCTCGCCGCGGACGTCCCGGTCCTCCTCGTCGATGATGGGAGCAGCGACGCGTGCCGCACGGCACTCGCAGAGCTGCCCACACGTTACGGGTCCACGCGTGTTCGCGTCTTGCGGCTCCCCGCCAACCTCGGGAAAGGCGGCGCCGTGATGGCCGGCCTCCGAGAGGCCGCGCGGCTGGGGCACTCGCACGCGCTTCAGATCGACGCCGACGGCCAGCACGACACGTCGGATGTCCCGCGCTTTCTCGCCGCTTCCCGTTCCGAACCGACCGCCGTCGTCATCGGCCGCCCCGTGTTCGATGACAGTGTCCCGAAAGGGCGCCTCTATGGACGTTATGCCACGCACGTGTGGGTGTGGATCAACACGCTCTCGCTCGCCATCCGCGATTCGATGTGCGGATTTCGCGTCTACCCGCTTCAGGCAGTGGTTCCGCTGCTCGATCACGTCGCACTGGGCCGTCGGATGGACTTCGACCCCGAGGTGCTGGTGCGGCTGCATTGGCGGGGCGTGCACTTCGTGAATCTCGACACGCAGGTGCGTTACCCGGCCGGAGGGATCTCCCACTTCCAGATGTTTCGAGACAACGTCCGCCTGTCCTGGATGCACACGCGGCTCTTCTTCGGAATGGTGGTGCGCCTTCCGCTGCTGCTCGCAAGACGATGGCGGACGTGAGCCACTGGGCCAACCTGGGGGAGACCACCTTTGTGGCCGGAATCCGAGTCCTCTTTTGGATCTGGCGCTGGTTTGGCCGTCTCCCCTTTCGTCTCGTCCTCGTCCCGGTCGTCGTCGTGCACTGGGCGACGAACCGGGTCGCACGTCACGCATCCGCCGACTACCTCCGTCGGTGGCGCCTCCTCGGGGTCGGGCCGGGCGGTGGCTCGGTCGCCGTGGTGAAGCACTTCCTCTCGTTCGGCGAGACCATTCTCGACAAGCTCGTGTCCTTCAGCGGCCACTACCCCTATGGCCTCATGGAGTTCCAGAACGTCGAGATGATGATCGAGCGGATTCAATCCGGACGAGGGGGGATCATCGTGACCAGCCACGTCGGTTGTCTCGAGCTCTGCCAAGTCGCTTCCGGCCGCCGCTCGGGATTCCGAATGACCGTCCTCACTCACACTCGACACGCGGAGCGCTTCAACCGCCTCCTTTCACGCGTCGCCAACGGTGCGAGCGAGGGGATACGGCTTCTGCAGGTCACTGAGCTCGGACCGTCGATCGCCGAGACCCTGAAGTCCCGCGTCGATGCCGGCGAGTTCATCGCCATCGCCGGTGACCGTGTCCCCGTCGGACCGAGCACGCGCACCCTGGAGATCCCATTTCTGGGGGAACCCGCCGTCTTCCCGCAGGGTCCCTACCTCCTCGCCTTGCTGATGCGCTGTCCCGTCTTCATGATGACGTGCATGCGCCAGCGTTCGGGGCGCCACCGGGTCAGCTTCGACCTGATCGCCGATCTTTCAGCCGTGCCACGCGACCGACGCGGTACGGCGATCTCGGCTGCTGCCTCGCGCTTCGTCTCCCTTCTCGAGGACAAGCTGCGAGAAACCCCACTGGAGTGGTTCAACTTCTTTCCGTTCTGGAGACGCCCGTGACCCATCTCACTCATGCGATTCGGCATGCGCCTGCGTTCCACGACCTCGATCCGCTCGGGATCGTGTGGCATGGCCACTACCCGAAATTTCTGGAGTTGGTGAGGTGCGCGCTCCTCCAGCAGTACCACTACGACTACCCCGAGATGAAGGAGTCGGGCTGGGCGTGGCCGATCGTGGACATGCGGCTCAAGTACGTCCGTCCACTCCGCTATGCCCAGAACCTCGAGCTTCGAGCGACCATCGTCGAGTATGAACATCGGCTGAAAATCGACTATGTTATCTCGGACGTCGACACCGGCGAGGTCTGCACGCGCGCGCACACGATTCAGGTCGCTGTCGATATGGCGACCGGCGCCATGTCTCTCTCGACCCCGCCCGTCTTGGCCGAGCGGCTCGGGTTCGTCGGTGACCCGCCATGATGCCGTGGATGGCTGCTTTCATGGTCACTGCGTTTGGTGCGGACGATCCGTTACGGTCACTCGCGAACGTCGTCGAGCGGGCGGAGGTCGTTCGAGCTCAGTTCGCTCAGGAGAAGCGGATCCCCGGCTTCGACGTCCCTTTCCGGTCGTCAGGACGCGTGGTCATCGTGCGCCACCACGGGGTCGTGTGGTTCGCCATGCAACCGGTCGAGAGCCGTACCGTGATGCGAACCGGGCCCACCGGCTCTGGCGCTGTCGTGGCGACGCTGCTCTCGGTGATGGGGGGCGATGTGGTCGGTCTAGGCGCCTCGTTCCAGCTCACGCTCAACGCCGCTCCGACGCCCGATGTGCCAGCGTGGGCGTTGGAGCTCACCCCCAAAGATGACGGTATCGCGACCGTCGTGAAGCGCATCGAGGTTCGGGGACGCCGCTTCGTGGAGCTCGTGACGTTGACGGAGACGTCGGGTGACGTCACTCAGCTCCGGCTTACGGGCCACACGACCGCGACCAACCCGACACCTGAAGAGCTGCGCGAGTTCACAGGCCAGCGTGATTAGGAGGACTCGCCTTCGGTACACCGCGTGGCTCATCGCGGTCGCGTTGCTCGTCGTTCATCAGGCGATGATCTGGCGCGAGTTGCCAATTGACGCGGACGTCTTCGCGTTGCTTCCTGCGGCGGAACCCGACGCCGCGTCTCACGTCCTCGGTCACATCGTCGAGGCGAGCTCCCGGACGGTCTGGGTCGCGCTCGAGGGTGACGACTGGGACGCCTTGCGAGACGCGACCCGCCGCTTCGTCGGGGCGCTACCGCCGGAGCTCTCGGCGCTGGAGCCACCCGTAGCGTCGCGACTTCTCGAGGTGCTTAGGCCCTATCGTGACCGCCTCGTCACCGAGTCCGATCTCGACGCTCTCGAGCGGGAGTCCAATGATCAGCTAGCTCACCGCGCCCTCTCCCGACTGTCCACACCGCTCGGCTCCACAGGCGCGTTTTCCTTCCTCGAAGACCCTCTCGGGCTCGCTACGCGCTTCCTCGAGTCGGCGGCGTCGGAGGCGGGCGGCCAACTCAGGGTTCGCGACGGACTGCTCACCCGGGCGTTCGAGGGTCGACAATGGACCCTGCTGAGGCTCTCGCTCGGGCGGTCCGCGCTGTCCCTCGATGGGACGTCGTCTATTACCGACGCCATCGGCGCCGCGCTACGCGTCGCTGGCGTCCCAGGCGTGATGGCCGGCGTCCCCCTCTTCGCAGAAGCCGCCGCCGTCGAAGCCCATTCGGAGGTCTCCACCATCGGGCTGGGGTCCGCGATCGCCGTCATTGTCCTCGTGGTCATCGCTTTCGGCTCCATTCGGCCCCTCGCCCTCGTTTTGCTGTCCCTCGGCGTCGGCGTGGCGGCGGGGCTCAGCGTCGTGGTCGCGGTGTTTGGGCAGGTCCACGTGCTGACGCTCGTCTTCGGCGCGTCGCTCGTGGGGGTTGCGGAGGACTACGGCATTCATGCGATGACCTCCGTGGCTCATCGCAACGACGCCGAGTCGCCTTCCGTGACCCTCGCGCGAATCCTGCCCGGCCTCTCCCTCGCGCTGCTGACCAGTATCGCCGCGTATGCCGCTCTCGCCCTCGGCGGGCTCCCCGGCCTGCTTCAGATGGCCACGTTCTCTGTGGTGGGGCTCACGGCGGCATTCTTGACCGTCGTGGCGACCGTCGAGCTCTTCTCGCCGGCGGCCCTACCCAGCGGAGGCCGACTCCCGGGCGAACGATGGGCCGCACGACTTCGTCCGACGTTGCCCCGTCCCTTGGGTGTTCTCGCATGGGGCCTCATCGCCAGCTTCGGGATTGTCGTCGTCGTCGGTTTCTCTCGGCTTGACGTCCGCGATGACCTGCGCGCGTTGACGACGCTGTCGCCGTCGCTTCTCGAGCAGCAGCGCCGAATCGCGACGCTGGTTGGCCTCGAGAGTCCGGCCCAGACCGTGGTGGTGACCGCGGCGACGGAGAGTGACTTGGTGGTCGCCGAAGAAGCGGCGGCCGCGGCATTGAGGAGCGCTGCGGCCGACGGGCTCCTGACGCAGCTCCGACGTGCGCACGCGTTCTGCCCCAGCGAACCCATACAGGCACGAGCTCGACGCTTGAATCAGCGGGTCCACGTCGCGCTCGCCGCACTCCTCGAGGCGCGTCTCGGGCAACGGGTCACGTTCGCGCCGCTCTCTGATGGTGTTCTGACGCGTTCTCATCTCCGCTCGGCCGTGCCGGAGCTTGAGATGCTCGTCGGGGGCTTGTCGAGCGTCATCACGCTGTCTGGCCTATCTGGACCGGCCGCCGTCGACGCCGTACGTGACAGACTCTCCGGCCTGCCCGGTGTGAGGCTCCATGATCGTACCGCGATCCTGACCCAGCTCATGACCGACCATCGAGCGACCATGATCGTCTGGCTCGCGGTCGGGCACCTCGCGGTCCTGCTCCTTCTGTGGTGGCGTTACCGCGCACGGGCATGGCGGGCCTACCTGCCAACGCTGCTCGGCTCGCTGGCGGCAACGGCGGCCCTCGGATGGCTCGCGGAACCCCTCGACTTGTTTGCGGTCTTACCCCTGCTCCTCTTGGCGGGTATGGGCGTCGACTACGGCATCTTCTTGGCCGAATCGGACACTGCGGACGACGACGAAACGTGGATGTCCATCAGTGTCGGCGCCGCCTCGACAGCACTCTCGTTTGGTCTCCTGGCCTTCTCGGCGACACCCGCGCTTCATAGGTTTGGCATCGTCCTCCTCGTCGGCATCACGACGACGTGGTTGACCGCGCCGCTGCTCCGACCAAGCCGTAGGCCGGTGTTAACGGAGTCACGCGAGTCTCTGCGATGATTGTCAGTACCCCAGCGACATCGACGCTAGGCAGTTCCTTGACGAGTTGAGGGAGGACCTCCGAGGACTCCGATCAGAATGCAGGCGTTTGGAACACCGCGACACTCATCTGCGGGCCGGTGCCGACCTCGTTCGAGCAGATCTTCACGTTGGCGGCGTCCGAGCAGGAGGCCGTGCCGGAGATCTTGCAGCCGATCTCACGGCAGTGTTCACGGGTGCCGCGGCACTGACGGGCGCCGTCGCAGGCGCCGCTACTGTCCGATCCGCAAAGGAAGCAGTCCTCAGCGGAGGCGATGGCGGGCGTGAACGCGAAGAGGGCGAGGGCGAGAGCGAGCTTCTTCATGGGGTCTCCTTGGGGTTGTGCGAACAGGCATCGGGACGTCGTGCGCTCTTCATGAGCGACGATTCGACGTTCGACGCGTGCAGCACACACAAGACGACGAACGCTGCCTTCGTGAGACAGGAGCCTCGGCCAAAAGAAGGCCGGAGACAACGGGTTCCTGTGAGAACCGCTACTCCCGATCGAGATCCCGATGCTCCGCGGTCACGCGGTACGGTGCCGGAGCGCCATCGATGGGCTCGCCGAGGAGCTGTGCGAGCTTCTCGACGATGGCGACGGAGCGGTGGTGGCCGCCTGTGCAGCCGACGGCGAAGGTGACCTGACCACGGCCGTCGCGTTCGAAGCGCGGCATGACGAAGCGGGCGAGGCGCACGATGTGGTCGATGAGCTCGGCGGTGTCGGCCTGGCCGTGGACGAACTCGGAGACCGAGGCGTCGGTGCCGCGTTTGGCCTTGAGATGCGGGATGAAGAAGGGGTTCGAGAGGAAGCGGACGTCGAAGAGGTAGTCGGCTTCGCGCGGGGCGCCGTGTTTGAAGCCGAAGCTCTCAAGCCGGAGGTGCACGCCTTGCGATGGGGCGAGGCGGAAGGTGTCCTGGACGCGGCGACGCAGCGCGTGGACGGTGTATTCGGACGTGTCGAAGACGTGCGTCG
>JADMJS010000382.1 GCA_018780435.1 Myxococcales bacterium
GCGACGCGACCGACGGCAGCGACACGACCGACGGCAGCGACGCGACCGACGGGAGCTCGGACCCGTGTAGCGACGGCACGGCCACGTGTAGCGAGTCTCAGCGATGCGAGCCCGATGGCAGTGGGGGCTATGCCTGCGTCTGCGGTGCGGGGGCGTCGCCCGCGGGGGCGAACGCGTGCGCCTGCGCGCCGGGCTTCGCGTTCGACGCGAGCTGGGATTGCCAAGACATTGACGAGTGCGCGGCCAATCCATCGCCGTGTGGTGCGACCGAAGTCTGCACGAACAGCTCCGGGAGCTACTCGTGTGGCTGCGGCGATGGCGCCATCGACACCGGGGTGGCCAAGTGCAGTTGCCCGGGGGGCTCTACTTTCAATGAGAAGAACGACTGCGTCGATGTCGACGAATGTGCGCTCACGGGGGCCGAAGCGAAGGACTGCGGCGCCGGAGGGACCTGTCTGAACACGGTAGGCGGCTGGACCTGCACGTGTGCTCCAGGGCTGACGCTGACCAGCGGCCTCTGCTGTCCGATCGGCGCGAAGGCGCTCGGTGGCACGTGCGTGTGCAACGCGGGGTATGAGGTCGTGGCCGGCGTCGGTTGCGTCGACACTGACGAGTGTGCCGCCGGGTCGCATACGTGCGGGGCGACTGAACAGTGCGTCAATACGGCCGGTGGTCACTCGTGTGTGTGCGGCAAAGGCGCCTTCGACGGCGGCGTCAAGGTGTGTAAGTGCCCGATCGGCTTCGAGTTCAACGCGGCGAACGACTGCGTCGACGTCGACGAGTGCGTGAAGGGGACCAAGACGTGTGGCGACTACGGGGCGTGCGTCAACACGCCTGGGAACGCGACGTGTACGTGTCCCGAGTGGATGGTCCTCTCGAGCGGGGTCTGCTGCCCGATGGGCGCAACGTGGGCCGGTGCGTGTCTGTGTCCGAAGGGCTATCGCACGGCGCTCGGCGTCGGCTGCGTCGATATCGATGAATGTGCAGAAGGCGGCTGCGGAGCCACCGAACAGTGCGGAAACACCTTGGGCGGATTCGCCTGCGGCTGCGGTGACGGGGCCGTCGATGCTGGCGTCGGTGTCTGCAAGTGTTCGCAGAAGGGGTACGTGTTCGACGAGAACGGCGACTGCGTCGACGTCGACGAGTGCGCCGCGTCGCCGTGTGGGCCGGCTCAGGGCTGCGTCAATGGCCCAGGGAACTACCTGTGCACGTGCGAATCCCCGAAGGTCCCGCGCGGTGTCTTGTGCTGCCCACCCGACGCCGCCGCGGGGGCGACGGGATGTGAATGCCCTGATGGCACCACCCTCGATGGCGACGAGTGCGTCGACGTCGACGAATGTGCGACGGAGAACCCGTGCGGCGACACGGAGGTGTGTACGAACCTCGCGGGCTCCTACACGTGTACCTGTGGCGCCGGCGCGAGCGACGTGGGCGTGTCGGTCTGCGCGTGTGCGGACGGCTTCGCGTTCGACTCAGGGCGCCACTGCGTGGACATCGACGAGTGCGTCGACGAGCCCTGTACGGGCGGACTCGACTGTATGAACACGGCGCCGGGCTACGAGTGCGAGTGCCCCTACGGAACCGTGGAGACCGACGGGTTATGTTGTCCGCCCGGGGCGAACGCGGGCTCGGGCGAGTGCGGTTGCGCCTCTGGCTACGCCTATCTCGATGGCCAGGGCTGCGTCGACCTGAACGAATGCAACAACCCCGCCGCCTGCGGTGCGGGCGCGTCGTGTACCAACACGATTGGCGGCTTTGAGTGTGCGTGTTCGGGCGGCGCCGAGCTGCAGCCGAACGGGTCCTGCGCGTGCCCACTCGGACAGTCGCTCAGCGGCGGCGTCTGTGGCCCGAGCACCACTTGCGCCGCGAAGCCGTGCGCGACGTCCGCGACGTGCATGGACTCGCCGACGGGCGCCGTGTGCAGCTGTGCGGGCGGGACGACGGTCCCCCACGGGACGGACTGCGGCTGTCCCTCGGGCAACAAGCTCGTCGGCGGGGTCTGTGTCGACGTCGACGAATGTGCTGCTGTGGCGTCGCCGTGTCACGCCACGGCCCTGTGCACGAACACGCCCGGGAGCTTCTCCTGCACGTGTGGTGATGGGGCGCTACTCGGCGCGTCCGGCGTGTGCACCTGCGCCGCGGGCCTCGTGATGGACGCGACCAAGGCGTGTGTCGACATCGACGAGTGCGCCCTTGGGATCGACACCTGCACGGGTGATGCGACGTGCGGAAACCTGACCGGCGGCTACGAATGCCACTGCCCGGATGGCTACGTGAACTTCGGCCAGTCCGCGTGCAAGGACGTCGACGAGTGCCTGCTCGGCAAAGATGACTGTGGCGTCACCGTCTGTCGGAACAAACCGGGTGGCTTCGACTGCGCCAGCAGCCTCCTCGACGAGAGTTCGCCGTACTATGCCGATCAGTGCACGCTGACGCAGTGGACGGAAAACCCGACGGCGCTCCTCGTCGACTGTCGCTGCAACAGCGCCGCGACGGGCGGGATCGACCGCTGCATCAACCCGCAGTACCTCGGCGCGGAGGTCAGCTTCGGCACGGGGCCGCGGCTGCGTACCCTGCCCACCGGCCGCTACATCGGCGGTGGTTTCGTGAACGTGGCGTCCAATGAGCTGATCGCCGGGATCGGCTGGCACGACGAGGTTTATACGTCGGCGGGCCTCGTGATGGCGGTCGACGTCGACACGGGTGACCGCCGCATCGTCAGCGGCAAGACGGTCGATCCGCAGCTCGGTTACGCGGACGTCGGCTCGGGTCCAGACTTCCTCGAAGTCGTCGACGTGGAAGCCCACCCGACGGACGGCGCCTGGTACACATTCAATTATGAGACCTTCGCCAAGCCGGGCGGGATCCGGATCCTAAAGCTTGACCCGGCGACGGGCGCCCGCACCTTGGTGTGGAGCTGGAACGTGGCGGGCTACGCGCAGTGTAGCAACGGCGCGACCTCGTCCACGTCGACCAAAGTGGCCCAGCTCTGGCCGCGCGCGTTCACGGTCGGGCCCGACGGCGGCCTCTACGTGGCGAACCAGCCGAACGGTAGCCCGAAGTCGGGGGTCGGCGTCATGCGGCTCGGGACCGACGGCCAGTCCTGCACGTGGATCACGCACTCGGGCGCCTCGGCGGGGAACACCTTCGCGACGTCGCCGGTCGGCGCGGGCTACCCGACCGATCAGGCGTCTTATGAGGCGCTCAGCTTCGTGAACGGGAAGCTGATGGGCGTCAGTGGCCTCCAGCTCTTCGAGATCGACCCGGCGAGTGGCTTCCGAAAGCGGCTCTCGAGCGCGAACACAGCCGAAGGTGTCTACGGCGCAGGCCCCATCAACGCCGGCGGCATCGGCGGCCGCTTCTCGACCTGGGACCCGGCCCTCTCGCGCCTCATCACGACGGGGTCGGACAACGTCGTGGCGGTCGATCCCATCACCGGCAACCGGGTCCGCTTCGCGCAGTGCCTTTCCATCGCCGACAACACGCTCGCAGTGGACTGCTTTCAGGGCCCCGCCGGCACCATCGGTCTGAACGACCACGGCTTCTGGATCCACCCGACGACCGGCCACTGGATCGTCGGCCACTCCACGTACGCCTTCATGGTGGTCGAGCCGCAAACAGGGAACAGCACCATCCTCTCGCTCTGATGACGACGCGCGGAACGTGACAGCGCTGCCCCACGTCGCGATACTGGCGCGGTGCGCGCTTTCGCTCAGCTCCGAACGCCGGACGGCGGCCTCGTCGAGCTCGGCCATGGCGACCTGATCGGCCGGCTCTGGTCGGCCGCGCTGCCGCTCGACGATCCCCGAATCTCGGAGGCCCACGCGATGGTCAGCCATCGCGACGGCGCCTTGAAGCTCCTGGCGCTCCGTGGACGCCTCGGCGTCGGGCGAGACGACGTGGCGGAGCTCGAGCTCTCGCGGGGTCTGATCGTCACCTTGGCGCGCGGGCTCTCCTTGACCGTCGTCGCGGTGCGGCTCCCCGCAGAAGTCCTCGGCATCGACGCTCCGGGCCTCGGGCGCCGGGTCCTGGCGGGCGTCAACTCCTTCACCCTGACGCCGCGCCCGACCCTCCTCCCGCATTATGTCCCCGGGGCTGACGCGCTCATCTGGAGCAGCGGCGCGAGCTGGCGCGTCCGCGTCGGCGACGAGCCCGACCGCCTCTGGTCGGTCGGCGACGTCATCACGCTCCCAGGTCTCGTCATCACCGCCGTCGCCATCCCGGTGCAGCAGGCCGAAGAGAAGGTCACGCTCGGGAGCACGTCGGGGCTGCGGCCCCTCCGAATCGTCGCGCGATTCGACACGGTGCATCTTCAAGAGCGCGACCAGACCGTCCTCACGCTCGATGGCGTCGGCGCCCGGATCATCAGTGAACTCGGGCTTTTGGGAGGGCCAGTGCGGTGGGAGGTGCTCGCCGCCGAGCTCTGGCCCGGCGCGCCGGCCGAACGGCTCCGGACGCGGCTCGACACCGCGATCATGCGGCTCCGGGCGGCGCTGCGGGACGCGGGCGTGCGGCCCGATCTTGTCCGAACGACCGGGACCGGCCACGTCGAGCTGCTGCTGCACCCGCGCGACGAGCTGGTCGATGAGGTCTGACGCCGGGCGGCGGCCACGTGCGCACCCGAGCCGCCGCGATGGCCGCTGAGCGCGACGAGCGGGACGGCTCGGTCGGCCCCACGTGGTCGACACCGGGCGAGCTGGCCTCGCGGCCGGGCCCCCCACGTGATGGCGCCCCCGTTCTCCCCGCCGCCCATCCCTTCGAGGTCGATGAGAAGGCGCGATATGCGGGCGGTCACCTGCTCGGGCGAGGAGGCATGGGCCGGGTCACGGCCGTGATGGACCAGCGTCTGAGGCGCGACGTCGCGCTCAAGGAGGCGGTGGGCGACGCTCCGGGTGCGGACGTCACACCACGGCTGGCCTCCCGGCTCGGGCAAGAAGCGTGGATCACCGCGCAGCTCGAACATCCCGGGATCGTTCCTATTTACGACGCAGGCGTCCGAGACGGGCACCCCTACTACACCATGCGCCTCATCCGCGGGCGCTCACTGTCGGCGGCCGCCGCGGGGCAGCCGCCTGAAGCACGGCTGCGGCTGGTGCGGCACTTCCATCAGGTGTGCGAGGCCGTCGCGTTCGCTCACAGCCGGGGCATCGTCCACCGCGATCTCAAGCCCGACAACGTGATGATCGGGGAGTTCGGTGAGACGCAGGTCGTCGACTGGGGTCTCGCTCGCCCGGTCGGCACCGTCGACGGCGGCTGGGAGCGCGTCGTCCCGGCGGCGCACGCGGCCCACACGCAGCTCGGCTCGGCCGTCGGGACACCCGCCTACATGAGCCCGGAACAGCGCGCGCTCGCGCCGGCCGATCCGCGCTCCGACGTCTGGAGCCTCGGGGTGTCGCTCCACGAGCTCCTGTATGGGGCCCTGCCGGGCGGCGCCACCTCGCGCGACTCGGCGGTGCCCGTCGAGCTCGACGCCATCATCCGCAAAACGCTTGCGGAAGACCCTGAAGGCCGGTACCCGACCGCCGGCGAGCTCGCCGCCGACATCGAAGCCTGGCTCGATGGCCGACGGGTCGGCGCGTATCACTACCGACCGACCGACCAGCTCGGACGCTTCGTGCGACGTTTTCGCGTGCCGCTCATCGTGGGCGCCGCGTCGCTGCTGCTGCTCATCGTCGGTGGCGCCCTCTCTTGGTTTCAGGTCGCGCGAGAACGCGACCTCGCCACGCTCGCGGCGGCCGAGACACGCGGCGCCCTCGAACGCGCCGACGCCGCACTCCACGACGCGTTGGTCGTTCAAGCCGGCCGCGCCCTCGACGACATGGACTGGCCGACGGCAGACCAGCTCGTGGCGCGGGCCTTCACGGTCGGCGACAGCGTGCGCGCTCGGGGTGTTGCGATGCTCGTCGACGCCGTCGCGAGACCATCGCGGAGCCTCACCTGGCCACTTCCGGAGGGCTGCCTGTTCCCGGTGTCGGTCCCGGTGGGCGGCGCGGCGCGAGGTCCCGGAGGTGTCCTCTGTCTCGGTCCCGACGTCTCGCTCTGGCGGCCCGGCCACGACGCCCCCGAGTGGACGGTGGCGCGCGACGCGAGCCGTGCGGTCGTCCTCGAGGGCCTTGGGGCTGTCGCCGTGGCCAGCCCAGGGGGCGACGCCGCGCTCATCGCCCTCAGCACCGGGGCGGAGACGCCGGTGCCGGCGCGCCTGAGGCCGACGGAGCCATGGATCGACGCCGACCACCTTCTCATCGCCCCGATTGGTGAGTCCGTGCTGGCCTGGTCCCCACGTGACGGCCGCGTGCGCGAACACCCGATCTGCCCGGGGCGGTCGCGAGCCTGGACCTTCGCCATGTCGCCCGACGACGAGTCGCTGATGGCGTTCTGCGACGACGGGACCATCGAGATCGGCTCGCCGTTTGGCGCGCTTCGAGCCGGACCCAACCTTCCCGCGGGCCCTGCCCCGCCGCGTGCAGTCCGGATTCTCCCCGGGGCCAGCGAGCTCGTCGTCAGCGACACGAGCGGCACCGTTCGTCGCGTGGCGCTCGACACCGGCCTCGTGCGATGGTCCACCCTCACGCCCCTCGGCTCGGTCGCCCACCTCGCCTTCGCGGGCGGCTGGCTCATCGCGGCAGGAGACCGCGGCGGCGCGCTCGTCTTGAACCTCGAGACCGGCGCGACCCTGATGCGTCTCCCGGGCGAGCCGGTCTCGCTGCGTATAGGCGGCGCCAGCGTGGACATCGTGACCTCGGGCGCGCTCTCCCATATAGGGCTCCCCGCTGCGATGGTGCCGCCCAGGGGGCCGTCGGGTCCGGGCCTCGCTGCCGCGAGCCCCTCGCCCGATGGCCGCTACGTCGCCGCGGCCCGCAGCGACGGTCGGGTCATCGTGACGGAAGTGGACACCGGCCGCGTCGTCGTCTCGCAGGTCAGCGGCGACGGGGTCACCAAACGCGCCGAATGGCACCCGGCCGGCGACCGGCTGGTCGTGGCCAACGCGAGCGAGGCGACTCTGGACGTCATCGCGGTGCCGAGTGGCGAGACCGTGTTCGAACCCCGGGCGATGAACGCGCGGCGTGCGGTCTTCTTCGACGATGGCGGGATCGTGGCGGTCACCTACGCCAGCGGCCTCTGGTTCTCGGCGCCCGGCGTTGACACGCTGACCGTCTCCGGGCCCGAGTACACCTTCACCGATCTGACCACCAACCCGACCGGCACCCACGGCGCCGCCTTGACTCTCGACGGCCACGTCCATCGGCTCGTCACCGGACAACGGCGGCTCGACAGCCCGCCAGCGTTCACGGCCACGGGGGCGCAAGGGCTCGCCATCGACGCGGCAGGGCAGCGACTCGCGCTGTCCTTCGGCAGCTCGGTCCGCGTCGCGTCGCTCGACGGCGCAATTCAGGCCGAGGTCACGCCCCCACGCGGTGTCGCGACCGACACCGCCTTCGACCTCTCCGGCCGTTGGCTCGCGGTCGGGATGATGGACGGTCGCGTTGTGGTCGCCGAGGCGAGCTCTGGCCAGGTTCGCGCTGAGCTGCGACCCCATGACCAACGCGTCGCGACCGTACGTTTTGGCGTCCGCGGGCTCCTCACCGCGAGCTGGGACGGCACCTATCGATGGAGCGCCTTGGGCCCGCTGACCGCCACGCCGGCGGCGCTGACGCTCGGGGCCGAGACCGCCTGGGGATCGCTCGCCGACTGACGCGGTGATCGGCGCCGCCCTCACGGTTCGTGTTCGGCCTCTCGGCCGACGTCGCCACCACTACGCCTGAACGAGCGGGTCAAATACTCGAACGAAGCCGAGGTCCCGGAAGTCACGAACGTTCGCCGTTGCGAAGTCCGTGACCCCCGCGTGTCGCAGCGTGAGACCGAGGCGGACGTCGACGATTCGCCTGAAGGCAAAGCCAGGCGTCGCTGCAAACCGCCACACCTCATCCATGACCGGCGCGGCATCCACGAGTCGCCAAGCACGATTATTGCGGTAGGCAGTGCACACCGTCGAGGCCTGCTCTGCGGTAAGCGGCTTCGGAAAGATCCGCTCGCTCCGGAGCTTCAGGTAGAGCTCCACGAGCATCAGTTCGCAGATGACCACGTCTCGACGTCTCGCAAGCTCGGCCACGTAGGCGCGTGCCTGCTCATGTTGCGGGGAGGCGGAATTCGATGCGTGAACGAGGATGTTGGTGTCGACGCTGAGGAGGCTCATTCGTGGCAGAGCTCGGTCCACTGCTCTTCCGGCGCGAGCGGGGCACCGAGGTCGGTCGCCGGCGGCAGAGTCCATTCCGTCGGTGCCGTACGACCGGGTGGATAGAAACCCACAATGAGTTCGAGTCCGCGGCGGACGACCTCAGCGAAGCTCATCTCATTCTCCTCGGCCAAGCGTTTTGCCTCTGAGTAGAGGAAGTCGGGGATTTGGACTTGCGTTTTTACCATGATGGCATTTTACCAGCGGCATTCCTCCACGTCCATCGTGGCCTCGGCGCCTTCCGTTCGCGGACGGTGGTGCCGCCGACGTGAGGGCACTCAGGTGATTCACCCGTCGCAAGCGCCGGGGAGGTGCTGGCAGCCGCCCGCGGCCGGGTCGCACGAGTCGAAGGTGCAGGGGTCGGCGTCGCTGCAGTCGCGCGGCGGGAAGGTGCAGGCGCCGGTCGATGGGTTGCACTGGTCGAGGGTGCAGGGGCTGCTGTCGCTACAGACTTTGGGCGTCGTGGAGCAGGCCGCTGCTAGGCCCCCGCCGGGGCCACAAGGGAGGCATTGGTCGAGGGTGCAGGCGTTGGCGTCGGCGCACTGAGCGTCCGAGGTACACCCGAGGCACTTGTTCACGAACGAACACCCAGCGGTGGTACTGCAGCTCGACACGTAGCAGTCGGGTGTGGCCGAGCAGAAAGGCATGGGCCCGGGCCCGCAGTAGATGCCCGGCGGTGGCTTCTCGCTCGAGCAGGGGTCGCAGATCACCGCCTCACTCACGCACCCCTTGCCGGGCTGGCACCGGTCGTCCGTGCAAGCGTCTTCGTCGTCGCAACTGATCTCGGCGTAGACGCACTCGCCCGAGGCGGGACTACACGCGTCCGTCGTGCAGACCTCGCCGTCATCGCAGAAGGTCGAGATCACGTCGCACCCGGACGCGGGCTCACAGAGGTCCTCGGTGCAGAGATCACCATCGTCACAAAGGACGGGCTCGTGGTGACAGCCGGTGGCCGCGTCGCACGAGTCCACCGTGCACGCGTCATCGTCGTCGCAGGAGAGCGTCGACGCCGTGCAACCGGCACTCGAGTCGCATCCGTTCAGGGTACAGACGTCGCCGTCGTCGCACGAGATGGCCTCGAACGCGCATCCCTCGGTGGCGTCGCAGGAATCCGTCGTACACGCGTCGTCGTCGTCGCAGGCGATGGGGCCGTAGAGGCAACCCCACGAGGGCGCGCAGACGTCGACCGAGCAGGCGTCGCCGTCGTCGCAGCTCACCGCCGTATGAGCGCAAGTCCCGTCCGGTGAGCACACGTCGATGGAGCACACGCTGTCGTCGTCGCAGTCGGCGTCGCCGCTGCAGGGCGGCGGCGCGCCACAGCCGACGATCGGCGTGTGCTGGCAGCCGAGCGGCGGGGCGCAGCCGTCCAGGGTGCAGTCGTCCTGGTCATCGCAGTGTTTGGCCGTGAAGACGCAGCGGCCGAGCGTGTCGTCGCAGGTGCCGACGCGACACGCATCGACACCAGCGCAGAGAGCGTCCGCGAGCGCATCCGTGGCGTAGAGGCCGGCGTCGCAGGGCACGCAGTCTGGGACAGTGGCCGACGTGCAGCCCTGATCGGCATCGCAGGCGTAGACCCGGCAGCCATCGCCGGGCGCGGGCTCGGTCGGACAGGTCAACACCGCGTGAGTGCAGGCGCCGTCGGCACCGCACGTGGCCACGGTACACGCGTCGCCGTCGTCGGGGCAGTCGCCGGCCGTGGTGCAGCCGGCGGGGGCGGCGTCGGTGGCCGATGGTCCGGCGTCGGGTTCGTCGACGGCGTCGGGCTCGTCGACGGTGTCGGGTTCGTCGAGGGCGTCGGAATCGGCGGCGGAGGCCGAATCGGCGGTGATGGGTCCACCCGCGTCCGGCGCGTCGACATAGGCGTCCGAATCGACATCGAAGGTCCCGCTGTCGGGCGGCTCGACGTCGATTCGGGTGGCGGCGTCTTCGTCGGGAAGCGCGGGGAATGCGTCGGCCTCGACGGGCACGTCGGGCGCTGGGCGCGTGACCTCCATCACCGAAAGATCGTCCATGGCGTCAATCGCCGATGGCGTCTCGACCGCGGGAGGCAGCTCGGGGTGGTCGGCGTCCACCGGCTCCGAACACCCAATCCCGCCGAGGACCACCAGTCCGCAGAGCCGCGCGAGCAGCAGACGCGTTGCCACGGGCCACGGCTTCGACGGGTCGGCTGTGCGCAGAAGCTCTCCTCGAGTCAGTGAGATGCACCGTAACGAAAAAGCACGGAGAATTCTACGGCGTCGTCGAGGCACCACCGTCCGGACAGAGCGTCCGGACACGACGAACCAACGAAGCCAGAATGCCCACTACGACTACATCCCAGCCGTGGCACCGCTCTTGCTGAAGCCGCTCCACATGCATCGACTCCTCACGCTCACCCTGGCCTTCGGCCTGACGACGTCCTGCTCCACCTCGGATCCGGAACCGTCGACGTCACCCCAAGGCGACGCCGAGGACGCCGGCGCCCACGTGGCCGACGCCGACGTTGCGGCGTCGCCCGACACCGAAGGCCCCGGCCCCGAGCTCCCGACCGCACAGGCGCCGCCGCGGCGGAAGTTCGGCTCCCCGGTCGCGTCGCCCCGTTATCGCGGCCGCGTCTCCGTCGGCCCCGAGGCCATCGTCGGCGCCGTCAGCAGCCCTCGCCATGTCGGCCGCATCGGGCACGCGGTGGGCCCTTCGTTCACCCTTTTGCCCCGCGAGGACGCCCAATGAACCTCTCCCGCCTGCTCCGTGCCGCTGCGCTCGCGACCGGCATCGCCACGCCTGCGCTTGCCGCGACTCCGCGTATCCCCGTCCATGGCTACCTCGAAGAAGCGGACGAGGTGCCGCTCGACCGAGCCGTCGGCGTCACCTTCGCGCTCCACACGACTGAAGAGGGCGGCGAGCCGGTCTGGACAGAGAGCCGCACGGTCGACTTCGACGACGGTGCCTTCTCGGTCTATCTCGGCGAGCAGAAGCCCTTTCCGGACGGGCTCTTCCGCGACGAACCCACCCTCTGGCTCGCGATCGCGGTCGACGGCGACTTCGACATGAACCGGCTCGCCCTCGCCACGGCGCCCTACGCCGCCCACGCGACCACGTGCGACGAGGCGATGGACGCCGAGACCCTGCAGGGGTGGTCTCCGGACGACTTCGCCGCGAGAGACCACTCGACGGCGTGGACCGACCTCATCGGTGTCCCCGCCGACCTCCTCGACGGCGACGCCGACAGCGCCGTAGTCGCGGGCCAGGGCCTCGTCGTCGATGGCATGACCGTGAGTGCCGACCTGACGGCGCTGCAAGCGCGCGTGACCGGCCAGTGTGCCGCGGGGACGGCCGCGTCGCGCATCGACGCCGACGGGACGCTCGTCTGCTCGCCCTTGCCGGCGTCCGTGGCATCCGTCGCGGCGGGCGTTGGGCTCACGGGCAGCGGCACGAGCGCCGTCACGCTCGGCGTCGACTTCGAGCGGGTTCAAGCGCGCCTCCTCGGGGCTTGTGCTCCCGGCCAGCTCCTCCGCGGAATCGGCGACGACGGCACGCCGACCTGCGCCGCCGACGCCCACACCACTTACGACCCGGGCGCCGGCCTCCAGCTCATCGGGACGCTCTTCGCCGTGGACTTCTCGGCCGTTCAGGCACGCGTCTCGGCCGCCTGCCCGGCGGGCGCCAGCATCCGCGCCATCGACGCCCTGGGCAACATCACGTGCGAGCAGGACGACCGCGGCCTGTCGGCCACCGACTGCGGGGACGGCGCCATTACCGCGATGAACGCCGACGGGACGGCGCGCTGCGACGCCGTCGCTCGTCTTCGCACGGGCGGTCGTCCAAACTACGCGCGCCATGACTTCTCGGGGTTGGCCTCGGGCGCCCGACCCGGGGCGGTCGCGCTGGACGACGGGCTGCTCGTGGCCGTCTACACGAGCGCCGGGTCGGTGCTGGTGGGCCGCTGCCTCGACCACGCGTGCGCCGAGTCGGCCCACACGGTCATCGGCGCATCCCCCTCCGACGCCGTCGCGCTGCTCGCGGGCGCCGCGGGCTATCCGTTGGTGGCCAGCGTGAATGGCGCCGGCTGGGTGCAGCTCACCCGCTGCGGGGACGCGAGCTGCGGCACGCGGGAACTCCAGGCCGTCAGCGCGGGCGGCGCGACCGGGCTCTCGCTCACCCTCTACGGCGATGGCGACGTCGGCGTCGCCCACGTGGACTCCAGCGCAAGTGCGCTGAAGTACTCGCGATGTACGGCAGGGGCCTGCTCCACCCGCACGCTGCTGACGGGCTCCGGCCTCTCCTTGCCGGCGCTCACGCTCGGCCTCGACGGGCAACCCGTCATCGCCGTGGCCCGCAGCACCAATGACGTGGTCCTCGTCCACTGCCAGACCGAGGCGTGCGAGCAGACCTCGACCACGTCACTCGGCGACATCCGGCAGTCCGGCGCAGGCCGCTATCCCGCCCTGGCCATCGGCGCCGACGGGCTGCCCCGCGTTGCGTGGCCGTCGCCGGACGGCGTCACGGTGGCGCGGTGCCTCGATCTCGCCTGCACCGAGGTCGCGTCCACGCCGCTCGACGGCGGGGACGCCGGCCGCCATCCGTCGCTCGCCGTGGGCGAAGACGGCCGGCCCATCCTCGCCTACGCGGACGCCGACGCGGGGAAGCTGACGCTGTCACGGTGTACGGACGAGGACTGCACCTCCGCCCGTCCGCTCGACCTCGACACCGGCGGCGCGTGGACGGCCCTCGCTGTCCGCGACGACGGCTTCGTCCACGCGCTGCACCGCGATGCGACCACCGGCCGCTTCACGAGCCTTCGCGTCGCGCTCGGCAGAGGCTCGCGCTGAGCGCGTTAGGGCGTCTTGCCCCACCCGTCCAGGCGAGCGTTGTGAACGCACGCCTCCCCGTGTACATAGCGCCCGGCTAGCCCCGAAGTGGGCGGGAGGGTGAGATGGACGCGAACGTGGTTCTGAATACGGCGAACACGATCAAGGTGCTCACGATGGACGCCGTGGAGGCGGCGACGTGCGGCCACCCGGGGATGCCGATGGGCATGTCGACGGCGGCCGCCGTCCTCTGGGGCGAGGTGCTGAAGTTCGACCCCGCTGCGCCGAACTGGCCCGACCGCGACCGCTTCGTGCTCTCGGCCGGGCACGGCTCCATGCTCCTCTATAGCCTCCTCCACCTCGCTGGCTCGACCGAGCTCACGATGGACGAGCTGAAGCGCTTCCGGCAGTGGGGCGCGCGCACGGCGGGCCACCCGGAGTTCGGTGAAGCCGGCGGCATCGAGACGACCACGGGCCCGCTCGGCCAGGGTTTCGCCAACGCGGTCGGCATGGCGCTCGCCGAGCGCCTGATGGCGGGCCGTGTGAACGACGGCGACACGACGCTCATCGACCACTTCACCTACGCGATCGCAGGTGACGGCTGCCTCATGGAAGGCGTCGCCAACGAAGCGGCGTCGCTGGCCGGCCACCTGGGCCTCGGCAAGCTCGTGGTGCTCTACGACGACAACGGCATCACCATCGACGGCACGACAGCCATCGCGTTCACCGAAGACGTGCCGGCGCGTTTCCGGGCCCTCGGCTGGCGCACCGAGACGGTCGACGGTCACGACGCGGGCGCCGTCTTCGGCGCGCTGCAGCGAGCTCGGGCCGCGGGTGCCGCGGGTGGCCAAGAGCCGACCCTCATCTCCTGCAAGACCCACATCGGTCACGGCTCGCCGGCTAAACAAGACACGTCGGACGCCCACGGCTCCCGCCTCGGCTCCGCCGAAGTCGCCGCGACCAAACGCGCCATCGGCATGCCGGAGAGCGAGACCTTCACCGTGCATCCGGACGCGCGCGCCTACCTCGAGGCGGCCGCGGCGCGTGGGGCGGCGGCGCGGCGTGACTGGGAGTCGCGCGTGATGGCGGCACCCGAGGGCGTTCGGAACGCGCTCTCGCGCCAGCTCGACACCGAGATCCCCGCCGCGCTCTTCGAAGCGCTCCCGCGCACGGCCGTCGGCAAAGGCGTCGCGACCCGCAAGGCCAGTGGCCAGGTCCTGAACGCGCTCGCAGACAAGCTCCCGCAGCTCCTCGGGGGCAGCGCCGACCTCGCCGGCTCGAACAACACCGATCTCGACGCTTACGAGGACGTCGCCCGCGGCGCCTTCGGAGCCCGCGCCCGGAACCTGCGCTACGGCGTCCGCGAACACGCGATGGCGGCGGTGATGAACGGCCTGTCGCTCCACGGCGGCTTCCGTCCTTACGGCGGCACTTTCCTCGTGTTCTCGGACTACATGCGCGGCGCGATGCGCCTCTCCGCCATCATGCACCAGCCGGTCGTCTACGTGCTCACGCACGACTCGGTCTTCCTGGGCGAAGACGGCCCGACGCACCAGCCGGTCGAGCACGCGATGAGCCTGCGCCTCATCCCGAACCTGTGGGTCGTCCGCCCCGCCGACGCCAACGAGACCATCGCCGCGTGGCAGCTCGCCCTCGAACGCAAGACCGGTCCAACCGCGCTACTGCTGACTCGTCAGAACGTGCCAGCGGTCGACGCCTCGAACGATGGCGTCCTCCGCGGCGGCTACGTGCTCCGGCGCGAAGAAGGCGCCGCGCCAACGGTCACGCTCATCGCCACCGGCTCCGAAGTCGCGCTCGCGATGGCGACGGCCGACCTGCTTGGGCCCGGCACCCGCGTGGTCAGCCTGCCCTGCTGGGAGGCCTTCGCGGCGCAGACACCGGACTACCGGAAGAGCGTCATCGGTCGCGGCCCGCGGGTCGCGATCGAAGCCGGTCGTTCGCTCGGGTGGGAGCGCTGGGTCGGTGAAGATGGGCTGGTCGTGGGGATCGATCGATTCGGCGCAAGCGCGCCGGCCGAACGACTCGCGTCCGAGTTCGGCTTCACGCCAGCGCAGGTCGCAGCGCGCGTGCGCGGCTGGCTCGGCTGAACGTTCCGGGCGACGAGGGCACTGGACCCTCGTCGCCGCAGACCCGATCTACTTGCCGGGGACGAGCTCGAGAAGGGCGAACTTGCCGTCCTTGTCGCGGAACTCCTCGGCGGTCGGGAGCTGGGCCTTTTTCGCGGAGATGTTCGGCCACTTCGAGGCGTGTTGGGCGTTGATCTCGACGAAGTGCTTCCACTTGGCCGGGACTTCGTCCTCTTCGAAGATGGCGTCGACCGGGCACTCGGGCTCGCAGGCGCCGCAGTCGATGCACTCCTCCGGGTGGATGAGGAGGATGTTCTTGCCCTCGTAGAAGCAGTCCACGGGGCACACGTCCACGCAGTCGGTAAACTTGCAGTTGATACAGGGTTCGGTCACGACGTACGCCATGTGCTTCCTCGCGTGTCTCCCGGACGATTCTTGGCTTCGGGCTCGCTGTTCGCCTGCGGACAGCCAGCCCCGGCTGACGGGCCCGGACCCAATGGTCCCGTGGCACCGTTGCCGCGTCGGTCTTGTACCCGACGCGCCCGTCGGTCACAACAACCACGTGAAGCAGTGACCAGCCTCCTCATGACGGACGACGCCTTCAGCCACTGGTTACCGCTTACCAGTGCGACCCCGGAGGAGGTTCCCGACGCGCCGGGAATGATTCAGGTGAAGCTGGCGGACGGGCTCGTCGGCTACCCGAGCGGCCGTAGCGCCATGGTGCTTTATCGCGCCGGGCCCTCGTGTCGAGACGTCGCGTCGGCGCTCTGCGGTGAGCTCCCGTGGTCGACCCGCGGCCTATCGCTCCGATACCGGCTCACAGACGCCCCGGAGGCCCTTCTGGCGCGTCTCCACGGCCGTTTCGTCGAGCGCTTCGGCGCCTCGCCGTCCCTCCCGGAGCCGCTCGCTTGAGGGTCAGCGTTCCGGCGCGCCGGCGTGCTCCCGTCGTCGCCACCGTACTCGTGGCGCTCGGGCTGGGGTGTGGGCCGAGCCTCTCGCAGGTCATCGAGCTGTCGCCGGCCGAGGTCGCGATCGTCACCGCCGACGACGGGCTCAGCGGCTTCGACGAGGCCGCGCCGCTCTACCGCAACTCGCAGCGCCGCGGCCTTCAGCTTCGCCGAACGCGGCCCGGCACGCTCGTCGCGCTCATGGACCTCCGCGAGGGCGACGTCCTCCGCGAGCTGGTCGGGATCGCGTGCGACGATCTCCTCGGGTGCCGAGCGGGCGCGTCCGCGATGGAGTCGGCCCTACGGCGCGGCCAGCCCTTCGATCTCATCGTCGAACGAAGTGGCGAGCTGTGGCGCTTCACCTATCGCCCGGCGACGTTCGCGCCGCTCGAGTGAATCGGATATGCTCGCGCACATGCGTCCGAGTTCAATCGCAGTCGTGCTCGTGGGCCTCGCCCTGGCGTCGGGTTGTGGGTTCTCGTTCAAGACCGACGGACGCTGTTACAAGGACGAACCTTGCCCGAGCCCAGACACGACCGCGCCGCTCGACGCGGTGACGGACACGGCGCCGGACGTGGACACCAACGAGGGTGGCGACGACGACGACGACGGTGACGAGAACGGCGGCGACAACTGCCGCACCGTCTGGAACCCGAACCAGCTCGACTACGACGACGACGACATCGGTGACGAGTGCGACCCCTGCCCCTTCGTGAGCGGCGCGGGCGACGCAGGCGGGTGTTATTCGAGCTTCCAAGCGGGTCAATTGACGGGCCAATGGGGCGCGCTCTACACGACTTACGAAGCCGGCATGCTCGCCGTGTCCAGCGCCCAAGCGGAGATAGGCCAGCTCGAGCTGAAGCTCGGCGCCGGTGACTACCAGGAAGTGAACGAGTCGAAGTCGCGGCTCCTCACGCTCGGCGCTTCGGGGAGCCTCTACCTCGAGAAGTTCGTGAAGGTCGATGGCGTCGATCTCGACGCGGTGCTCACCGTCGACGAACGGCGCGAGCTCGCCGTGGGCCACTTGGTCACGCGAAACAGCCGTACCGCCGTACCGCACAACCTCGTCGTCCTCGTTAGGCGCCGCACCTTCGGCGCCGGTTTCACGGCCAAAGACACCCTGTCCGAGACCCGCCACCCGGCCGGCCGCGCCGCCGTGCGCCACTTCCGAATCTATGGGTGGCTCGACCTCGATCAAGGACTCGTGACCTCGCGCTTCACTCTCCAGGGTCGCTTCCGTACCGTGGTCGAAGACGAGATCCTCAGCGTCGTCGGCTACGACGCCTCCGGGCCGAACGAAGGCTTCGCATGGCTCTTTTCGGATGTCGCAGGCCGCGTCCCTTCGGGCGTCTCCGATCCGTCGATTCGGTTCGCGGACGGCGGTGACCTCATCGAGACCAAAGACGGGTTCTTCTTGAACATCCCCGTCGACAGCTCGCTGGCGAACGGCCTCGAGGAGCTCACCTTGCCCGGTCTCCTGAGCTTCTCCCGAGACGTCGCCGTACTCGGTTACCGGGGCAAAGATGACGGCGGCGAGGTCAGCGCCTTCATGTTGCTCGTCGAGACCCAGACGCGCACGGCGGCACCGTCGCCGGATCCATGGCAACGCCGGTGGGGCCTCCATGGGGTGAGCCGCGACGCCTCGGTCTTTGGCTGGTTCGAGCGCCCAGAGACGGGCGCGACGGTGAGCCTGATGGTGAACTCGCTCGACGGCAGCGCGGCCGCTGTCACGGCCGCGACGTCCGCGTTCACGCGGGAGGACGTCGTGAACTTCAATGTTCAAGCGGACATCGGGCCGCCCGGTGAACCCTTCCTCAGCAGCCCACGAGTGTGCGTGTTCCCGGCGTTCGGCGATTCGGTGGCGCTCACGGTCGTCTGCGAGAGCGTGCAGACGCCGGCTCAGGATGGCTGCCCGATCGACGCCGAGTGCGACGTGAGCCTCGGGCTGTCGGTGGGCCTGCCGGCGAACGGTCCCGATTCCGACTTCGACCTCGACGGGAAGAGCACCGACGACGCCGATCCGCCCGACTGCAGCGGCTCGGGCGACGATCCGTGTCCCTGTACAGTGAACCCCATTTCGGATTGTCCGGCATCTTGATCGTTGGCGCGCGTCGCGGCCCTCGCGGTCCAGACCGGCCTCGCCCTTCACTCACGGGAGGCGTCTCACGTTGTTTCAGTTGATGGTCATCCGGGGGATCCCGGTCGCGCTCTCGTTCTCGTACCTGTTCCCCGTGGTGCTCTATGGCCTCGGGGCCATTCAGGTCTCGGTCATGCTCCCCATCATCTACTTCATCGTGCTCACGGCGAGCCTGCTCGTCCACGAGTTCGGTCACGCGCTCGTGGCGGCCAAGTACCGGCTCGAGCCGCGCGTCGTACTCTGGGCGCTTGGGGGCCTGACCTTCCACCAGCCGGCGCCGGACACCAAAGCGGACGCCGCCGTCATCGTGGCCGGCCCACTCGCAGGGCTGGCCTTTGGCGCGGTCATCTGGGGTCTCGCGCAAGCCCTGCAGAGCGCCGATCCACTCTTCTTCTACAAGAACCCCCTGCTCGGTGAGGGCTACACCCTCGCCATCTACATCAACATCTGGTGGAGCCTCATCAACCTCCTCCCCATCTTCCCGCTCGACGGCGGGCAATTGCTCCGCGTCGGGCTCACGCGCTACTCGCCGGACCGAACGCTCAACACCAAGGTCGTGCACGGCGTCGGCGCAGGCCTCGGCCTCGTCGCTGTCCTCCTCGCCTGGAATGTGGGTATGCGCTTTGGGGCCTTCCTTGGCGTCCTGCTCGTCTGGGAGAACGTGAAGGTCCTCTGGGGTGACTCGTCGCCCGGGCCCGCTCCGTCCCACAACCACCACGCCGACGAGCTACTCTCCGAAGGCGAAGCGGCGCTCGGCCGGGGCGACGCACGCGAGGCGGCGCGTATGGCCTATCAGGTGAAGGCGATCAGCAAGCTCAGCCGCGGACAAACGGACCGCATGTGGACGCTGCTGGGCCTCGCCACGACCGAGCTCGGCGATTACGACGACGCGCTCGCCTACCTGCAGCGCGCGCCGAACACCGAAGCGGTCGAGGCGGCGCGAGCTCGGTGCGTCACGGCGCTGCGGCGTTAGCACCGGCGGCGAGCCGCAAAAACGCCATGACCCACGCCATGTTGACGGCGCTCACCGTGCTGAAGGGCGTGGCGGTGGTGGTCTCGAGCGCTGAGCAGAACGGCGTGCCGCGGTAACGCATCCAGCTACAACAAGAGGCTGCATGGGCCCGCCATCGCAGCATCGGTGGGTCTGCCGGCGTTGCGTGCCACCTGCCCCGTGTTTCACCGGTGGGTCACGCGGCTAGAGGCCGTGGCGTAGCACTCGCGCCCACCGCTCGACGCGCCCCCGGGCCTATCTTCAGCGCGCGCCGAACACCGAAGCGGTCGAGGCGGCGCGAGCCCGGTGAGTCACGGCGCTGCGGCGTTAGCACCGGCAGCGAGCCGCAAAAACGCCATGACCCACGCCATGTTGACGGCGCTCACGGTGCTGAAGGGCGTGGCGGTCGTGGTC
>JADMJS010000658.1 GCA_018780435.1 Myxococcales bacterium
GGGGGGCCCACGACTATTTTGCGCGGCTCGCCGCCCCCATGGCGGCCCAGCCGAGGCGATCATGACCTGGACCTCCGAACGCGTTCGTTCCACCTTCCTCGAGTTCTACGCGGGGCGCGCGCACCGCCGCCTCTCGTCGCTGGCGCTCATCCCGCCCGGCGACCCGACGCTGCTCTTCACGAACGCCGGTATGGTCCAGTTCAAGGACGTCTTCACGGGCAAGAGCCAAGTCGACTACGACGCCGCCACCACCTCGCAGAAGTGCCTCCGCGTCAGCGGCAAACACAACGATCTCGAGAACGTAGGCCGCACGGCGCGTCACCACACCTTCTTCGAGATGCTCGGCAACTTCGCGTTCGGCGCCTACTTCAAGCGCGGCGCCATCGAGTCGGCCTGGGAGCTGATCTCGAAGATCTACCAGCTCCCGCTCGACCGCATGTACGTCACGGTGCATCCGGAAGACCACGAGGCGCGCGCGATCTGGACCGAGATATCGGGCCTTCCGCCAGAGCGTATCCTGAATGATCCCGAAAACTTCTGGTCCATGGGTGACACCGGCCCCTGCGGTCCCTGCTCCGAGATCCACATCGACCAGGGCAAGGCGCTCTCGGGCGGCGTCGAGGTGCCCTTCGGGCAAGGCGGCGACCGCTACCTCGAGATATGGAACCTCGTCTTCATGCAGTACGACCGCAGCGCGTCCGGCGAGCTCACCCCGCTCCCGCGCCCGTGCATCGACACCGGCATGGGTCTCGAGCGCATCACCGCCATCCTCCAGGGCAAGACGTCGAACTACGACTCGGACCTCTTCCAGCCGCTCATTCAGCGGGCCGCGAAGCTCGCCAAGATCGAGTACCAGGAGAGCCCCAGCGAACAGGACGTCGCCCTCCGCGTCATCGCTGATCACAGCCGCTCGGCCGCTTTCCTCATCGCGGACGGCGTCTACCCGGAGAACGAAGGCCGCGGCTACGTCATCCGCCGCGTCATGCGTCGCGCCATGCGCTTCGGAAAGAAGCTCGGCCTCGAAGGCCCCTTCCTATTCGAGGTCTGCGCCGAGGTCGTACGCACCATGGGCGCGGCGTATCCAGAGCTCGTCGAGAAGGCCGACGTCATCCAGCGCGTCGTACGCCAGGAGGAGGAGCGCTTTGGGCGCACGCTCGCGACCGGCCTTCGGCGTCTCGAAGCCGCCTTCGAGGAGTGCGCCTCCACGAAAGTGCTCCCCGGTGAGATCGCCTTCGAACTCTACGACACACACGGCTTCCCCCTCGATCTGACCGAGCAGGCCTGTGAGGAGCGTGGCTACCAAGTCGACGTTGACGGCTTCCACAGCAGCATGGCGGCGCAGAAGGCCAAGGGCCGCGCGTCCTGGAAGGGCAAGCTCGACTCCGCCAGCGACTGGGCGGCGCTCCGCGAGCAGGTCGGGACCACGACCTTCGTGGGCTACGAGACCGAGTCGGCCACGTCGAAAGTCGTCGCGGTCCTCGAGGACGGCAAGGCCGTCGTGACGGCGCTCTCGCCCTTCTACGCGGAGTCCGGCGGTCAGGTGGGCGACATCGGCACCATCACCAAGTCCGGTGGCGCCATCTTCGAAGTCACCGATACGCAGCGGCCCATCGAGGGCCTCGTCGTCCATCGCGGGGAGCACCTCGCCGGCACGCTCGCGGTCGGCGACGAGGTGCTGCTCGAGGTACAGGGCGCCGAACGCGCGCTCACCCGCAAGAACCACAGCGCCACGCACCTCCTGCACCACGCGCTCCGCAGCACGCTCGGCGACCACGTCAAGCAGCGCGGCTCGCTCGTCGGCCCACACCGACTCCGCTTCGACTTCAGCCACTTCGGCCCACTGACGGCGGCCGAGATTCAGACGATCGAACGGCAGGTGAACTCGCGCATCGTGAAGAACGTCGCGACCGACACGGCGGTCCTCGGTAAGGAGGAGGCTGTGGCCCGCGGCGCTATCGCGTTCTTCGGCGACAAGTACGGCGAGACCGTGCGTGTCCTCACCATTGGCGGCGACAGCGTCGAGCTCTGCGGCGGCACTCACGTGCGCGCGACCGGCGACATCGGGCTCTTCAAGATCGTCAGCGACTCGGCGCTCGCCGCGGGTGTCCGCCGCGTGGAGGGCGTGACCGGGCTCGACGCGCTCGAGTACGTCGCGGGCCTCCAGCGCACGCTCCACGACCTCGGCAGCGCGCTCGACGCGTCGGCCTCCGAGCTCGTCCCGCGCGCCCATCGCCTCACGGCCGAAGTGGCGGAGCTTCATCGGAAGATCCGCGCCTTCGAGGCTCGCGACCGTGCCAAGGGCATCGCCGATGCCGCGCCCGAGCAGCTCGGGACGATCCCGGCCCTCATCGTCGCGCTCGACGGCGTCGGGGGCTCGGACCTCCGCGACATGGCCGACAAGGGGCGCCAACGCCTCGGCTCCGGTGTGGTGCTGCTCACGAGCAAGGTCGACGACAAGGCCGCTATCCTGGTCGCTGTCACGGCGGATCTCGTTGGGCGCGTCCAAGCCGGCACGCTCGTCAAAGAGCTCGCCCCACTCATCGGTGGCAAGGGCGGCGGCCGTCCGGATCTCGCTCAGGCCGGCGGCAATGACCCCGCCGCCCTCTCGTCGGTCGCGGAACGCTTCCGCACGCTCCTGCGTAGCGCCTGACGCATCTCGGATGCGCAACGTGCCGCTGGCTGCCTCGACCTTCGTCGGGCGGCCCTGCGGCGCTCCCTCCCAAATCGCCGGCGAGAGGCCCACATGAACCGTAACGAACTCCTCGACCTCTTCCCCGCCGGCGAGCGGAAGAAAGAAGACCGTCGCATCGGCGCCGAGTACGAGAAGCTCCTCGTCGACCGCAAGACCGGGCTGAGCCTGCCCTGGAGCGGAAAGTACGGCATCGAGGCCGTGCTGAAGTTCTTCTGCGACCACTTCGGGTGGGAGCCCTACGAGGACGAAGGCATCATCATCGCGCTCCGTCGGCGCGACCAGAGCATCACGCTCGAGCCGGGCGGGCAGTTCGAGATGAGCGGCGCTCCGCACGCCTCGCTGAACGACGTCGAAGCCGAGCTGAAGAACCACGAGGAGGAGCTATTCGCCCTCCGTGATTCGATGCCCATCGACGTGCAGTGGCTCGGCATCAACCCGAAGCAAGGCATCGACCAGGTCAACTGGATGCCCAAGCCGCGCTACCGCACGATGCGGCGCTACATGCCGCTGAAGGGCAAGCTCGGCCTCGCGATGATGGGGCTCACGTGCACCGTGCAGTCCAACCTCGACATCACCGGGGAGGCGGACTTCGCCAAGAAGATGAAGATGGGCACCGGCGTCGGGCCTCTCGTCACAGCGCTCTTCGCGAACTCGTGGCAGTTCGAAGGCCAGGACTCGGGTTTTCAGTCCTTCCGCGCCAACGTGTGGCACCACACCGACCCCGATCGCAGCGGCATGCCTCGCTTCGTCTTCGACACCGATTGCGGCTACGAGGACTACGTCAATTGGGTGCTCGACGTGCCGCTCTACTTCGTCAAGCGCGAGGGCAAGTACGTCGACCTCGCTGGTAAGGGCACCTTCCGCGACCTGATGGCCGGCCGGGTCTCGGGTCACCACGCGCGTCCCGAAGACTGGAAGCTCCACATGTCGACGGTCTTCCCGGACGTCCGTGCGCGGCCCTTCCTCGAGTTTCGCCAGGCCGACGTCGTGCCGCCCGAAGGCATCGTGGCGCTCTCGGCGCTCTGGAAGGGCATCGTCTACGACGACGACG
>JADMJS010000420.1 GCA_018780435.1 Myxococcales bacterium
GCCAGTTGTTGAAGCCGAAGTAGCGGCCTTCGATGAAGTCGGCGTCCGTGGCGTGCCCGAGATATTGGTCGTCAGCGTAGAACGCGACCGTCTTGCCGACGCGAATGATCTTCATTCGATAGACGTGGCCGGCTTCAACGGGCCGTGGGGGGCCATCTTGAACCCAGGCGCCGGGGCCATTGCCGTGCTCCTCGATGCGCGCGATCCGGTTCACGCGGTTGTTCCAGCCACCGAAGATGAAGGCGTAGCCGCGCTGGTGAGTCGGCTCTGTGTTCCAGGCCTCACACTTCATGTCGCCGGGGAAGGTCTCCTGCTTCTTGCCTTTGACCTCTTGCACGAAGGGCATGCTGCGCGCGTCGTACTCGATGCGGACATCGCCGTCCGGGAGCGTCTCGAGGAGCCAGGCGCCCGCGTTGTCGGCTTTTCGGTTGTGGACCTCGCCGGCGTCGATGCGCCAGTCGGGAGTCTCGATCTTCCATTTAGGACCAAACTCGACACGGTCGAACTGGTCCTCGAAGACCTTTCGCCCGCCCTTCAGGGCCTTCGCGAGCTCGGCGGGCGGCGCCGCCGTGCGGGTACGACCGGCATTGGTTCGTTCAGCGCCCGCGGCTTCGAGCGAACGCGCTTCTTGGAGCTTCGGCGTGTCCGGATATCGTTCGGCGCACCCCGCGAGGGAGGTGAGGGCCACGGAGAGCAGCGCACGGCGGCAGTGGCGCGACGTCAACCCGGTCCTCGTGCGCCCGAACCCGGAACCGCCGTGATCATGTGCCCCGTGACGGTGCGCCGCGGGACGTCGGTCGCGCCCGAGGGGAGCGTCGGCGGGAGTGGCGGCGGCGCTGGCGAGGCGTTCATCTCCTGGAGGTCTTCCGGCATGAGGAACTCAGAGGCGTTGCGGTCATCTTCGACCGTGGAGGCGTGGTACATGGCCTTGAGCACCGTGAGCTCGCTCGTCGTGACGCGGAGCCGACTCGTCAGCGAACGCACGAAGCTCCAGAGGAGCTTCACCGCGAAGCGCGGGTTGCGGCGCAGTATCTCGTGGAAGGCGCTGCGGTGGATCGCCAGGAGCCAGGTGTCCTCGGAGATGAGGGCGTCCGCCGAGCGCTCGCCTTGGTCGATGAGCGCGAGCTCGCCGAAGTGGCGCCCGGGTCCGAGCTCGGTAATGTGGACGCCGTCGACCTGGATCTCGACGAGCCCACTCACGATCACATAGGCGATCTCGCCGCTCTCGCCTTTACGAAACACCACGTCGCCCGTCTTGAACTGCTCGTCGTAACAGACGTTCAGCACGCGTGCCTGCTCCGCGAAGGAGAGGTATCGGAAGAGCGTGATCGATTGAACGGTCTCGAAGAGCTGCCGGATGCGGTCGTCGTCCTTATGGCCTGTGCTGCGCACGGTGGCGAGGACGGCCGTGATGTTGTCGTTGCCGCCCGCATCGTTGGCGAACTGGATGAGCGTGTCGCAGGCCGCGGATTCTTCGGCTTCGAGGGACAGGATCTGACGCAGGACCCGCGCGGCGGCGTAACCCGTGAGCCCGTCGCTGCAGAGGAGGAAGCGGTCGGACGGGATGATGGCGAGATCGAGGGTCTCGACCTCCACCGTTGGGTGGATGCCGACGGCGCGCGTGACGGCGTTTCGGAAGCGGCGGTCCACCTCTTTGACCGACTTGATGCGTCCCGACTTCAACATGTCGGCGAGGAGGCTGTGGTCCTCGGTCATCTGGTGGATGGCGCCGTCGCGTAGGAGATAACAGCGGGAATCGCCGACATGACCGATAAAGGCACGGCCGCCGGCGAAGAGCAGGACGGTGGCCGTGGTGCCCATCCCGCGCTCGTGTGGGTTCTCCGTCGCACGCTCGTAGACCTTGAAAGACCCACGTTGGACCGCGTGTTCAAGGAGCGACAAGATGTCGCGACGTCGGGCTTCGGAACGTGGGTCGTCGTCGTAGGCTTGAAGCAAGCTGGCGCCGTTGGCGATGACCTCGTGGATGGCGTTGACGGCGGTCGCGCTGGCCACGGCGCCAGCAACGTGACCGCCCATGCCGTCACATACGACGAACAAGCGAAGTTTGCGGTCGACGAGGAAGTTGTCCTCGTTGCGTTCGCGTTCCCGTCCCACATCGGTCCGTGCGGCGAAGGTGAGCTCCATGAAAGGCCTCCTCGGAACGCGACTTAGTACTGCACCCGGAACTGCAAGTAAGCCCAATGGGCCGCATCGGTGCCGCCGCCGAGCGACTGAATGACCTGCTTCGGCAGGAACACCGAATAACCGCCTTCGAGCGAGATGAGGTCGCTCGGTGCCCAGCTCAGTACGAGGTCGATCTCGTAGCCGACGTTGTTACCGATGGCCTGTCGAGCGAGGTCGGGTGACGTCGGATCGGGCGTCTTGCCCGCGCCGAACCCGCCTGGGAGCGGGCCGCTCGTGTTCGGGAGGCGGAAGTAGTGGAACGCGAAGTGCGCCCCGAAGCCGCGGGGCGGAGTCAGCTCGAGGAAGCCGCCGACGTCCATGATGTTCGTCAGGTTGAACAGGTTCATCTTGCCGAGGTAGGCCTGACGCGACGGGAAGAGCGGATTGAAGTCGATGCTGTTGCCGTCGTTCGGGTTGGGATCGCCGCTGGCCCACGTAAAGAAGGCGCCCAGCGCGGGCAACGTCAGGACCGGGATCTGGTAGGAGACCTCGGCGTGGTAGGCCGTCGCGAAGTGGTCGAGCTCGCGCGTCGGCTCGACCGGATCAGTACGGGAGCCGAGCTGGAACATCGCCTCGCCTTCGAACAGAAAGCCCGATGCGAGTAGCTCGATCCGGGCGCCGAGGGTGTGGATGTTGCGCTCCTCGAGCCGGCGCTCTTGCCCGTTGGCGGTGGGCTCCTGGACGTCGAGTTCGTCGAGCAGGCCCATGTAGTAGATGTCGAGCGTCGTGAAGGGAATGCCGCTCGTGCTGGCGTAAACTCCGAAGAAGTCGCCGTCGCCTTCGACTCCCGCTGACTCGCGCGTCTTCGCGTAGAACGCGTCGACCGAGATATAGGGCGCGAACTCGTAGCGAATGAAGCCACCGTCGAAGGCCTGGCCCGTCAGCCCGAAGTCGTCCGTCCCGACGAGGCGTTCCCGTCCGTAGGCGAGCTCGGTGCGACCGGCGCGGATCGTGAGGCCCTGTGCCCATGGGGGGCTGACTTCGGCCCAGCCCTCGTGAAGACCGATCCCGTCGCCACTCGTGGTGGTCTGACCGAAGACGCGCGCGTCTTGGAAACGAATCCGCGTGCGCACCCAGTCCTCGACCCCAAGGTCGATGCCGAGTCGGACGCGATGACCCCAGAAGGCGTCGCGGTCGTCGTTCTCGTCGCCGCCGTCGAAGTCGGTGCGATTGCTGGAGATCTCGGGTCGGATCCGCACGTCGGCGCGGAGCCCGAAGTCGACCGGGCTCTGCGACTTCTTGCCGCCGCCGTCACCGAGCTCCGCGAGCCGCGCTTCAATGCCCTGGATCTGGGTCTTGAGCGCCTCGGCTTCTTGAAGGCGCTTCCTCAGATCGGCGATGACCGAGTTCTGGGCCTCCAGCGTCTGCGCTTGCTTCTCGCTGCGTTCGCGAAGCTTGCGCACCTCGAGGTCAGCCTTCTCCTGGGCTTCTTTCAGCGTGTTGAGTTCTTCCTCCAGGGCACGGACGGCACTTTCGGGCTCGTCGGCGCGTGCGCTGGGGGCGAGAGGGGCCGCGAGGGCCAGGAGCAAAGTGAACCATCGACGGCGCAAGCGCG
>JADMJS010000494.1 GCA_018780435.1 Myxococcales bacterium
CAGGCCAAGGTCATCATCGACTGCACCCCGGTCGGCAACGACAACAAGACCCAGATCTACGGCCAGTTCGACGACGGCTCCCGCGTCTTCGTGGCGCAGGGCAGCGAGCTCGGCTTCGGTAAGCCTTACGCGCGGGGCATCAACGACTCGGTGCTGATCCGGGGCGAGGACCGCTTCATCCAAGTCGTGAGCTGCAACACGCACAACATCGCGGTGCTCCTGAAGACCATCGCGGGCGTCAACGGCGGGCCGGGCATGCTCGACAGCGCCCGCTTCGTCTGCATGCGCCGCGCGTCCGACATCTCGCAGTCGGGCTCCTTCGTGCCGGGACCCGAAGTCGGCAAGCACGATGACGAGAACTTCGGCACCCACCACGCGCGCGACGCGGTGTACTTGTTCCGCACGCTCGGGCACGAGCTCGATCTCTTCAGCTCCGCCATGAAGCTGAACACGCAGTACATGCACGCCATCCACTTCGCCATCAAAGTGAACCGGCCGCTGAACGTCGACGAGGTCATCCGACGCCTGCGCGACGAGCGCCGCGTCTCTGTGACGGACAAGAAGAGCGCGGCGCAGGTCTTCAGCTTCGGCCGCGACCACGGCATCTATGGTCGTATCTTGAACCAGACCGTGGTGAGCCTGCCGACGCTGGCGGTCCGCAAGGGCAACGAGGTGTTCGGCTTCTGCTTCACTCCGCAGGACGGCAACTCGCTGCTCTCGTCGATCTCCGTCGCCATGTGGCACCTCCACAAGGCCGGCTGGGACGACCGCATGCGCTACCTGCGCGAGTACTGCTTCTCGGAAATCTAGTCGAGCGCTGGGGCTGACGCCGCAGTGGCCGTTTGGGCCAGTGCGGCGTCACTCCGCGGCGGGGCTGGGCACCGGGCCCGCCAATCGGCGCGTTCCTCACGCGCCGAGGGCGAGCCCCCAAAGCCAGTTCAGATGAGCCCGCCGAGGCGACGGAGCACATACTGAAGCACGCCGCCGTGCAGGTAGTACTGGACCTCGCTTGGCGTGTCGATGCGGCTGCGCACCGTGAAGGTCTTGGTCTCGTCGCCCTTCTGGGCCGTGACCGTCACGGTCTGGCCCGCCGCGATGCCCGCTTCGAGCCCCGTGAACGAGAAGGTCTCGGTGCCGTCGAGGCCGTAGGTCGCGGCGCTCTCGCCCGGCATGTACTGGAGCGGGAGGACGCCCATGCCGACGAGATTCGAGCGGTGGATACGCTCGAAGCTCTCGACGAGGACCGCCTTGACGCCGAGGAGCACCGTGCCCTTGGCGGCCCAGTCGCGCGAGCTGCCCGTGCCGTATTCTTTGCCCGCCAGGATGACGAGCGACGTGCTCGACTCCGCGTAGCGCATGGCCGCGTCGAAGATCGACTGGACCTCGCCCGTCGGGAGGAAGGTCGTGACGCCGCCCTGGGTGCCCGGGGCGAGCTGGTTACGGAGCTGCACGTTGGCGAAGGTGCCGCGCATCATGACTTCGTGGTTGCCGCGGCGTGCGCCGTAGCTGTTCCAGTCTTTGCGCTCGACACCGTGGGCCGCGAGGTAGCGCGCCGCGGGGCTGTCCTTGGCGATGTTGCCGGCCGGCGAGATGTGGTCGGTCGTGACCGAGTCCCCGAGCTTCGCGAGGACACGTGCGCCCGTGATGTCGGCCGCCTGACGCGCCGTGCGCGGGAGGTTCTCGAAGAAGGGCGGGCGGCGGACGTAGGTGGACTCCGGATCCCACGCGAAGGTGGCGCCTTGCGGCACAACGATGCCCTGCCACATGGCGTCGCCATCGAACACCGTGGCGTATTCCTGCGTGAACATCTCGCGCGCCAGACCCGTGCGGACCGCCTCGGCGATCTCGGCGTTGGTCGGCCAGATGTCCTTCAAGAACACGGGCTTGCCGTTCGGGTCTTCGCCGAGCGGCTCGCGGGTGAGATCCAGATCCATGCGGCCGGCGAGCGCGTACGCGACGACCAGCGGCGGGGACGCGAGATAGTTGGCACGCACGTTCGGGCTGATGCGCGCCTCGAAGTTGCGGTTGCCGGAGAGGACGGCGGTCGCCACGAGGTTGCCGTCGGTGACGCCCTTCAGCACGGCGTCCGGGAGCGGCCCGGAGTTGCCGATGCAGGTCGTGCAACCGAAGCCCACGAGGTAGAAGCCGGTGGCTTCGAGGGCGCCGAGCAGCCCGGCACGTTCGAGGTAGCTCACGACGACGCGCGAGCCGGGAGCGAGGCTGGTCTTGACCCACGGCTTCCGGGTGAGCCCTCGCGCCACGGCCTTCTTGGCGAGGAGGCCCGCCGCCATGATGACCGATGGGTTCGAGGTGTTCGTGCAGCTCGTGATGGCGGCGATGACGACGGAGCCGTGGCCGAGCTCGTAGGTCGTGCCGCCGTCGACGACGGTCGTGCGCCTTCCGAACTCCTCACGCGCCCGGGCGTCGGGCGTGCCGTCGACCGAACGCGCTCCACGACCGTCCTGGATGATCATGTCGAGCGCCGCGCTCTGGAAGCTCGCCTTGGCGGCGGAGAGCGCGACGCGGTCCTGCGGGCGCTTCGGGCCGGCGAGGGCGGGCTCGACGGTGCTGAGGTCGAGCTCGAGCGTGTCGTTGAACATCGGCTCGGCGGTCGCTTCCGTCTGGAAGAGCCCCTGCGCCTTGAAGTACGCCTCGGTGAGGGCGAGGTTCTCGTCGCTGCGGCCGGAGAAGCGGAGGTACTCGAGGGTCTCGGCGTCGACGGGGAAGAAGCCCATCGTGGCGCCGTATTCCGGGGCCATGTTCGCGATCGTGGCGCGGTCGGTCAGCGGCAGACCGGCGAGGCCGGGGCCGTAGAACTCCACGAACTTGTCGACGACGCCCTTCTTCCGAAGCATCTGGACGACGCGGAGCACGAGGTCGGTGGCCGTGGCGCCTTCGGGGAGCTTTCCGACGAGGCGGAAGCCGACGACCTGCGGGATGAGCATCGCGATCGGCTGGCCGAGGAGCGAGGCCTCGGCCTCAATGCCGCCGACGCCCCAACCCACGACGCCGAGCGCGTTGATCATGGTCGTGTGCGAGTCGGTGCCGACGAGCGTGTCGGGGTAGAGGACGCCGCCGTCCTCGTCGCGAGCTTGAACGCCCGGCGCGAGGTATTCGAGGTTCACTTGGTGGACGATGCCCATGGCCGGCGGGACGACCCGGAAGCCGCGGAACGCGCCCTGGCCCCAGCGGAGGAGCTGATAACGTTCGAGGTTCCGTTCGAACTCGAGCGCTTGGTTCTTCTTGAGCGCGTCCTTGTCACCAAAGAAGTCGACCTGCACCGAGTGATCGATGACGAGGTCCGCTGGCTCGAGCGGGTTGACGCGCTGCGGATCGCCGCCGAGGGCGACGACGGCGTCGCGCATGGCCGCGAGGTCGACCACGGCGGGCACGCCGGTGAAGTCCTGGAGGACCACGCGGGCGACGCGGAACGCGATCTCGCGCTCGGGGTGATGGGCGGGGTCCCAGTTGGCGATGGCCTCGATGTCGCCCGAATCCACGTCGCCGCCGTCCTCGTGGCGGAGGAGGTTCTCGAGCAGGATCCGCATCGACACCGGCAACTTCCGCACGTTCGGGAACCGGGCCGCCAGCTTCTCGAGGGAGTAGAAGCGGTACTGTTTGCCCAGGGCGTTGAGCGTGTCTCGGGTTCCGAACGTGTCGAGGGAGTTCGCCATGTCTGTCGCTCCAGAAGTCGGGCCGATGCGGCCGTCGTCGCGTGCCCGGGCCGTCCTGGCCGG
>JADMJS010000566.1 GCA_018780435.1 Myxococcales bacterium
GCCACATGGGCATCGACTTCATGGACGAGGTCTGCCGCGTCTATCCGGAGTTCCCCCGCAAAGAGCTCCCGCGCTCGCCGTGGGCTCACCTGCCGTCGCTCCCGCCTGCGGTCGAGGCCATCATGAGCGGGGCTCACCCCGGAGGCGTCGCGTGAGTTCGTTCGTCAGCACCATCCTCGATAACCTGGTCCGGGCGCCACAGAAGGCCTCGCTCACCGAGATCGTCGCCACCGGCGGTCCGGGTTCGCCGCTCCAGCCGCGGCCGGTGACCAATGGCCAGCTCGCCGACTTGGTCGCTCGGGCACGCTCCTGGCTCGTGCACATCGGCATTCGGCCCGGCGATCGCGTGGCCCTGCTCGGGCCGAACAGCGCGAAGTGGGTGGCGCTCGACCTCGCGATCATGGCCGAAGGGGCCATCGTCGTACCCCTCTACTCGCGGCAAGCGGCCAGCGAGCTCGCGGTGATGGTGGACGACTGCACGCCGGCGGCCGTGGCGGTCGCCGACGCGACGCTGCTCTCAGGCCTTCAGGCCGCGTGGCGAGGCGAGGCCGCTCACGCCTGCAAACATGCGCTCTACGACGAGGTCTTCGGCCACCAGCCATTGGCGGCGGCGCCCGTGTCGCTGTTGCCCGACGCGACCGTGACCATCATCTACACCTCGGGCTCGACCGGCGTGCCGAAGGGTGTCGAACTCTCTCGCGTGAACGTCGACTTCATGCTGCCTACGACCGAAGCCGCCCTCGGTCGCATCGTGAAGGGACCGGAGCGGGACTTCGTCTTTCATTTCCTGCCCTTCTGCTTCGCCGGTTCCCGCATCATGCTGTGGACCCAGCTCCGTCGAGGCAATGGGCTCCTCATCTCGACCGACCTCACGCGCCTCGTCGACGAGATCAAAGCGGCCAACCCGAGCTACTACCTGAACGTCCCCGCCGTGCTCGAGCGGATCCGGGCCGGCGTGGGCAAAGTGCTCGCCGAACGCGGTGGTATCGGCCGCACTCTCTACGAGAAGGGCCTCGCCGCCGATGCCGCGATTCGAGCGGGGAAGGGCGGCGCGCTCGATCGCGTCGCGTTGGCCGCGGCGCAAAAGTTCGTCTTTCCGAAGATCAAAGAGACCATCGGGTCCCGGCTCGATTTCCTCGTCTGTGGCTCGGCGCCGCTATCGCCGGAGACCCAACACTGGTTCGAGCTCATCGGCATCCCGGTCTATCAGGTCTACGGGCTCACTGAGACGACGGCCATCGTGACCATGGACATCCCTGGTGGCATCGAGGCGGGCAAAGTCGGCCACGCCATTACCGGCGTCGAGATGAAGCTCGGTGACGGCGACGAGCTGCTCACGCGCGGCCCGCACGTCTTCAAGGGGTACTGGGGCAAGCCGGAAGCGACGGCCGAGGTCATCCAAGACGGCTGGTTCCTCTCAGGCGATCAAGCGGAGATCGACGCCAAGGGCAACCTCCGCATCGTCGGACGCGTGAAGAACCTGATGAAGCCCGAGTCGGGCCACTGGATCGCGCCGGAGCCAATCGAGGAGAAGCTGCGCGACGCCCTCCCGACCATCGAACACGCCGTCGTCATCGGCCACGGCCGGGCCTACCTGACCGTTCTGGTCACGGGACCCGTGACCGAGGCCGAGCTACGCGCCGCCGTCGATCACGTGAACGTCGCGCTGCCTCACTACAAGAAGCTCAAGAAGTTCAAGCTCTTGAAGGAGACGCTCACCCCGGAGGCCGGCCTCTTGACCGCCAACGCCAAGCTCAAGCGGCGGGCCATCGAGACGCACTTCAAGGCGGACATCGAGACGATGTATGCAAGCTGACCCCTCGCACGCTGCCGAATCGGGCTCGCCGGTCGTCTACCACACGCCCTCTTTGACCCTCTCACTCGACGGCGGCACCTACGAGCTCCTCCTGCACGCGCCTCCGTGCAATGAGATCGGGACCACGATGCTCGATTCGCTCGAGGGGGCGCTCGATCGGGTGGACTCGTCGGTCGGCCATAGCCTCATCATCCGCAGTGGCCTCGACGCCGGCTTCTGCGCCGGCGCCAACCTCCGCGAGCTCTACGCCGCGATTGCGGGCGGCAAGGACGACTCGCACCACCAGCGACTCGCCGCCTGGCTCGACCGGATCCACGCCGTGATGGACCGCATCGACATGTTGCCGCTCACCACGGTCGGCGTCGTACATCGCGTCTGTTTCGGCGGTGGCTTCGAGCTCGCGCTCACCTGCGACATCCTCATCGCGGAGAAGAACGCCCGCTTCGCATTCCCGGAGCTACGCCTCGGCATCATCCCCGGATTCGGCGGCATCCCGCGACTCCGCCGCGACGTCGGGAACGCCGTTGTCCGCGACCTCCTCATCACGGGCCGAACCTTCAACGCCAAAAAGGCGCAAGAGGTCGGGCTCGTGAGCCAGGTCGTCCCTGAAGGGGAGGGCGTTCGCGCCGCCAAGGCCCTCACCGCGCAGCAGGCCAAGTACGACCCGGACGCGCGCGTCGCCTGTAAAGCGTTCATGAAACCGCTCCCGACCGAGGAGCTCGCCGCCGAGAAGGCGATATTCCTGCGCCTCTTCCAGAACGACGCCGTCACCGAAGGCCTCAGGCGCTTCGTCGAGAGCACGGACGTCAGACCCTATCTACCGAGCTGAAACCCGAGCCCAGAGGAGTAGTCCCGTGGAAACCGTTCAGACGCTGATACAGCTCGCTGCCAAGCGCTTCAAGGTCGACGCCGCTACGCTCCGCGCCGAAGACGACTTCTTCGCCAAGCTCGGCATCGACAGCCTCAAGGCGCTCGATCTCCTCTCGGACGTCGAGGACAAGTTCGACGTCGAGATCCCGGATTACGAGCTCCAGGGCGTCGTGACCTTCGCTGCGCTCGCTGCCGTCATCGACAAGCGCCGATGATCGACCTCTCACGGCTCTCGAGCGTCGGCGAGGCGCTTGGCGACGCGACCATCATGTACAAGAGCGCCACGGCGCTCATCGAGATCGATCGAAACCGCGAGAAGGAACGGATCTCCTACCGTGAGCTCCGTGCAGACGCGCAGCGGGTCACTGCGCTCCTGTCCGAGTCCGCACCCGCTGGTTTTCCAGCCGCGCCCGGTCACGAGGAGCCTCCGTTCTGTGTCTCCATCTTGATGTCGAACCAGTCCAAGTGGCTGGTCACGGCCACCGGCGCCTTCTGGGCGGGCGCCACCATCGTGCCGCTCGACTACAAGCTCACCGCGCCCGAACAGGTCGCGCTCCTGAGACACTGCCGCCCGGCCGTGCTCGTCACCGAGTACAGCACTTGGCGGAAGCTAGACCTGAGTGAACTTCAGGGGTTGCGCGTCCTCGTCACCGAGGCGCCGGACGGCGAACCCCTCGCGGGGCCCGCTGGCGTGGCCGTGGAGCGATGGGAACAACCCGCCCGACATGCGTTCGTGAACGTGCCCCGTCGGCGCACCGACATCGCGGGGATCGTCTACAGCTCCGGCACCGGCGGCACCCCCAAAGGCTGCCAGCTCACGCACGGGAACTACCTCGCGCAGGCCGAAGTCCTGGCGTCGATGTATCCCATGGCGGAGGGGGAACGGTACTTCTCGATCCTGCCCACCAACCACGCCATCGACTTCATGTGCGGCTTCATCATCCCCTTCATCATGGGCGCGATCGTAGTGCACCAGCGAACGCTGCGGCCGCAGTACATCGTCGACACGATGAAGCGCTATGAGATCACGCACA
>JADMJS010000186.1 GCA_018780435.1 Myxococcales bacterium
AGACGGCCCGGCAGGCCGTTGAGAATGATGTGCATGTCGTTGGGGTGAGCTCGCTCGCGGCTGGGCATCTCACGCTCGTTCCGGCGTTGCGGGATGCGCTGGCGGGGCTCGGGCGGCCTGATATTGCGATTGTTGTGGGTGGGGTGGTGCCGCCGGAGGACTATCCGGCGCTTCGTTCGGCGGGAGCCGCGGCGATCTTCGGGCCCGGGACCGTCATTGCCGAGGCGGCCCTGTCTCTGCTCGACGTGCTGGCCAGTTGAGCTTGCGACGGCCGGGGCCTGAGGTGCTGGCGGCGGGGCTGATGGCGGGCGACCGCGCTTCGCTTGGTCGGGCCATTACGCTGGTGGAGTCCACTGCGGCTCGCGATCGGGCGGATGCGGATCGATTGCTCGACCTGGTCTTGCCTCGCACCGGTGGTGCGATTCGGCTTGGCGTGACTGGCGTTCCCGGGGTTGGGAAGTCGACCTTTATCGAGTCGTTCGGGTTGATGCTCTGTGAGCAGGGGAAGAAGGTCGCCGTGCTGGCGATCGATCCCTCCAGTCCTGTCCATGGCGGCAGTATTCTTGGCGACAAGACTCGGATGGCTGGGTTGGCCTTGCATGAGCATGCGTTCATTCGGCCTTCGCCTTCGGGGGGATCGCTGGGGGGGACTCATGCTCGGACTCGCGAGGCCATCCGGCTTTGCGAGGCGGCTGGGTATGATGTCGTCATCGTTGAGACCGTTGGGGTTGGGCAGTCGGAGGTGGCCGTGGCTTCTATGGTCGACCACTTTCTCGTGTTGCTGCTGCCTAATGCCGGGGATGATCTTCAGGGGATTAAGAAGGGGATTATTGAGCTCGCCGATGTTCTGGCGATTACCAAGGCTGATTTGGATTTGGCTGGGGCTCGGCGGAGTAAGCGGGATTATGAGGCGGCGCTTCGGTTGCTTCGGCATGAGGTGCCCTATGTTGGGTTGGTTAGTGGCGTGACTCGGGTGGGGTTGGGGGAGCTTTGGGGGGCTGTGGTGGAGCGGCATGAGGGGGTGGTCGCTTCTGGGGGGCTGCTGGCTCGGCGGTCGGCTCAGAATTTGGCCTGGTTTCGCGCGGCGCTCAATGAGGTGGTTTTGGCTTGGGGGTTGGGGCAGGCGGGGGTTGCGGAGCGCGTCAAGTTGATCGAGGATGACGTTCTGAAGGGGCTGGTGGTTCCTTCGGTTGGGGCGAGGAGAGTTTTGTGGAAATTGTGAAAATGCCGGTGGTCATAAGTAACTTTTCGATGTCGTTGATCTTCTCTTTGCTCCTCTACTTCGCAATTGCCTCCGCGGTTGAAGTAGGCGCCCGAGTGGATCTGATTGTTCGTGCAGACGAAGTAATGGACTTGGCTCGCACCAATATCGCGCTAGCTATTCGCACAAGTACCACTGCAGAGGAGGGCGCCATCGACCCTCCCGTCACCACTCCGCCAGCCGGTGTCGTCACTGAGGCCGGACTAGTAACGAAAAACGAACTACACCCTGCGGCCGTAATTGACTATGCGAAGTACAAGAAACGACTCACTCTTGCACAGGACGTTCGGCTTCTTGCACAATCATTGATCGGAGCTGGCTCACCTCAGAAGCGACACATGTCTTCAACTTCAGGAGATTCGACAGGCGATCAACGCGCCACGGTTGTTAGTCTCACGCAGTGCCTACTGGCGCCGGAGAATGTGGGCAAGAGCAGCCAAGATCCTGACTGTCACCTCGAAGTTGGTTTTTGGGATTTCATTAACCTGACGCTATTCTCAAGTGATGCATTGCTTGCGCTTTCAGTCTTGTTCTGCGCTGCGATTGGCGGGCTTTCGGGAAGCTTTCTTGAAGAGAAAGATAAGTCGTTTTCTCTGTTTGTAAAAGTATGTGCTCAGGGGCTCGCAGTCGGCCTAGTCGCATTTCTGGTCCTGAAGAGTGGAAAGGCTGCGTTGGTTTCAAGCACCAGTACCGAGCCTGCAACTGTCAATCCCTTCGGCGCGGCACTTGTAGGCTTTGCACTTGGTCGCTACGCCGACATTGCATTCACCGCAATGCAGGCCATTCTTCAGCAGGTAGTAAAGGGCCCGAAGGCGCCGGATGGCAATTCTACCCCTCCTGGGGCGGACCTAAAAAGTGAAGTGAAGGGGACCTGAAATGGCAGCAATTGATTCGAGCGACAACCCTGAGGGAGGAGCAACCACGCCGATCTCCGCTGTTGCTGCGATGGTACCAAAGTCAGTGAAAAGCGCGGACAAGTACGCGGAAGCGATTGTATCGGATGTCGGAGAAGTCGCGTCACGTGCAACCAGCCTCCTCCTCGCACCACTGAAAGCTCTGATCTGGAGCGGCGAGCGCCTTCAGCATTGGATCGAAACAGCGGTAGCACCTCGACTGGCATCGATTCCGTCCGACAGACGTCAAACTCCTCCAGCCAAGGTGGCGGTTCCTTTACTGCAGGCGATGACGTATTCGGACGGCGAGGCTGAGTTAGAAAACATGTTCGCGGAACTACTCGCCGCCGCGATGGATTCTGCACCCATGGCTGCTGCGCATCCAGCGTATGTGGAGGTTATCAAGCAGATGACTGCAGTGGAAGCTCTCCTGCTCAAGAAGATTGTCGCTTCAGGCGATGTCGCACCATTGGTTAGAGTTAGGCAGGCTAACTATTCTCCTTCGAATGCGAAGCGCATATTAAATGGAGCGTCTGGACCGCTGATCGTCGCCGAATCCGAGGTTTTTGCGTCTGATCATATCACGAACCATGTTTCAGAATCTGAAATCGTCAAGGCCGCTGTTGCGCTGGATAACCTCGAGAGACTTGGCGTAATTGTGATTTCATATTCTAATAGATTTGCGCAAGACGAAGTGTACCGTGAGGTGGAGTTAGTCGGTCGGAAAGTGATCGAGAATACATCGAGCGTGGTGGAGGGGTTCGGCTTGAGGCCAGACGGAAGTTTCACCCGGCTCGAACTTACACGCGGAACCCTTCGACTCACGGCATTCGGTAGATTGTTCTGTCGGGCATGCTTGCCGTCGGAAAGATCGTAGGAAGATCGGGGAAGATCTCGCTGACAGTAGTGTCCCGGGAAGATCTCGCTGACAGTAGTGTCCGGGGAAGATCTCGCTGACAGTAGTGTCCCGCGGAAGATCTGGGAAGATCTCGCTGACAGTAGTGTCCGGAATCGACCCTCGGGGGCGGGCCCGGGGAAGATCTCGCTGACAGTAGTGTTCGGAATCGCCCCTCAGAGGCGGCCCGAGGCTGGTGGTCGCGGCTCGGCTGGAGGTCGCGATAGCGAAGTTGTAATAGATAGTACGTACGGAAATGTATGATTCCCGAGGGCTCGCACACCCCTCCCGCCGGGCCCCGTCGGCCGCCGAATTCCTCGCTCGTCGGGCGTCGCTACCGGCGGAAGGTCGGGGGCGGCACCGAGACGACGGCGGCGTGGTGGCGGACGACGTTCCAGGTGCCGAAGGGGAAGATGACGGCGTGGTCGCCCTGTTGCCAGAGGTCCAGCGACTCCGCGTAGGTGTCGAGGTAGGCTTGGCGTTCGAGCTCGGCGGCGTAGAGGGTGTCGAGCGACGTTGCCATGATCGGGTCGGGGCCGGTGCCCGGGCCGTGCGGTTCCCAGGCGGTGCCGCGCCGGTTGTGGTCGGCGTTCCAGCAGAGGGCGCGGCCGAGGTACTGGACGCCGCGCCGGGCGTTCTTTTCTCGGGCGAATTTCTCGGCGAGGTGGACGGCCATCTCGCCGAGGTAGACGGCCTGGCCACGGTCCTCGGGCGCGTAGCCGGGCGGGAGCTCGTAGCGGAGGATCGCGGTCTCCGGCAGCTCGCCCACGTACACGCCGGACTTGTTCAGGAAGAGCCACTCCGGCCGCTTCACCTCGCGCCCCGGCGCGCCCATGTCCTTCGGGACGGAGCGGTGACCCGGCCACTCAACGCCGCGCTCCACGCAGCCCGCCGCCACCGGGTTCGCCGCGAGGTAGCCCATCGCGATGAACAGCGCCCCCACGTCCTCGAGCGACTTGATGTCGACGTTGTTGCGGTCGAAGAAGGTGCCGTGCTCGCCCCGGAAGTGGTTCATGCCCCGCGCTATGATCATGTTCATCTCTTGGAGCATGTCGGGGAGCCGGCCGTCGTAATCGACGGCCACCAGGTGCGTGTGGTTCGACATTGCGACGGCGGCGATCACGCCGACGTTGTACTTCGCGCTCGTGTAGGCGAGCAGGTACTCGAAGAGCTCGTTCACCTCCTTGCTCGGCGCGAGCTTGAAGAAGCGCTGCACGCAGCGCGTCGTGACCATGACGAGAGCACCCGGGACGATGTGGCGTGGCGTAGTCATGGCGCCCCGCCTCGCAGGTTTCGTGCCACGACCCAGGGGTGGCAAAACTCGGCCTTATGGCCGCCCGTTAGCGCCCGAGTGTCCCGCTTCTGGTGCCTGCCGGCCCCACGACGTCGAAATCCGAGGTCGAGCTGAGGCCACCCGACTCCAGGCTGCGGCATGTCGTCGAGTCGCGGTCATGCAGACCGACCGGTGCGCACACGTCGTGTCAGTCGTTCGGGTGGGCCTGACCTTGAGTCCCTGGATGCGATTCGATCGTGGGCGTCGGAAGCTCGGTCATGTTCATCTGCTGGAGCGTGTCGGGTAGCCGGGCCGGTAGCCGGGCTTCGTGAGCGACGGCGCCGATATCGGCATGCTTGGACATGCAGCCCAGCGATCGGTGCGACCTCACGACCGGTCTCGGCTCGTCTTGAGGCGCCAAGTCCTTGGAAGAGTGCGATCATAGCTCGTAGCGCATCATTGCGTCGCACTTCAGCTCATGCTACTGACCCTCCCTCCACTGACTTACGAAGGAGTGGAACGTGAAAGTTGGATACATCGCAGTGATATGTTGCGCCATCGTGGCCTGTTCGGACAAGTCATCGTCGAACGCGTCGGCCGCGAGCGGCGCCTCGGCAGGCGACGCGACGGCTGATTCGCAAGCGCCGGTTGACGATATCCAGGAGTCAAGCACAATCGACACGACGGCCGATGACGTGGTGTCCGCTGACATGGGCAGCGCCGACCCTACTCCTCCAGACGTTGCAGCTGCCGACATCGAAGCTACCGACATCGAAGCTGCCGACATCGAAGCTGCCGACATCGAAGCTGCCGACACTGCAGCGGGCGACATCGCAGTTGCCGACATTTCAGGTGCGGACAGCGGCGCAGGAGGGTCCGCGACCGAATGCCTCATCGTCAACATCTGCTATGATGAAGACTATTGGCCTACGATGTGTACGCTCACAGTCGCAGTCGGTGAGAATTGCGGCTCGGACACTGGAAAGTGTCTCTCCTCCGGCATCTGTGGTTGCCTCCAAGAAGGCGATTGCTCGGAGAGTCACTGCGACACGTCCTCGAAGGAGTGTGTGGACTGCCTCGTTGACGGTGACTGCGATAAGCCATGGGCGCCATCGTGTATAGACGGCAGGTGCGGCTGCTCGAGCGACGCTGACTGCACTCAGCCCGCACACTACTGCATCGACGGATCTTGCTGGTTCTCGTGCAAGTCGCACGCGGATTGCACAGAGCCCGAGGCTCCCTTCTGCTATCCGGACGGTGAATGCCACGGGTGTCTCACCTCGTCCGATTGCAAGGCAGCAGAACACCCGATCTGTAAGCCCGACGGATTCTGCTCGGGGTGCCAGTCCGATGCCGAGTGCGAAGCGAAGCAGCCCGGGACGACGTGCGCCGAAGGGGCTTGTATTCAGTAGGACGCTGCTTCTCTTCGACTGTGCATTACACGGAGGTACCCCCCACGACGCTCACCGGGCAATGCCTCCGCGCTTCGGTCCGCTACGCGTCGGAGGGCCCTAGCCCCGCTCGCCCTCATGTGTCACCGCTGCGATGGCGAGCGATAGGGCGGCAGCCCCATCGACGTCGGCATCATGCTGCATGATGCCACGTTCATCCACACCTGCGAGGGCCGCGCCGTGACCCATGCAGGAGAGTCCAGGCGCCAGGTGACTGGAGAGTTCGGTCCGTCCTCCAGGTCGGGCATAGGCGACCGCCGCCCACTGGCGCCCGGCGTGGTGGTCACCAAGGGGGGCGGTAGACGACCTCGACCTGTCCTTGTAGTTGAGCCTCCCGAAACGCTGCGATGGGAACACGTCGCCTGACCGATGCGACGTCACGATGGGGCTCGGTTCTCGGCTGTTCGGCTATCTCTTGGGCTGATACAATCCGAGGCTGAGCTAGGCTGAGCCTGAACCGGCGCCCTTTCGGTGCGTCGCGCGAGGGGTCACGCGTCTGGTCTTGCTTGGTCTGAGGAAGGAGTTGGCCGTGAGATTTGGATACGTCGCAGCGATGTCGTGCGCCATCTTGGCCTGTTCGGGCGGGTCGTCGTCCACCGAGCCAACCGCGAGCGACGGCTCGGCAGGCGACGCGGCGTCGGATTCGCAAGCGTCGGTCGATGGTGCTGAGGACACGACGGCGATCGACACGACGACCGGCGACGTCGTCTCATCTGACCCCGAGACCGTCGACACGACGACCGCTGACGGTTCAGCACCGGACAGTTCAAGCTCGGACAGTTCCAGCTCGGACAGTTCAATCACGGACAGTGATACGGAAGGCGTGTTTACCGAGTGCAACGTGATTGCCATCTGCCCTGGTGAAGACTTTGTGCCGATTCCCTGTCAGATCATCGTTCCGGTAGGGGAAGACTGTGTCGGGGAACCTGGGAAGTGCCTCTCGTCCGGCACCTGTGGCTGCCTCCAAGATGACGATTGCGGTGAGAGAGTCTGCGACACGTCCTCGAAGCAGTGTGTGGACTGTATTGTCGACGGTGACTGCAAGGACCCATCGGCTCCTTCTTGCTCAGACGGATTTTGCGGCTGTGCGACGGATGCCCATTGCACGGAGCCCGGACACTACTGCATCGGCGGATTCTGCAGCTTCTCCTGCAAGTCGAACGCGGATTGCCAGGAGCCCGAAAGTCCCTTCTGTTATCCGAACGGTAGCTGCTGCGAGTGCATGAACTCGTCCGATTGCAAGGATCCCGAAAGTCCCTTCTGTTATCCGGGCGGTAGCTGCCGCGAGTGCATGGACTCGTCCGATTGCAAGGACGCTGCCTTCCCGATCTGCCAGCCCGACGGGGGCTGCTTCCTGTGCCAGTCCGACGGCGAATGCGACGCGAAGCAGCCGGGGACGAAGTGCAGCAATGGCGCTTGCGTCGAGTAGGACGGCGCTTCTCTCGGAGCCTAGCCGCTCGCAGCGAATGGCCATTCTGGTGGCGTCGAGCCGTCCCCCCCCACCGGGCCCCGTCGAGTCACTCGTGCCCGCGCTGCCCGACCCACTACCGGCGGACGTCGCGGCGAGGCACGACCACGACGGCGGCAAGGTGTCGCACGACCTTCCAGGTGCTGATGAGGGAGATGACGGCGTGCTCGCGCTGCTGCTGCTGTCGTTGAGCTCCCTGAAACGCCGCGATTGGAACTCGTCGCCCGACAGGCGCGACGTCACGATGGGGCTCGATTCTCCGCTGTTCAGCTATCTAATGGGCTGATATAATCCGAGGCCGAGCCGGAGCCGGACTGATCTTGAACAGGCGCCCATTCGGCGCGCTGCTCAAGGGTTCACGCTTCTGGTGTTGCTTGGCCTGATGAAGGAGATGACCGTGAGATTTGGATACGTCGCAGTGATGTCGTGCGCCATCTTGGCCTGTTCGGGCGGGTCATCGTCCACCGAGCCTGCCGCGAATGACGGCTCTGCAGGCGACGCAGCGTCGGATTCGCAAGCGTCGGTCGATGGTGCTGAGGACACTACGGCGGCCGACACGACGACCGGCGACGTGGTCTCCACTGACCCCGAGACCGCTGACGCGACGACGGCTGACGGTTCAGCAGCGGACAGTTCAAGCCCGGACAGTTCAAGCCCGGACAGTTCAAGCCCGGACAGTGAGCCGGAAGGCGAGGCGATCCAGTGCACCGTGATCAGCATGTGCCCTGGTGAAGACTTTGAGCCGACTCCCTGTGAGTTGATCATTGAGGTGGGGAAACCCTGCACCTTTGAACCTGGGACATGTCTCCCGTCCGGCACGTGTGGCTGCCTCCAAGATGACGATTGCGGTGAGAGACGCTGCGACACGTCGTCGAAGCAGTGTGTGGACTGCATTGTGGACGGTGACTGCAAGGACCCGTCGGCTCCTTCTTGCTCAGGCGGATTCTGCGGCTGTGCGACGGATGCCCATTGCACGGAGCCTGGACACTACTGCATCGCCGGATCCTGCACCTTCTCCTGTAAGTCGGACGCGGATTGCAATGAGCCCGCAGATCCCTTCTGTTATCCGAACGGTAGCTGCCGCGAGTGCATGAGCTCGTCCGATTGCAAGGACGCTGGCTTCCCGATCTGCCAGCCCGACGGGGGCTGCTTCCTGTGCCAGTCCGACGGCGAATGCGACGCGAAGCAGCCGGGGACGAAGTGCAGCAACGGCGCTTGCGGCAACTAGGACGGCGCTCCTTTCCGAGCCTAGCCGCTCGCCACGAATGGCCATTCTGGTGGTGTCGAGCCGTCCCCCCCACCGGGCCACGTCGAGTCACTCGGGCCCGCGCTGCCCGAGCCACTACCGGCCGACGTCGCCGGGAGGCACGGCCACGACGGCGGCGTGGTGTCGCACGACCTTCCTGGTGCCACTCGGGAAGATGACTGCGTGCTCGCCTGCTGCCAAAGGACGAGTGCTTCGGCGTAGCCGTCGCGCGTCTCCGGCGTGGTGGGAGGTCTCGACGCCGATGCGGACGACGTGCATGCTGGGGCCATGATGACACGGACCTTGACATTCATGCTTCTCGCGGCGGCTTCGGCCGCGGCCGTCCCGCCCCGCATCACCGTGCAGGGCCGGCTCTCGAACCTGGCCGGCGTCGGCGTCGACGGCACCTTCGCCCTCAGCGTGGTGCTCTACGCCGAGCCCGAAGCCGTGACTGAGGTCCACTCCGAGTACTTCCTCGGCGTTCAGCTCACAGATGGGCTCTTCTCACTTGAAGTCGGCACCGAGACACCTCTCGACGTCGGGCTCGTCGCCGGTCAAGAGGCCCTCTGGGCGCAGCTCGAGGTCGATGGCAAGCCGCTCGGCGCGCCGCTCGCCATCGCCAGCGTCCCCTTCGCGCTGCGGGCGACCCTGGCGGAGCAGGCGCTGATCGCCCACGGCCTTGAGACCTACGCCTCGGCCCCCGGCGCGTGTGGACCCGGTGCGCTCGGGCGACTCTACTTCGACCAAGGGCTTGATCGCGTCCGCATCTGCAGCGCCGCCGGGTGGGCAGACTTCGAGGGGCCCGCCGGCATCCCGGGGCCCATCGGGCCGATCGGTCCCCCCGGCGTCGATGGTGAGCCCGGCCAGGACGGCGCGAAGGGCGATGTCGGGCTTCAGGGCCCGCCCGGCCCGCCCGGCCCGACCGGCTCTCCCGGCCCGACCGGCTCTCCCGGCCCGACCGGCCCGACCGGCCCCCAAGGCCCTAGCGGCGGCAATTGTTACACGCGCTGGGGCGCCTGGGGCTGTGCAGCGAATTACACCGAGGTCATCCAGGGTCGACCGGGCGGCTTCGAGTCCTACCACAGCGGGGGTGCCATGTTCGCCAACGTCGAGTGCATCGATCGCAACGCGACCGCGCTCTTCTCATGGCAGTCTGGGTACAATAATCGAATGATGTATGGCGACGCCGAGGGCGACGGTATGTCGAAGGTGCTGTCACGATGTTCGGTGTGCTGCCAAGGGGGGTGTTTCGTGAACTACGGGGCGTCCACGTGTCCCGCGGGATACGACAAGGTCTACGGGGGGCGCGCTGGCGGCGTCGAGGCGTACGTCGGTGGTGCTCTTTACGGCAAGACTCTCTGCGTCGACACCGAGACGACCACGTTCACGTGGGCCAGCGGTGGAAACGCCCGACTCATGCGCCACCGGGAAGCGGCCGGCAACACTGAGAACGGAATGGACCGCGTCCAGAGCACCTGCGCGATGTGCTGCAAGCAGTAGCGCATCAGTGCGAGTGCCGGTGGTGAATGTCGCACGCTTCCTGTTTCAATGTTTTGGGATGGATCCATAGCCCTGCTTCCGATTTGGCGAGAGCGACCCGAAGTCGATTGGTCGCTCCGCTTCACGGGCGCATGCCTCCCGTGGCGGTCAGTGTTCCTGGCCCGGCGCGTGCGTGTGCGGCTGCAGCACGAACTCGTCGCTCGTGGCCTTCTGGCCAGCGGCCTCAAATGAGAGCGCAGCCACCGAACTGAAAGTCTTCCCGATGAGCGCCGTCGCGTCGTCACCCGTCGTGCCCGGGAAGATGAAGTAGTCGGTCTGGCCCCCGACGAGGTGCGCCACACCACTTTCGTCTTTGTTCTCAGCGAGATCGCGCGGAGCGAGCGTCAGCTTCCGTCCCGAGAGGTCGACCAGCGTCAGGTTGAGGCGGCTCTCCACCGGCAGTCGGAGAGGCTCTTTGAAGGCGCGGTCCTTTCCAAGCCAGACCTCGACGTCGCCCTTGTCGTCGTGCAGCTTCACCTCGGCAAAGCCCGACAGGGACGGCGTTCCGCCGCTCTTCCACGCGACGATGATGCCGTCGTGCGGGGTCTTCTCGTGCGAATGGGCCGGCGCCTTCGCGGCGTCCGTCGCCGCCTTTGGCGTTACCGGGACCTTCGTCCGTTCGTCCTTGCCGTCCTCACGTACCCGCACCACCACCTGAGCCGCCGTGGCGGCGCCGGCGGGGACCGCGGCGTGAAAGTGGAGCTGCCCGTTTTCGACGACCGCCTTGCTCGGCGCCGTCAGCGAGTTGCCGGCCGCGTCCTCCACCCACACGTACACGCCCGCGCTCTTCCAATCGCGGCCCTCCGGGATGGTGACGGCCCGGGCTTCGATGGCGCTCTCCTTGCCCGCGGCGAGCGTCCCGATTAGCGTGAGCTCGAAGTCCCACCCGCCCACCGACGCCCGGCCGATACTCGCCCGAGCCCCATGGTCTTTGGGCGCCTCCGCGGCCTTGGCGTTATCGGCGGTGGGCGTCGCCTGGTCGGCCGCGGCGGCCTTGGGGGGCGACGCAGGCGGGGGGCTCTTGCTACAGCCGACCATCGAGAGCGCGGCCATACAGACTGGGGCAATGAGACGAGAGAGCATGGGGCACCTCAAAGTAAGAGTGTGGTGGGTGGGTCGCACCAGAGAGTCACGAGAGAGAGAGGTCATCTTTGCGCGCCTTGGGTCCCGCGTCCTTCTCGAACACGAGCGACCATGCGGCGGGCACGACGATGAGGTTCAAGAAGGTCGCGCTGACGAGCCCGCCGAGGACGACGGTCGCGAGCGGCGCGAGGAGCTCGCTCCCGGGCTGCCCCGCCGCCAAGGCGAGCGGGACGAGGCCGAGCACGGCGGTGAGCGCCGTCATGAGAATGGGGACGAGGCGCTCGAGTGAGCCTCGGAGCACCGCTTCTCGCACGGGCAGCCCCTCCTCCTCGCGCAGCCACGCGACGTGGTTGACGAGCAAGATACCACTACGAACGGCGATGCCGAAGAGGGTGACAAACCCGACGAGGCTCGCGACCGACACGATCGGGGGCACATAGCGGTGTTGGCCGATCCCGAACAGTGCCGAGAGGTTGTCCATGGGAGCGCCGCTCGTCACGAAGATGGCGATGATGCCGCCGATGAGCGCGAGCGGGAGGTTCACGAGCACCAGGAGCGATGACCGTACCGACTTCAGCGCCGCGTTCAGTAGGAAGAGAATGACGAGCAGGACGAGGCCGCCGTAGAGGACCAGGGTCTCCTGGGCCGACTGCTGCGCTTCGAACTGGCCGCCATAAGAGACGGTGAAGCCGGCCTTCTGCACGATGGGGTCGGCCGCCGCTTGGACGCGTCCGATCATCGAGCCGAGATCATAACCGTCCGCAACGTTGCACGAGATCACGGCTTTTCGCCGCCCGCCTTCGCGTGCCACGATGTTCGGCGTGCGCTCGGGCAGGACGTTAGCGACCTCCTCGAGCCGCACGAGCTGCCCCTCAGCGCCAATGAGCACCAGCCGGCGGAGGTCACTATGGTCCCGACGCTCGTCCGAGTGCAGGCGGACGGCCACGTCGATGGTCCGGGGGCCGTCTTGCAAGGTGGTAACCCGGACACCGTCCGTGAGCGCGCCGACCTGCTCGGCCGCGGCCTCCCGCGTGAGGCCGAGGCGGACGAGGTCGTCGTCTCGGTACTCGATGCGAAGGCCTGGGATCCGGATCTCGCGGTTGGCCGCGATGTCGCGTAGGCCGGGGATCGCCTTCAGCGCGACCTCGAGTTCCTGCGCAACCCGCCGTAACCCATCGAGATCCTGTCCGTAGACGCTGAGCGCGATCGCCGCGGGCGTTCCGCTCAGGATGTGAGACAGCCGGTGCTCGATGGGCTGGCCGATCATGGTGGAGATTCCGGGCACCTCGCCGAGGACGCGGTCGATCTCCCGACGAATCGCGAGCTTGTCCGTGCCCGGGGTCATCGTGATCTCGACCTCTGAGTTGAAGACCGGCTCCGCGTGTTCGTCGCGCTCGGCGCGACCCGTGCGCCGGATGACGCTCGCGATCCCGTCGATGCGGGAGAGCTGCTTCTCGACGCTGCCGGCGAGGCGATCCGACTCCGTGAGCGACGTGCCGACCGGCGCCATGAGGAAGACGGTGAAGGTCCCCTCGTTGAACTCCGGGAGGAAGCTCGACCCGAAGGTGCTGCCGAGCCAAAGCGTCGCGGCCGCGACCGCCGTGGTGAGCACGAGGACCGTGCGTCGAAAGCGCAGCACGAGGGCGAGCGTCGGCCGGTAGAGCCTGTGGAGGAGTCGCACGAGCGCGCTGTCCCGGTCGGGCTTTTGCTCGCTACCGTGCGCCTTGCCTAGCAGCAGCCGGCAGAGCGCCGGCGTCAGCGTCAGCGCCACCAGGAGCGACGCCAGGATCGAGGCGATATAAGCGATGCCCAACGGCCGGAAGAAGCGCCCCTCGAGCCCCTCGAAGAAGAGCATCGGCAAGAAGACGATGGCGATGATGACGGTCGCGAAGACCACGGAGCCACGGACTTCGTTGCTCGCGTCGTAGATGACACGCAGCGTGGGGCGGCGCTCGTCCACCGGTCGGCTCCGGTTCTCCCGGAGGCGACGGTGGACGTTCTCGACGTCGATGATGGCGTCGTCGACCAGCTCACCGATGGCGACCGCGAGGCCGCCCAAGGTCATCACGTTGATGGTGAGCCCGAGAGCCCAGAGCACGAGTAAAGCCACGGCCATTGAGATGGGGAGGGCGGTCAGCGTGATGACGGTCATTCGAACGTCGAGCAGGAAGAGGATGAGCACGATGGCCACGGCGATGATCGCGTCGCGGAGGACCACGCCGAGGTTGTCGACGGATCGCTGAATGAAGTTCGCCTGCCGGAAGCCGTGGCGGTTCAGCGATACCCCCTCCGGGAGCGTCTTCTCGAAGCCGTCGAGCGCCGCGTCGATGAGCGCGGTGAGGGCGAGGGTGTTGGTGCCCGGCGCCTTCTGGATAGAGAGCACGACCGCGGGAGTGCCCCGATCGGACGCTGTACCGCGGGGAGGCGCGCCGCCGAGCTGCACGTCCGCGACCTCGCCGAGCCGTCGGCCGGCCCCATGAGTCTCGCCAGCGCCGTCCAGCCGAGCCGCGTTCAAGGTCCCGAGCCGCGCCTGGGCGTCCTGCGCGACCGCGAGCTCTTCGCCTTTGACATCCGGTAGATAGCCTGCGCTGCGGACGCTGCTGGCGGCGCGGGCGGCGTCCGTGAGCTCGCTGAAGGTGAGCCCAGCCGCGAGGAGCGCGTCCTGCCGGGCGATGACCTGGTACTCGGGGAGCGCGCCGCCGATGGCGACGACCTGAGAGATCCCCGGGACGGCGAGCAGTGCGTTTCGGAGGTCGAACTCGCCCAGGGCGCGGAGCTCACCCGGCGTCTTCGCGCCGGTCGGGCTCGAGAGCGAGATGAGCATGATCTCGCCCGTGATCGAGCTCACCGGGCCGATCTCGACATGGGTGTTCTCCGGGAGCTGCTCCCTGACGCCGGCCAGCTTCTCGCTGACGAGCTGCCGGGCCCGGTAAACGTCGAATCCCCAATCGAACTCGGCCCACACGATGGAGAGGCTGAGCGCGCTGGCTGAACGAATTCGTCGAATCCCGGGCAAGCCCGAGATGGCCGTCTCGAGCCGACCCGTGACCCGCTGTTCGACCTCGACCGACCCGAGGCCGCCGGCTTCGGTGAGGACCACGACGGTTGGGGCGTTCAGCTCCGGGAACACATCGACGGGCATCGTGCGCAAGGCGCCGAGCGAGGCGAGGACCAGCGCCACACTCCCGAAGACGACGACCCAGGGGTGCCGAAGCGACCACGCGATGAGGTGCTTCAGCATCGTTAGTGCTCGCCCTTCTGGTCGTCTTCGCCTTCGTGAAAGGAGCCGTCGGCGTGGAAGTGTCCCTTCACCTGCGGCTGACTCGCCCGGGCGACCTTGAGCTCGTAGGCGCCGGCGAGCACAACCTCGTCACCGGCGTTTGCGCCCGCGAGGACGGCGATCCAGCGCCCGTCGTCGGGACCGAGATCGACGGGGGTCTCGATGACCTGTTCGCCATCGTTCGGATCGCGGACGTAGACCATGCTCGCGAGGCCGTCACGAACGACAGCGGCTTTCGGGACGGCGATCTCGGCGTCGCCACCCGCGAGGACGATCTCGGCGAAGGCGCCCACGCCCGGGAGCGCCCACGGCGGCCTGGCGGCGTCCGTCCGGGCGAAGACGGGGAAGCGACGATGTTCTGGGTCGCCGATGAGGCCAAGCTGAAGCGTCATGGCGACGGGCGCCGGGAGCGCGGCGTCAGTCGGCCACGCGGGGGTGACGCTGACCGGGACGGGGCCGACCTTGGCGGCGTCCGGAAGCCGAACGAGATCCGCTTCGAGGAGCTGGCCTTCGAAGCGCCAGAGCTGGTCATCGACCACCTCCACGAGCGGGTCGCCCTCGGCTGCCCAGCCCTCTCCGGCGACATGGAGGCGCGTGACCACCCCGGCTGCGCCGGCGACGAGCGAGACGTCGCCGACCACTTCCCATCGTTCGGGGACCTCACTGGCGTGGCTGGCGGCGTCGGGGACCGGTGAGCTGAGCTCGGCGACGGGCACCCCCACGCGCTCGGAGAAGGCGCGGAGCTGCACCGAGAAGTGGTGGCGTTCGCGTTCGATGCGTGACCGCGCGGCCGCGAGCTCGGCCGAAGCGACGTCGCCTCGACGGCGGGCCGCGTCGAGCTCGGCTTCGACGTCGGCGCGGCGCACACTCAAGGCGTCCAGGGACCGAATCCGCTTTTGAATCGAGGCGATGGCGCGTTCGGCCTCTTGCCGCCGCGCCTCCGCGACCCGCGCGAGGTCTGAGGCTTCGTCAGCGTCGTGGCGCGCGCGGTGAAGGGCGTCTTGGGCGACGCGGAGCTCGGGAGGACGCAGGATAGCAACCACGGTCCCGGCGTCCACGCGAGAGAGGAGCGGGACCTGAGTCGATACCGGGCCGCTCATGGGCGCGCGAATGACCCGAGTCGCTTCGGGCGCGAGGGCGATGCGGCCGGGGATCCGAAGGGTGCGGCTCACGACGCGCCGCTCGGCACGCACGAAGGTGATACCCAGGTTCTCGCGGGTGCCGGCCGGGAGGGGGACCCGGTTCGTAGGCGCGACGCTCGTCGGACCCGCGCCGACGGGGGCCGCCGACGGCGCATCGTGATTGTGGCCCTCGGGGGCCTCGTGGTCGTGGCAGCCTGCCGCCATCGTGACGAGGAGCGCGACGTGGAGAGGAGTATCTTGAAGGCGGCGCATCATCGTGCTCCCTCCGGACCTGCGACGTAGAAGGCGAGATCGGCGACGGCGCTGGCGAGCGCGACACGGGCGTCGAGCGCCGAGAGGCGCGCGTCGAGCTGTTCAGACAGGGCTTCCCCGACGACCCAGAGCTCGACTTCACCGCCTCGAACGAGGGCTTTCACGCGCTCCACGAGGGCGTCTACGTCGGCGGCGGCCGCGTCGGCCCGCTCGAGGCGCGCCGTTGCCATCTGAGTCGCGGCGCGGGCGGTGACGAGCCCGGCTTGCGCCTCGAGGAGGGCGGCTTCGAGGTGCGCGGTGGCGAGCGCCGCTCGGGCTTCCGCCTCCGCGCGACCGCGTCTTTGACGATCGAGGAAGGGCAGGGGCGTCGACAGGGCCACGCCAACGGCGTTCTGACCGCGGTCGTGTTCGAACGTGGGGCCGACGGTGAGGTCCGGCGCCGCTCTCTCCGAGACCTCTTGCACCGCCGCAGCCGCGACCATCGACGCCGCTTGCGCCGCGCGCACCGACGGGAGGGTCGTGACGCCGAGGTTGTTCGGCTCTGGGGGCGTCAGCGCCCACGAGGGGACGAAGCGAAGGGGCGCGTCCGCCCGCACACCGATGAGCTGGAGCAGGTCCATCGCGGCGAGCGCCGCGTCGCTCTCGGCCTCGGCGCGATCCCGCACGACACGTCGCCGCCGCGCGTCGAGCAGGGCTAACCCGGCTGGCGAGAGCTCGCCAGCGTTCGTGAGCTCAGAGGCCAGTGCGCGGACCACGTCGAGCGCGTCCGCGTGCCGTTCCAGCAGCGTTGCGCGTTCGAGGTGGCCCATCCACCGGGCCCAACGCTTCTGAACTCGCCGCTGGTGGCGCCGCTCAAGGGCGACCACATCCCAGAGCGCCTGTTGGTGTCGCGCGTCCCAGAGCTGCGTCTCAGCGTCGAGCCGGCCCCCGAGCGGTATGGCGAAACCGATGCCGACCGAGACCTTCCACGGGTCGGGGACCGACTCGAGGACCCCTTGCGCCGCGACGTCGAGTGTCGGGTTCGGGAAGCCGGGACGTGCGTCCTTGGCGGCGCGATAGATCCCTGCGGCGGCTCGGGCCGCGTGGAGCGACGGATGGAGGACGAGCGCGGCCATCTGGGCTTCGCGGAGGTCGACGCCGTCGGCGGGGTCGAACGCGCCGGCGGCCGTGGGGGCGACGGCCGCAAAGGGCGGGCGAGCGTCGAGCTCATTCAGCGCCGCTTGGAGGTCTGGGGCGGGAGGCCGGGCCGCGCTACAGGCGCCGACGAGAAAAAGGACGAAGGCGACGGGGCGTCGCCGAGACCGATCAGGGCACATTCGAACCTCTGCAGTGAGCAGGTCGAGGGCCCTGGATTCAGAGCACCTCGTCGATACGGACTACTGCCGCGGGGCGACTCGTTGCGACGGGCATCGAGACGACGGAACACGGCACGACGTCAGAGACGACGGGTGCTAGACGAGGATGACGGTGAGGCGGATGGTCGCGAGGCCCGGTGCGGGTCCAGGGCGGTCTCTCGGTGGAAGGGGGCGAAAGTCAGTGGCGTAGCTCGCCGGGGACGAGGCGGACGCGACGTCCAGGAGCCACACGACGGGCATCGAAGCGGCGCCGGTCTCGTACCGGGCGGCCCTCAGCGAGTTGTCCGCGGTCAGCTCGTGATGGTGATGCGAGTTGTCGGCCCACGTCGAGCCGTCCGGCGGTGTCTCGCTGTGATGAGCGTCGCCGTGATCGCTGGGGTGGCCGACGTGGTGAACATCGTGCGCTTCGAGGTGTTCGTGTTCGGCCGCGTTCGCGCCATGGGCCGCCAAGTGGAACTCGACGTGCGCGTGGTCCTGGTGGTCGTGCCAGAGGTAGAGCGGCCCCCGCGGCATGAACCCGAGCAGCACGAGGAGCCCCGCGAGGAGCGGGCTGACGCGGCGGCGGCGGGGCAGGCGGGACATCAATCGCGGACCTTGGCGGTCCGAATGGCCCGTGTCAAGGTCCTAAGCCCGCCTTCGGGGCGCCTAGTCCCACAGCGTCGGCACGTCGTAACGACGCACGAGCTCGTCCGACGAGACGAGGGTCCACCCCCCAAGCGCTTGCGCAATCAACAGGCGGTCGAAGGGATCGCGGTGGAGCCATGGGAGGTCTTCTAGCCTTGACGCATCAGCGAGGTGGAGCGGGACCTCTTTGAAGGACATGGCACGGAGGACCGGTGGCAGCCACGTCGTGACCGGTCCGGGCAGCCGCAACTTTCCTATCGACTGCTTGACCGCGAGCTCTGCCGCCGAGACCGAGCTCACCCCGACGTCATTGGCTGAGTCTCGAAGCTTGTCTCGCACCGTGACCGTCAGTCGCTCGGGCGACGACAGCGCCCACAACAGTACATGCGTGTCCAGGAGCAATCTCACCAGGACACGCGCTCGAGCTCGCCGGCAGCGGCGGCCTCGGCTTCCAAATCGGGCTCCGCGAAGTCCTCAGCAATCCAGATTTGGCCTGCGAAGAGCCCAAGAGGCCGTTCGGTTTGGGCCGCGACAGCGATTGGCGTCAGGACGACGACCGGCTCGCCGTCCCGCGCTATTTCGACTCGTTCGCCGGCGAGAGCTCTCTCCACGAGCTTAGAGAGGTTGGACTTGGCTTCATGCATGTTCGCTCGGATCATGGGCGCATGTTAGCTAGCCTAGTCTGGATGCGCAAGGACCGCCGCTCTCAAGGCGTGCCGGGGTCGCCACCACGCCAAGGAAGCCAGAAAGGCCGAAACGCAGCCCATCGAGGCATACGGTCTCGAACGGGGACTCGACGAAGGTGGATAGTCTTTGAAGCGCCTCATTGGGCGCGATCGGCGGAGTCGTCCGCTATAGTCGTTCGGTGTCCCACCGTCTTCGCTTCAGCTCTTCTTGGATCGCAGTCGCAGTCGCACTCGCCCTCGGGTGCGGCGATGACCTTCCCACGGGCAACGTTTCGGACGCCCCGCCTGCGGACGCGCCGGACACGTTTGACGCCGACTCGTCGACTGACACCTCCCTCGACACCTCCCTCGACACCTTGACGGACACCGGCCCCGCCTGGGGTCTCGACGAGCGCCCGCCGAACCCCACCTGCCTCGCGCCGCCGAAGCCGCCCGTCTCCGACCTCGTCGGGCTGGTGCCGGCCTATCCAGGCGCGACCTTCGCCGAGCCCACGGCGGCTGCGTTTGCCGCAGGGCTCGACTCGCGGGTCTATGTCGTTGGAAAGGAAGGCTTTTTGTGGTGGGCCGAACCGGAGGTCGGCGGCGCCACGCTGGCCCTCGATCTGACGGACCGAGTCGTCTCCGAGGCGGACATGGGCCTCGTCGGTCTCGCGTTCGACCCCGACTTCGCCGTCACCGGCGCCATGTATCTGGCTTACAACCTGTCGTGCGAAGCGGCCGCCCTCACCGGCGCAGCGGACGTCTGCCCCGCGCCCGGTCAAGAGAACGGGTATGCGCGCAACGTGTCGCGCATCTCGCGCTTCCGCTCGGAGGATGGTGGCGACACCTTCGAGCCGGAGAGCGAGGAGATCATCCTCGACTCCTGGCAGCCGGGCATCGATCACACCGTCAATCAGC
>JADMJS010000175.1 GCA_018780435.1 Myxococcales bacterium
CCGACGAGGCGCTCGCCGAAGCGGTAGCGGAGGTACCACCAGGCGCCGTTGTTCTTCGGCTCTTCCTGTACCCAAACGACGTCGGTGCCGGCGTCGTAGGGCGCGAGCGCGGCGGAGATGTCCTCGTCCGAGAGCGGGTAGAGCTGCTCGAAGCGCAGGATGGCGACGTCGTCGATGCCACGGGCGTGGCGGGCCTCCCAGAGGTCGTAGTAGACCTTGCCCGAGCAGAGCAGGACTCGGCGCGCCTTCGGGGCGCCTTCGGGGCGGTCGTCACCGATGATGCGCTGGAAGCTGCCCGTCGCGAGATCGGAGAGGGGGCTGACCGCGCGGGGGTGGCGCAGGAGGCTCTTCGGCGACATGACGATGAGCGGCTTTCGCAGCGGCCGCACGACCTGACGGCGGAGGCAGTGGAAGAGCTGCGCCGGGGTCGTGAGGTTCACGACCTGGATGTTGTCCTCCGAGCTGAGCATGAGGAAACGCTCTAGCCGGGCGCTTGAGTGCTCAGGGCCCTGCCCTTCGAAGCCGTGCGGGAGGAGCATGACGAGGCCGGACAGCCGCTTCCACTTGTCTTCCGCGCTCACGATGAACTGGTCGATGATGACCTGCGCCGAGTTGGCGAAGTCGCCGAACTGCGCCTCCCAGACGACGAGGCCGTCCGGCCAGTCGAGGCTGTAGCCCCACTCGAAGCCGAGCGGGCCGATCTCGGACAAGGAACTGTCGTAGATCTCGATCGGCGCCTTCGCATGGGGCATGCCGGCGAGCGGCATGTACGTGGCGCCGGTCTTGTAGTCGTGCAAGACCGCATGACGATGACTGAAAGTGCCACGCCCGGCGTCCTGGCCGCTGATCCGGATCCGATGGGCGTCGGCCAGGAGCGACGCGAAAGCCAACGCCTCGCCGGCGCCCCAGTCGAGCGGCTTCTCGCCTAACATCTCAAGGCGGGCTTCGTTCAGCTTCTCGATCTTCGGGTGCAGGGAGAAGCCGTCCGGGACCACGGTCTGGGCCCGCAGGAGCCCTTCGAGGAGCTCGCGCGAGACCGCCGTCGGGACCTCGGGGGTGTCCGCGTCCTTGCCACCACGATACGGCGCCCAGAGGCCGGCGCCGTAAGCCTGCCGCACACGGAAGCCCGGCTCGCGGGACTTCAGCAGCTCCTCTTCGAGCTCCTGGCGGCGCTTGGTCGCGATCTCCTCACATTCCTCCCGCGATAGCGTCCCGAACTTGAGGAGGTTCTCCATGTAACCCTCGCGCACCGTCTTGCGGGCGCGAATGGTGCGGTACATGACCGGCTGGGTGAACGCCGGATCGTCGCCTTCGTTGTGTCCGTACTTGCGGTAGCAGTACATGTCGATGACGACGTCTTTCTTGAACTGCGCTCGGAAGTCGACGGCCAGCCGCAGCACGGCCTCGACCGCTTCCGGGTGCTCGCCGTTCACGTGGAAGATCGGGACCTGCAGCATCTTGGCGACGCAAGTCGCGTACGGCGTGGAACGGCCCGACTCAGGCGGCGTAGTGAAGCCGACCTGGTTGTTGACGATGATGTGGATGGTGCCGCCAATCTCGTAGGCGTTGAGCTCGCTCATGTTGAGCGTCTCTTGGATCACCCCTTCCCCCGCGAACGCGGCGTCGCCGTGGATGAGGATCCCCATCGCCCTCGAGCGGTCGGTGTCACCGAGGCGGTCCTGCTTCGCCCGAACGCGCCCGATGGCGACGGGGTCGACGTACTCAAGGTGGCTCGGGTTGAAACAAAGCGAGAGGTGGACCTCGCGCCCTTTCGCGGTCTGAAAGTCAGCGCTGTGGCCCATGTGGTACTTGACGTCGCCGCGACCGATCTTCTCTTCGGGGTCGAGGTCGGCGAACTCGCGGAAGATGTCCCGCGGGTTCTTGCCCATGATGTTGGACAGGACGTTCAGTCGGCCGCGGTGGGCCATGCCGATGACGATCTGCTCGACGCCCTTCTCGGAGGTGAGCCCGATGAGGCTGTCGAGGAGCGGGATGAGGGTCTCGCCCCCTTCGAGCGAGAAGCGCTTGGCGCCGAGGAACTTCTTCTGGAGGAAGTCTTCGAAGATCTCCGCGTCGGTGAGCTTGGTCAGGATGCGAACCTGCTCGGAGCGGTCGAGCTGCACGCGGTTCTCGGAGCGCTCCATCCGGTCCTGCAGCCAGTTCTTCATGCGGATGTCGTCGATGTGCATGAACTGCACACCGATCTCTCGGCAGTACGTGCTGCGCAGGCGCTCCATGATGCGCCGGAGCGTCATCTTGTTCTCGCCTGCGATGGTCCGCGACGAGTACGTGAAGTCCATGTCCGCTTCGCCGAGGTCGTAGTGCTCGAGCTCGAGCTCGGGGTGGTTCTTCCGCGGAATGGACAGCGGGTCGAGCGACGCCAGCATGTGCCCACGAACGCGATACGCCCGGATGAGCTGGTCGACCTTGTCCTGACGAACGGCCGCGTCGTGGGCGGCTTGGCCGTTCTTGCCATTGCCACCGTGAGTGCCGTTGCCGTTCGAGACCGGCGCGCCTCCAGCGCGGAAGAGCCCCGGTGCGGCGCGAGTCGGGCCGATCGCGCGGGCGTGGCCATTGCCCCCAGGGCCTTCGAACTCCAGGAAGTAGGCGCGGAAGTCGCTCGGGACCGACGCCGGGTCACGCAGATACTCTTCGTACATCGCCTCGACGTAGGCGACGTTCTCGGGTCCGATCTTCATGGTCTGGCTCAAGGGAGCTCCTGTGGCGCCGGGGGGCGCGGGGCGCGAAGTCTTATCGGAGGAGAGGCAGAAATCCAAGAGGGCCGATGCGCACCGGGCTGACGATTCTCACCCCGGCACACGGCCCTCAGCTCATGAACGCGCCGCCGTTGATGTCGATGGCTTGCCCCGTGACGCCGCGAGCGTCCTTGGAGACGAGCCAATGAAGGAGACCGGCGACGTCTTCCGGCGCGCTCATGCGGCGAAGCGGGACCTCGCGCATCGCGTGGTCGTGCGCGGCTTGCCAGCTCACCCCCATGGCCTCGGCGATGCCCGCGATGCCCGCGCGCGCCATCTCCGTGTCGACCCAACCTGGGCACACGGCGTTGACCTGGATGTTCGACGGCGCGAGCTCCACGGCGAGCGCCCGAGTCAGCCCGAGGAGCCCCGCCTTGGAGGCGCAGTAACCGGTGTAGCCGCCAACGCCGATGCGGGCGAGGATCGACGCCACCACGACGAGGTGTCGTGCGTCTCGGGGGACCGTGCCTGCCTCTCCACCCGTCGACGTCTCAATCCGCCCGTCGGCAAGGTGACGCTGAGCGGCCCGAAGCGTGTGGTAAGTGCCCGTGAGGTTGGTGGCGATGAGATCATCCCATCGATCGACGGCGCCGCCGTCGCCGTCGGGCGTGTTGGGGCCGCCGATCCCGGCGTTGGCGATGACGGCGTGAAGCGGCCCGTTCGCGTCGGCGCACTCGGCGACGGCGCGGCCTATGGCCTCGTGGTCGCGGATGTCGCAGCTCCCGGTCCAGACGACCTCGGCGCCGGCCTCCATGCAGTCGGCAGCGGTCTCTTCGAGCGCCTCGGCCCGACGGCCGGTGAGGGAGAGGGCCCAGCCGGACGCGGCGAAGCGGAGCGCGATGGCACGACCGATTCCGGAGCCGGCGCCTGTGATGAGGATGTGGCGAACGTGTTCCATGGCGGCGCAGCATGCCCATGCTCGCCCGGGCTGTCACGACTTCTGATG
>JADMJS010000327.1 GCA_018780435.1 Myxococcales bacterium
CGTAGCCGATCTTCTCGAACACGCCACGGTAGTTCTTGAAGACCTTGTACTGCGGGCGACGGCCAAAGTAGTCCTGGCCCTTCTTGCCGATGATGGCGAGCTCGATCGACTCGTGGACGAACGCGACCTGAGCGGGATCGGCGGTGCCGCCGAACTCACGCGACAGGTGTTCGCGCACGTACTTCTCGGTCTCGCGGGAGATGTTGGCGTTGAAGCCGCCGCACATACCGCGGTCGCTCGTCAGCACCAGGACCAGCACCTTCTTCGGCTCGCGAGCCGCGAGGAGGGGGTGGTCTTCGCGCTCCGAACGGCCGGCGAGCACGCTGATGATCTCAGCAATGCGCTTGGCGTACGGACGCCGGGCTTCGATCGCCATCTGCGCCTTTCGGAGGCGCGCGGCGGCGATCATCTTCATCGCTTTCGTGATTTGCCGCGTATTCGAGACGGATCGAATACGCCGGCGGATGTCCTTTAGGCTGGGCACGGGAGACCTCCCTTACGCCACGCCGAAGAACTGGTTGAACTCGGTCAGGAGCTTCTTCAGCTTCTCGGTGAGCTCGCCGTTCAGCTCCTTCTTCGTGCCGAGCTCCTTCAGGGTGTCCTTCGCGAACGCGTTGTTGTCGGCGTACTCGAGGAGCTTCTGCTCCCACTCGCTGACGCGCGCTGAAGGCACCTTGTCGATGAAGCCGCCGGTGCCGCCAAAGATCACGAGGACCTGGCGCTCCATCGACTGCGGGCGGTACTGGGGCTGCTTCAGGAGCTCGGTGAGGCGCTCACCGCGGTCGATGAGGCGCTTGGTGGCCGCGTCGAGGTCCGAGCCGAACTGCGCGAAGGCCGCCATGGCGCGGAACTGAGCGAGCTCGAGACGAAGGTTACCGGCGACCTTCTTCATCGCCTTGGTCTGAGCGGCACCACCGACGCGGGAGACCGAGATACCGACGTTGAGCGCCGGTCGGATGCCCTTATAGAAGAGCTCCGTCTCGAGGAAGATCTGACCGTCCGTGATCGAGATGACGTTCGTCGGGATGTACGCCGAGACGTCGCCCGCCTGCGTCTCGATGATCGGGAGCGCCGTCATCGAGCCCGCGCCTTGCTCGTCGCTCATCTTCGCCGCGCGCTCGAGGAGGCGGCTGTGGATGTAGAAGACGTCGCCGGGGTACGCCTCGCGTCCCGGCGGACGGCGGAGGAGCAGCGACATCTGGCGGTAGGCGGTCGCCTGCTTCGAGAGGTCGTCGTAGATGATGAGCGCGTGGCGCTTCGAATCGCGGAAGTACTCCGCCATCGTGCAACCGGCGTAGGGCGCGATGAACTGGAGCGGGGCGGACTCGGAGGCGCCGGCCGTGATGACCGTCGTGTACTCCATGGCGCCGAACTTCGTGAGCTTGTCGACGACCTGCGCGACCGTGGACTGCTTCTGGCCGATGGCCACGTAGAAGCAGTAAACGTCGCCACCCTTCTGGTTGATGATGGCGTCGATGGCGACGGCGGTCTTGCCGGTCTGGCGGTCGCCGATGATGAGCTCGCGCTGGCCACGGCCAACGGGGATCATGGCGTCGATGGCCTTGAGGCCCGTCATCATCGGCTCGTGGACCGACTTACGGGCGATGATGCCCGGAGCCTTGATCTCGACGCGGCGGCGGTGCGGGGTCTGGATGGGGCCCTTGCCGTCGATGGGCTCGCCGAGCGCGTTCACGACGCGGCCGAGGAGGGCCTCGCCGACGGGCACTTCGAAGATCTTGCCGGTGCGGCGGACTTCGTCGCCTTCCTTGATCTTGATGTCGTCGCCGAGGAGCGCCACGCCGACGTTGTCCTCTTCGAGGTTCAGCACCATGCCGCGCACGCCGTGCGGGAACTCGAGGAGCTCACCGGCCTGCGCCTTCTCGAGACCGTGCACGCGGGCGATACCGTCGCCGACGGTGAGGACGGTGCCCGTCTCGTCGACCTTGACCTCCTTGCCAAAGGACTCGACCTCGGCCTGGATGATGCGGCTGATCTCTGCGACGTTGATGCTCATGGACTGAATCCCCTGCGAGTTGGGTCGGGCTCCCGTCGCCATCGGAGGCGCCGGAAAGTCGTTGCGGACGGTTCATGACGGGCAGCGCAAGCTGCCCATGCGTTACTGGAAGACCTGGTGAAGGCGCGACTTCAGCGTGTCGAGTTGGGTACGGACGGTGCCATCGAGGACGAGGTTGCCCATCTTCGTGACGACGCCGCCGATGAGGCGCTCGTCGACGGCCGTGTCGACGAGGACCATCTTGCCGGTCGCCTTCCGGAGGGCGTCTTCGACGCGCTTCTTGTCCATGATGGTGAGCGGCTTGGCTGAGGTGACCTTCGCCCGGACGCGGCCTTGGATGACGTCGAGGCGCTGTGCGAACTCGTTGCGGATGGCCGTCAGGTCGCCGAGCCGGTCGTGCTCGTTCAGGACGAGCAGGAAGTTGGTCGTCGACGGACGAAGCATGAGAGAGCTCGCGATCTTACGGACGACCTCGGCCTTGGTGCGCGAGCGGATGGTCGGGTTCGATAGAGCCGTCGCGATGGACGGCTCCTTCGCGAGTCCTTCGACGACCTTGTCGAGGTCGCGAGCGACCGACTCGTGGCTCTTGTCCTTGTCGGCGATGGCGATGAGCGCTTTGGCGTAGCGCCGGGCGATGCGGATGTCGCTCATTGGAGGCCTCCCGAGCTGCGATCGGCGATGAGGCCCTTGTTCTCGACTTGGTCGACGTAGTCGCTGAAGAGCGCCTTGCGGTGGTTCTCGCTGATTCGCTCGACGATGATGCGCTCGGCGACTTGGGTCGCGAGCTCGACGGCGTGCAGCTCGAGGTCGTGAGCGAGCTTCTTCGACTCTTGTTCGAGGCGGGTCTTGGCGTCAGCGCGGAGCTTCTGCGCCGTCGCGGTAGCCTCGGCCAGGATGCGGGTGCGCTCAGCTTCGCCCTGGGCGCGGGCGTCGGCGAGGATCTGCTGGGCCTCGGACTCGATGGCCGAGAGGCGCTTCGTGTAGTCGGCGAGCTTGCGCTCCGCCTCTTCGCGGAGCTTTCGGGCTTCTTCGATGTCCTTGACCAGCTTCTCGCGACGCAGCTCTACGAACGCCGTGAGCGGCTTCCGGAGAACGACGACCAAGACGGCCGCGTAGACCAGGAAGTCGATGATGTAGAAGCCCTGAACCTTGAAGTCGAACCCGTGGCCGCCGGAGAGGATGCTCATCATGCGGCACCTCCGAGGATACGGTCCGCGATGCGGTTGCCGGCATCGCGAGCGACGCTGTCGAGCTCGCCCCGGGCCGTGGCGGCCGTGGCGCGGAGGTCGTTCAGACCGCCTTCGATCTCTTTGCCGACTTCTGCTTTGACGGCGTCGAGCTGGGCGCGTTCGGCGAGCTCGGCTTCGGCGCGTACGCGCTTGGTCTCGTCGACGCCGCGGCGGCGCACTTCACCGATGCGGGTGTCGTATTCGGCGATCTTGGCTTCGGCAGTCTTCACTGCGGATTCGGCCGCTTCGCGGGAACCGATGGTGAGGTCGTGGCGCTTCTCGAAGACGTCGACAAGGCCGCGCACGAAGATGCGGTGGTAGAGGAAGAAGAAGACGAGGAACAAGCCCGCCATCACGAGGATCGAGGCATCGACGTCGACGATGCCTGCCTGGTGCAGGGTAGGGACCTGTTCGCTTATCGGGAGCAGCATGAAATCCGCCTCGACCAGAACCACGGG
>JADMJS010000517.1 GCA_018780435.1 Myxococcales bacterium
GCGGCGGCGCGTGCCGCGGAAGTCCGTCTCGCCGAGGATGAGGTCCGGCGCGTCGCTTGAGAGTGATTGGTGTGCATACATCAACGGAGGGGTGAAGGCGTCTCCCTCTCGGGAGTGAAAGGGGCGCCGAGTGAGTAGGTGCGACCAGCGAGGTCGGTCATGGGGAGGGTAAGGATGGTCTCGGGGGTGAAGTGCGTGGCCGGTGGCCCGGCGGTCTCGAAGCGTTCGTAGGGCACGGTCCAGATGAGACCACTTCTCGCCCCGGCGGCACGAAGCCGCTTCTCGCGCAAGGGTGTTCGCAGGGCGACGATGACGGCGCGCACCGGCGCGCCGAGCAAGCGCCCGAGACTGCCGTCCCTCGCCGCGGCCTGGTACCCGCGGAGCTTCCGCGTCAGGGTCGCGTTGCCACGGCGGACCGGCGCGCGCACCACTTCGAGCGCGAACGCCGCGGTCCGATTGCCGTATCGAAGCGTGACCGCGGCGTCCGGAATGAGGCGCAGGCCGGCGCCCCGACTCCTCTTTCGTAACGCGTACTCGGTGACGCTTTCGATGTGCACCGGAGCGTCGTGGTCTCCGCTTTTGGCGGCGACTTCGAGTGCGACGAGAAAGTCCACCGCCACGAGGTCGTGGGAGAGGTGCTCGACGGACGTGGCCAACGGTGCGTGCTTCTCGCTGCGTCTGGCAGCGCCGAAGAGGGCCCGGTGTCCGGCGCTGCCGAGCACGTACACCGGCATCCGAAGGCGCGTGAGGGGTGTGCGCCCGGTGCGGACGGCGACGAAGTAGCGACGGTCCAGGTACCCCGCGAGCGCGAGGCGCCGTAGGCGCTCCTGCACCGTGCGCGCCCCGACGCCCGGGAACACGAGCGCGGCGAGGTGCTCGCTGGTGACGGTGCGAAATCGGTGGACTTCGGCTAGTATTCGGATGTCACGGGTTGTAGGCACCACACGCACCAGTGATGATGTGAGGGTATGCATAGAAAATGATTGGGAGTAGTGACGAGTGGCGCGCCCCTGGGGACGAGCCGTTGGCGGTCGTGCGTCTTCTGGCGGAGGTGTACCGCTTCCTCGGTCGCACGGCCGACGCCGCGGGGTACGAGGTCTCGGTCGGACGCCACGCGCTTGGCGAGGGCGCCGAAGTCTTTACCGGCGCGAGCGCCATCGCGGCGGAGCGCGTTGCGCAACACCTCGAACGACTCGGCGCCCACCCGGGCAGGCAGTCTCGCGGAAGAGTGTTGTCTCTTCGCCCGTACCGATAGGGCGACGTGTGCCGGGACTGTGTTCCCGGTCGCCCCTCGTTGCCGGCGCGACGCGTCCGTGAGCCGTTTACCGTAGTCACCCGTTACGCAGTCAGCGTGCTCGCCCGCCGCGCGAAGCGTCGGTCTGGGTCGGGCACGTCTGCGGCGTAAACCGTGCACCTCGTCGTGGGCGCGTAAGCGGCCCCGACCACTGGCAGTGTGGCGAGTCGTGGCCCGCGTAAGCGGTGCCCAGCCATCACTGACAGTGGTCGGGGGCGATAGCCCGCGACGATGGTGCTCGTTAGCCCGTTGTTACGAAGTAGTGATTGTTCGTGTTCGCCCGTTCTTGACCCCTCGTCCTGTATGGCGAGGGGGTGCGGAGAGCGGATGAGCGCCGCCCTGGAGGCGATACTCGTGGACATGGTCGGTGCGGTTGTACCGGCGCTCGACGGGGTAGCCGTAGCGATGCACGAGCAGCCACTTGGCAACGGCGAAGGTGTGGCCGACGGCCTTCAGGAGTTCAAGGCTCGTGTGCCACCGACCGTCGGCGAGTACGGCGAAGAGGCGTTCGGTTCGGCCCGTGAGGGCTTCACGGGCTCTCGAAAGGGCCGTCGTCGTTGGTTTCCGAGTCGTCATAGCGGTTGAGGTTAGGTGGTGAAAGTAGCGCGTGCGCGAGCCCGAGGGCCGCAGCGCGCAGCACGGCGGTGCCGGCCGGGTTGTCCGCGAGCGGCCGGCCGGTGCGCCTCGAAACACTCACGAAGCGTGAGAGCTCGGGGTAGCGGTCGAGGAGGTAGCGGTCGAGTCGCTGCGCGTCACCGCGCTCGGCAGAGCCGATGATGGTCGTCAGCGCGGTATTGAACGGGATGGAAACGAAGTCACTCGCGTCGAGCCCGAGTCGTGCCTCGCTCCCGGTCTCTGCGATGATCGTGTCTGCGCCGTAGAAGCCGCGGAGGCGGCGGATGTAGCGGCCGAGCGTCTCGACGTCGGTGCGCTTCACGCGGTCGATGTCGAAGATGCGCGGGCCGTCGAAGACGAGCACAGCGGTCTGGTTCACGCGCCGAGCGACGGCAAGATGAAACGGGTTCATGTCGGTCCTGCTTCGGCTTCACGTGCCTTGACCTCAGTGCGCAACGCGGCCATCACGTCCGGCTGAATGAGCTCATCTGCCGACACGCCGAGCGCAGCGGCCAACAGGAAGAGGCGCCGCACTGGCTCGGGGAGCTTCGTGCGGTGTTCGTATCGATACAGCTGACGGGCGGTAAGCCCGACGCGGCGCGCAAGTTCGCGCTGTGTGAGTCCCGTTCCGTTCAACCAGCGCCGTTTGTGGCGGATGGTAAGGGCGGGCGGGTGTCGTTCAGATGGTGGTGGAGTTGTGTTTGTCATGGGGTGGCCTTCACGTTCACTTGACGGCAATGCCGTAAGTGTGCGAAGGTACAGGTGTCACCTCCCTTCAAGGTTTAGGGTCGCGTCCCGAGTCGTGGAAGATGCGGGCGCTATGCCGCCGCGAGGGGGTGACTGAAGACCATTCTCCGTCTTCGCCCGGCTCGTAGCTAGCCATTGTATTGTACTGGCTGGTCACGGAGTCGTCAGGATGCCCGAACGGCCAGAGATGTCCGCTTCTGGGGATAACCTGGCGATCGGGTACGGGGACGGCTTATGACAAGCATGCAAAAGACTCCACCATCGGCGGAGTCTTTTGTTGTTCGGCGGTTGCCGCCGGACGCGGACGACCGACCGGGCATCTGCACGCCGCACGCGCAACGGGCTACGATAGAAGAAGCCCAAGACGTTTCCCCGGGGAAACGTGCGCCGTTGTCCGCCACCGGACTACGCGCGGATCATCATTTCATGACTATGAGTACAGTACCTTTCAACGAGGCTGAAGCTGCGACGCTCCTCACGGTGCGCGAAGTCGCGGCCAAGCTTCGCATGTCCGTGACCAGCGTGTACCGGCTCGTCGATCGACGAGCCATCCGTTTCTTCCGGTGCACGCGGTTCCTTCGTTTCCAGCGTCGCGACGTCGATGCCTTCCTCGCCGAACATGCGGTCGCGGTCGTCAATAAGCGTCTCGTATGAGTGTTCGGAAAAACCATGGTTCATGGTGGGTCGACTTCCGGTGGCAAAACCAGCGAATGCGTAAGCGAAGTCCCGTGAACTCCAAAGCGGGAGCCCTTGACTTCGAAACGACGCTCCGCGGTCGGCTCGCTCGTGGAGAGCCACTCGACCTTGCCCCCGCGCACAGCCCGAGCTTTCGTGACTTTGCCCCCGAATGGCTTGCACTCCATGCCGTGACCAACAACCGCCCTTCTACCGTCTATACGAAAGAACACCTGCTGAGAAACCACCTGATCCCCGCCTTCGGGAAGCTCACGCTCAACCAGATCACGACGAACCTCGTCGAACAGTTCAAGGCACGCCAAGTTGCCGCCGGACTTTCACCAAAGTCCGTGAACAACCAGCTCACAACGCTTCGTGCCTGCCTCCATAGTGCCGAGGAGTGGGGCCACGCCACGGCGGCCCCGAAGGTCCGCTGGCTCAAGATCCCACCCCAGCCGTTCACCTTCCTCTCACCCGACGAATCGGAGCGATTGCTGAAGGCCGCGGGCAACTCGTTCTGGCGCGCGCTCATTCTCTGCGGACTTCGAACCGGCATGCGACTCGGCGAGCTAATCGGACTCGACTGGACCGACGTCGACTTGGACCGCAGGATGATCACCGTCCGTCGTTCGGTTGTGCGCGGCGTGCTGGGACCTCCGAAGAGCAATCGCATGAGACACATTCCAATTGCCGCCGACCTCCTCGAACTCTTCGCCGCGCGCTCCCTGAACTCCGGCCTCGTGTTCCCGGGATACTCGGGGAGCCCACTCCCGACGACCACGTCCTCCCAAGCTATCCACAGGGCATGCAAACGGGCTGGGCTACCTCAGTTCGGCTGGCATGCGCTTCGCCACACGTTCGCCTCGCAGTTGGTCGCGGCTGGCGTTCCTATCCGAACTGTTCAGGTCCTCCTAGGCCATTCGACGGTCGCAATGACAGAACGGTATGCCCACCTCGCCCCATCTTCTCTAACGAGCGCCGTCGAGGTGCTGGTTCCCGAGAACCGGGCAAATGTGGTCAGCGGGCGGTCAGCAACAGCCGTAAATACGGCACATCGGCCGATCACGAGGCTAGGCGACGGGTTCGATTCTCCGCTACACAAAGCAAAAGACGAGGCAGGACCTCGTCTTCTGATTGGTGAGCGCGTAAGGAGAATCGAAGACTATAGTATCATGAATGAGAATTGCTCACAACCGAGCGACGTTTCAGCTGAATCTAGCTGAAAATCAGGTGGTCACGGGCCGTCCGGTCTCTATGCCCGGGCGGTCCGAAACAACCCGGCTTCTCCAACTCGTGGTCAGCGGGCGGTCAGCATCGGCGGATCACCCGGCCGAACCCGTCTTCGAGGACCGAGGCAGCTCACCCGCCTCGCGAGCGAAGATTCCCCGGCAGCGGCACGCCATCGATCGCCTCGGCTGCGTCGGCCGCGCGGTGGTCTTCGATTTCGCCCACGATTCGTCGCCAGCGGCGCTCGATGAGCGCATGGGCCTTGGGCCATTCTCTCGGAAAGCTGCGCCGAACAGGCTCGACCCGATCGAACCAACGAACGAGCGACGGGACGAGATCTACCAGTAGCGACTCGTCGATAACGTCGAGCGAATCGCCGATGTCCTCCAGAAAGTTCAAGATGCGGTTCGCGTGATAGGCAACCTCCGCCTGCTCCTCAGTAGGATGACCGAAGTCGTACCGGATCGGAGAGTTCCGCCCCTCGGTGGTGAGCCACTGCCGATTGGCGCGCATCAGCCAGAGGCGACTCGGACCGAGTCGGTCGTCCCACTCCTTAAAGATCGCGAGAGTTGCGATCCGCTGCGCCAGAGCCTTCTCGGTCGGGGATTTGTAGCCACGGACCAGCTCAGCCAGTATGCGGGCGCCGCCGGCAACAAACGAAGTCAAAAGTTGAATTTCCATGAGTCCTCCGAAGTCGTCCGGCTACTCTATTCCCTGGGTCCGCTCTCCACAAGTCCAACATGCGGCGAACGCCAGCGCCGCAGCAGACGGCAGAGTCAACGACCTATTCGAGCAAGTCCCCGAAGCCGACGCGTTCCGGAGGCGCGTCCGCGAGGATCCGACGCCGTACCTGCTCTATCCCGCGGAGCAGTTCACGCTGATTCAGGGAGTGTTCGTCACCATCACGCATCGGGACGCGGGCGGTGAACGCGCCCTCGCCCATCAGTCGTATCAACTCGCGTTCAACACTTCGTCACTCGAAGCCCTCGCGGACAAGATCCCGTCCGTCGACCTCAGCTCCACACTGAGCGCGGCAGGCTACATGACCGTCGACGCGGCAGGTGAAGCGCTCGGCGATGGCTGGTGGGCACCGGCCGGACTCGCGCATCCAGACATCGATGCCTTCTACCAGCCGAACCGGTTCGAGTCTGCAGCGGCCGCGCGGAACACGGGCAACCTCCCGGGGGTCCTCGAGTCTTCGGTGACGGAGGTGGACTTCGACGCCGCAAAGTTGTTCGTCACGGAGGTCAGAAGCAGGTACGGCACCAGTCCTGCCCCTGCATCCGAGCCGCTTTGGAACGTCGTAAGTGCGGAGATCGATTACCATCGCGGAGGGACAGGACACCGCGAGCAGGGAGAGGAGCGTCCTTGGCACACAGTGTTCGAAGCTGCGGCGAGAAACAGAAAGGAGGGTACTTGACCCCGCGGAGCGGTAGGGGGTAGCGTTGCGGCCCGTGGTTTCGCAAATTCACCCGTGCTGGCTGAGCCGAGAGGAATGAATGACTGCAATCAGGGATGAACTCGCTGCCGACCTTCATTTGGCATATGGCTACTTCAATCGCCGGGATTTCGAGCCGTTGGTGCGCTGTGCTCAAAAGTGGCGTCGTGGCGCCGGGTTGCAAGAATTGGCTCGTGATCCGGAAGGCCGGGATTCGTTGGCCAGAATTGCCGACCTCGGCGGCCAAGCATTATACCAGCTCGACATGCTCGACGAAGCCATTCAGGTGTTTCGCGAGGCAATCGAGCTTGGAATGACCAGGCCGAATACCTACATGCTATTGGCGAGCGCGTGCGGGCTCGCTGAAGACTTCGACGGCTGTTACGAAGCCGGCATTGCAGCACTCGAACAGGCGCAAACCTACAACGGCGACGATATTCTTTCCTTCTTTGATACCCTTCCCTCCATGCTATCGAGCATGGCTAACGCTGCAGATGAGCTCGGAAAAGTGCGCGAGGCGGTGGCGCTTCAAGCACGCTCGCTTATCATGAGCGCCGAGGACGAGGGTGCGGCAAACAACCTGTGCTTCTACTTGAAAAAGGCACGTGACCCCGAGGCTGGCGCGACCGCCGCCCAGGTTCTGCGTGGAATCAAGAGCGGCCAGGTGTCCGCGGCGAGCGCACGTGCACAACTTCGCCCGATCTATGACAAATATGTGTCATCGAGCATGAAGCCGTTGCTCACATTCAGAAGTTTCGGTGGAGGACCCTGGACGGCGTAGACTGGTGCGGCGACAATCCGCGTCTTGAGTGACCGCCCCGATAGACCCTGACGTCCCCCCTGCGGCGGCCGCCGATTGCGGGTGGTCGATTGAACCACTTGACGATCTCCTACTAGGGCCTCACCGGGTATTCGCGAGCGTCATTCCCGATGGGGTCGCCACCATGTCCCGCCGAGTTCAACTCCCGACTTCTCCACCAAATCAAGTTCTCCGTGATCCCGAAGTTCTCCGCTCGGATGAGTCAAGAATTGACAACATCCTTCGGAAAACTCCTCTTCGAGCCCGTGCTCGTTGCCCTCCGGTTGCCCGTGGTGCGAGCGCTCACGACTGGAGCGCCGTTTCCCCGGGGAAACGGCGAGCAGGCCAGTGGGGGTTCGAATCCCACTCTCTCCGCGATTTCATCGGGCCCCGCGCTCTACGAATTTCTCTCGTTCCAACAAGAAAGCGTCGCTCGGTTGAGCGACGTTTTTGTTTCGGGACACCGCACACCCGCGGTCATTCGCGCCCAAGCACCGCCACCGTTCGCCAATCGGATGGGCAATAGGTGGGCAACCCGTTGACCGCCAACAACCATCGCCAGGCGCCGAGCTTGCGGGCAACTGGAACGTTCGATACTCCGCTCCAACTAGCTTATTCCCATCATCATGTTGTAGTGTGACACATGACCAGACTTGTCGAAGATTGCCATGAAAACATTAAGGTACGCGTCAACTGTCGCATCATCAACAGTCAGGTAAAGATCATCGTGTGCGAAATGAGACCCGTCGTTGACCCACGAGAACAAGGAGCGACATACGACTCGCTCGTGACCTTCGAACATCGCGCACAGGTCGTCAGGATCGACGCGGCCAAAAATCTTGAAGTAGTTCTCCAGGATGCGTCGCAACGTGTTTTGAATCGTGAGATTGGAGCGCGTTGACGATCGCACCTCCGACCAGAGGAGTTCATACGCGGTTCTGACAGGATTTGACGCATGCTTCTCGGCCCGTGAGCCATCGGTGGACTTTCGCACCACCCAGAACGTCTCTTCGTTCATTGCGTCGTTCACACGCTTCGGGTTGAACGTCACCTCTTTGTGGAAGTAGACGTTGTGCGTAAGCACGAAGACCTGTTTGATGTGACCAGCGCCGTTCCGGACGTCATCGAAGAGGCCCTTGATGAGACTGCCCACGATGAACAAGATGTCGCTATCGAGACTCGAGACGGGATCGTCAAACACGACAATGCGGTCGGTCGTCATGCCACTTTCTGAATCACTGCCCTTGATCAGGGAGTAGAAGTAAAGGAAGGTCACGAACGTCCGTTCGCCCTCGCTCAGTGTCTCACGGGCATCAACGTCACCCGGTCGCACGAGCCGATACGACGTGTCTGTGCCCGACACCGCCAGAGAAAATCCGCGGAACCCGAACGACCGCAGCAACCCATTGATTGACGTCACCGTCGGCTGGACGCTCGTCGTCTTCTTCTCGAGTTCCCGAAGCTCTGCCCCCTTGTCGCGCTTCTCCTTCTCCAGCTTGTCGAGGGCCGCCGACATCCCGTCAATCGCCTTGGTAGCCGCACCGCGGGCGTTGTCGTAGGTGTTGATTGCATGCTTGAGCTCGACATCGAGGAGGTAACGCCACACCTGTGCGGTCAGGTCCCTCTTCACTTGCGTGTGGTTCGCGACCATCGTGTTGTGCTCGTCAACCGCCACGTTGGCGACCCGCACCAGCTCGACAATCTCCGAAACAACGTTGGATATCGAGTCGAGCTGCACGACGCGGCTGGGCTCGGCGCGCTTGGTGGCGAGATGCTGTAGGTTGAGGGCGATCGTTGTGTCGAGGAGCGACTTCTCTACCTTCAGCTTCTCAATATCGAGGAACCTGGATGACGACGCGATGACGGCATCGACTTGGCTTTGAAGCCGTCCAGCGTCGGCGCGGTAACCAGCCACGAGCGCATCGATTGCTTGGCTATCCCGTACGAACGTCTCGTCGAAATACGCGTTTAGACTCTCAGCGAAGGAGGCGTCCGTGCTCTGTTGACAGAACGGGCACGCACCATCGTTCACGTCGTAGAAGCGTCGGCCTTCACGGACCCAGTCGCTGTTGGTCAGTCTCCGGATCATCGCAGTGATGTCTACGTCTTCCTTCCCAACGACGACCTTCGAAAGGATTGAATCGCTCTCACGCCCGACAAGTTGGGTCCCGTCGACGGTGGGGACTGCGTTCTCCCGAGTCGGTGTCGGGCCAAAGACACTAGATGCACGCTTCGTCAGGTCGTCAAACGTCTGGAGCGCGGCGATATTTGTTGTGCGTTCATCGAGCGTTCGTGCCTTGAACCGCTCCTTATCGCCACGAACGCCTCCGAAGGCATCGGCGAACTTGGTATCGTGTTTCTGCTTCTGCGCCCAGCACGCTTCCTTAAAATCCGTCTCAACCTGCGCAAGTTCACCCTTCTTGCCGCCAGCCCCGTCTGACCCTTGCAAGTTGATGGTCAGGGTCTCGATCTTCTTGCCGATCTGGTCCAACTCCCCCTTCACTGCGGCAATCTTATCCATCGTCTCGATGCTCTTCTCACCGAGCGTGAAGATCCCCTTGAGTTCGGATGACTGGCTGAAGTTCGCGTGGACGAAGTCGCGATTATACACGAGCGTCTGCAGCCTCGTGCCACGCTTCCATGTCACCGAGCAGCCGCCGTGCTTCCCGTCCGCGGCGATCACGCGCGAAATGGTGGTCTTGCCGGTGCCATTCGCACCGAAGACGAAGTTGAATGTGGAGAGCTCGTTCATGACCTGCTTCAATGGTCCGAACGTCGCGACATCAGCAAGCGTAATTGATTCAATCATAGGTTATGATACCACAAGAGGGTCGGAGTCCAGCGCCACAACCAAAGGTAACTCACACCGGACCATTTTGCCCTGTGTTTTGATCTTACCACAACACCTACATGCGACGCTACTTCCGTTCTCGATGTTCGCCAACCCCTCTCGGGAAAGGCTTACGGCCCAAAGGGAGAGGGGTCGAGTTGCGGCAGGTGCGATCGCGTCCGGCCCGCACCGGGGGTGAGGGAGGAAGCGCAACCGCCCCGGTTGCGGCCCTCAAATGTCCAGGGCAATCCCATCCCCACAACAACAACCCAGGCCCTCGGAGGGGCATCGGTGTATCGTGTTGGTGTGTCCACTATACCTTGAGCCACGCATCCGTGGTGACGACGATGCTCCCGTCGAGCGGCCTCACTTTCTCGCTTCGCTTTGCTAGCTACAAATAACTTGAACTGCTGCACTCTGCTAGAAGCCGTTGGAACTTGCGGACCTGTAGTGCGTCCCTGCGAAAGTCAGTCGGTGTCGTCAGGGGCCGGCTCCACCAGCTCAATCTCCTCCCACGTGTCCCCCTTCCTGCCCTGATGAGTGCGGACGATGAATGTCATACCGCAGCCGCCCTCGCACTCGATCACTTGGTCGTACATACTTTCATAGACCGCAGTTACACAGCCGCAGTCCTTGCATCGAGTTGATGTGCCATTGCACCAGTCACATGAGCCGACTTCGAGCTTGGAGATACTGCCCGAAGAGTCATGGTGCGGATGATACTCCACAAGGGGCGGCGGGTGGTCTTCCCCCGGGTCGCAAATTCCGCAGATGGTATTGTCGTTCTCCGTCTCAACAAGCTCCCAGTAATCAGGGGCAACAGGGACTTTCCCAGCTGCCTCCAGAACGTAGCCGTCCAACACACCGCGCGTTACGCTCGACGTGTCCAGTCTACCAACTGATCCGCTCAAGGCCATGAGCGCAACGTCTGGCGCTGTCGGGCCGAAGTCAGACAGAGGCATCGGACGTCCGAACGTTCCGACACTGGCTGCCGCCAGTAGATGGGCACCACACGTGTTCCAAAGGAGGATGTTGTTGGGATAGGCACCAATCAGCTCGTTGATTACACGGCTGAATTCCTGCTTCGTGGCATCAATGGCCAATTTGATAGCGTAAGCTCGCGCGACATCGAGATCGATCGCGGCCATCTTCCGTGAAATGAGTCGGTCCTTGGCCGCGCGAACGACGTCCGGCGTCACAGAGCCAAGTAATTTGTTGTCGTAACGACGATGGCAGTTTGGGCACAAAAGAATCAAATTTTGTGGATGCTGTGAGTAATACCTCAGCTCGATGTCCTTGCGTTCAATATGCGCAGTCTCAAACGTTTCGCACGGCGCCAAGCATAGCCCACACTGCCCGCCCGCTTCAACAAGAAGCTCGCGTGCGACTCCTGCCGGAACGTCCCGCGAATCCCAGGCGTCGTGGAGGTAGGTGGCAAACGCATTGAGTTCAGCGAGGTCAAAACTGCCATCCGTTTCTAGTTGCAACTTTCGCTCATCACACTTAGGCGAGTACTGCGTGAACCATTTGAGAAGATTCGTAGTAATTCTAAGGTGATAACAGGCTTCGGCCAAATTCATGGAAGCTGACCCTAGCAGAGGCCCCGAGACGCGACAAGGGCCACACTCAAGTTCAACTCCCGACTTCTCCACGAACGAAAAGAACGACCATCCGGTCGTTCTTTTGCTTTACACAGCGAAGTTTCAGGACCAGGGGCGATGCGTCGCCTGTGGCGCGCCTCGTCGTGCTGCCTGCGCGTTGCCCACCAACCGAGGACGCGGGCGCTGGGAGCTTCATCGTCCGCGACCGTTCCCCCGGGGGAACGGTTGGCCACCAGAAAGGTCTGGCACCTCAGTCTGCACGTGCTCTGAGGCGCAACGCAGCCACGTCCACGTTTCCGCGCGAGAGTCCCATGACGCAATCCCACTTCGTCGCCAGACCTTGGTCGTAGCCGGTGAGTTGAGTGGTCAGTTGGCGCAGGTCAGTCAACAGGAGCGTGAGCACGCGCATGATCGCGTCTGCGAGTTCGGCGTGCCGAACGACGTCAGGGACCAGGGCATCAGCCTTCACGAGGTCAAAGACAACGCGACGCGTGATCTCGATGTCGACGGCACCCCGACGGACGTAGTGCAGGACGGAGGGCGGGTCGTACCAGTCCGGTTGGACGTCGACCTTCGCAAGGAGCGCGACGAGTTCGTCGCCGCCCGTGGTCATGAGGAGCATCCGCAGGAACCGGTGGAGCTGGTCGACGACCTCGACCATGAGCACATGCATCTCGGAGTCATTGATTCGAGAAACCGACTACCACGGGATTTCGCCGTGCGGTGTGCGAACCGCTACGTCGGAGTGGCCGCCGACCACGCTCGACGGTACGATCCCAGCGTGCAGGTTCTCGAGTTCGGTGTTCCGGACGCAGCGCAGCGCCGCGTACTTGGCGAGGCGCTGAAGGACGCGGTCGTCGGTGAGGTACTTTCGGATTGCGCGGGGCGTAGGCAGAAATCAGCGGCGGAGAAATGGGACACGCCGTTGCGGCGGCCGCCAGATGTTGACGTAGAAGCGGCCGCTCCGCGCGGCGATCAGTCCGTCTTTGACGATGAAGGCTTCGATCCAGTGCTTGCCAACATAGCCAGCCTTTTCTTCGTTCACATGAGGATCCGCGGAGCCCCCACCCTCCAACCCGTGCGCCAGGAAGAAGTTGCCACGAAGGCCACCACACTGCCGGGCGTCCTCGCCAGTATTTACGACCTGCCACTGCACCTCGTAGGGGGCTTGCACCGACGTTCTGACGCGGTACCGGAAGGCGGCGCCGACCTGCACGGTGCTCTCGCTCCGAATCAGTCGCGATCGACCCTGAAAGGTCGCTGTGCAGGTGAGTGTTGCCTCCGACAGCGTGTTGACTGGTGGCCACGACGGAGCCTGACGGTGTGCTATGTCTGCGAGCGGGTACCGAACATACGGATGTGCCAGGGCGGTGCTGCCCGCAACTTTTGCGGCGTCCTCTTCGGTGTCCTCGAAGGTCTCACCGAACACGGCAACGAAACCGCCAGCTTCGTGGGCATCAAGCGCCGCCTGCGCCGCGTCCTTGAGAGCCGTCTGCTTCGCCGGCGTGAAGATGGCGTATAGATCGTTGTTGCTGTTAGCGGGGTCGGCGATCTTGTGCTCGTCAAGATTTGCGGCGGCTTCGGCGAAGAACCTACTCAGCGCGACGCCATGGTCAGCCGTTCCCTCGCCGTCGAGCATGACGATCACGAGGAGTTCCAGAATGAAGGTTGGAATTTCCAGCCCGGCGAGCTTCTTCCAGATCTTGACCAGCTTAATCACTGGCCGTCTCCCGCTGTCACGGACGTGGGCGATGTGGGTGCTGAGGTTCGTTTTGAGGCGGACCTTGTCCCCCTCCGATTGGTGAAGGAACACGTCCTCCTTGTCATCGTCGACGTAGCGCCCTGGGACCACGTCCACATGCGTGTACGCATGGCCGACCGCCTTAGATTCGAGGCGAAGCGCAGACCGCTTCGGGGTCACGCGGTAGGTGTCGCTCAACGCCGCCTTGACGGAGTCGTAGATCGATTCCAGGGTCAGGCCTGCTGCCGACTCGTCGGCAGCAAAGTAGGCCAGGATGTCGAGGTCGTACGAGTCACGCACCATGGTCTTCTTCTTGTACGAGCCCCCGTAGAGGACAGTGAGATCTGCCCCGGGGTAGGCGGCGCGAAGAACGGTTTCGATGGCCGTACGCTCAAGGCGCATCGCCTTCACCTCTGGTCCGTCGTCCGCCAGGGCGTGTGAATCGAGGAGGGCGCTTAGGTACTCATGGTCGGTCATAGGGATCCGGTAATAGTGATAGTGGGTACGTATGCGCCGCCGATTCTGTCGTAGACCACAAGCGGCGGTGTCACCGCGGGCAGGCGCTCTCGACCGCACGCGACTGCGATGGAGACGGGGACCGCCGGAACGACCGCGATTTCCTCCGCACCAGCGGCTTCAAGCCAACGCAGCGCACGGCCGTACGTTGCACGGAATGCCTCGAAGGTTTGCCGGCTGGTGCAGATTTCGCGTCCGGGTTCGGCGTTCGTAGGCCGTAGCTCGACCACAGAGTGGTCCCGCAGTTCGGCCGGGAGTAGGTCAACGCTGAGTTCCCCGCTCACGGCGAGGATCATCACCCACTTCGTCCCGGCATTGCGGACGACACGGTGCTCGAACAGAACCGTCGGACCAGCAACCCAGCTCCATAGTTGCCCGGCGGTGCGCTGCTTCTGAAAGACCTCGGTCGGGATCTTGTCCCCGAGCCGAGCTCCCAGGTAGATGAGGAACGGGATCCGCGCCAAGGCAAACACGGACACGTGGGGCGGCGGTTCAGCGCCGATGCGCGGGCGGAGCAGATTTTCGACCTGGTCGTCGATGATCCGTCGCCCGGTCTCCCAGTAGGCAGAGTCGTTGCCTTCCGGCAGGCGGCGCAAGTCGATATCGACCTCATGGGGAGACCCTCGGTAGCGTGGGAAGCGGGTCGTCTGATGGACCACCGCGTGTCGGATATCGTCGGCTGCGATCTCGACGGCGGATCCGTGGATTGTCCCAACGAGTCGGACCACGAGCGACTCGTGGGTCGCCGCAATCTCCGTCAGCCGATAAATGCGCGCCTCGTGCTCGCGCTTCTGGTCGCGAAGTTGGTCGACTGTGAACTCGCCGGTCTTGAGTGCCTCGTCCACGGTCTTGTGGCACATGGGGCACAGCAGCAGGAGGTTCTCGATGTCGTTTCGCCGCTCGATTGCCAACTCGTCGCCCGACCTCGGCCCACGCGCGGAGCGCGGAACGTTGTGCGCGACCTCGCCGAGCGGATAGAGGGTGTGATCCCCGATTGCCTGATTGCCGAGCAGGTACTTGTTACATCCGCGGCGTTCACACCTTCCGCCGGCGACCACCCACAAGAACAGCCGAACCGGGTCGTTCGCGCTGATCTTCGGAGCGTTCGGGCTAGGTCCAGCAGCGGGCGGCGTCGATTTCACAGGCATAGAGTTAGTGTTATTGTTTGCATGAAGTGTAGCACCAAATCCTCCGGCCGGCCAGTCTGGTCGGCGGTGCCCCTGGGCTGAAGAACCGTCACCTGCCCAGGCGTCCGAGAGTGCGCTTCAGGTCGTCGAAGGCTCGATTGACCTTGCCCAGCTCGCGAGTCGCCTGAGACGAGTCGACCTGGACGGATGCTCCGCACCACCGGCACTCGTGGGTACGTCCGTTGTTCGCCGTGGCCCAGGCCACGGTCCGTTTCGTCCCGCGCTTACACGAGGGACACGGCAAGTCGATCTCCACGCCGTCGAGCACGCCGCGACTCATGGAGTTCCGCCGTTGCGATCGTTCGAATCGCCGCGCTCGCGGGTGACGCCCTTGAACGGCTGCTTGTCTGCCTTCTGGTCGATGAACCGCCCGGTGTCCCTATCGCGCTTCACCCAGTTGCCCGCGGGCGTCTGCGTCTGCGAGCGGTCTCGTACGGCGCCGATACGGTGCCCATTGCCTGTATTCTTGGCCATCGTCCTGCTCCCTGATAGTCATCGGCCGCTCCCTGCGTCCGGCCGTCCCACGATGCACGCGGCTCCCGGCCATCGCAACGATCGAGCATGGCGATCTGAAGCATCGGATCTTCCCAGGATCCGGTGCATCCCAGGAGGATCTCGTGAACGCTTCCGAGGACAGCCCCCCACGACGCAGCGCCCGTCTGATCGCTCGGCTCATGGCCGGTCCGCCCCTGACAGCTGCCGAAGCCGCACCTATCCTCGGCGTGAAGGGCGTCAACGCAGCCCGGGAATACCTGAACGCGCTCTCGGACCAGCCAGGTACTGGAGTGAAGCGCGAGGCCTTTGGCAAGGGCCACCAGTGGCGTTTCGTCCTCCCACATGCCGACGCTGCCACCGCCGTCGCGATCGCGCGTGAGATGCTCGCCACGCTACGTGGGACCACGCTCGACCAGCAGCTCGTTGCGGCACAGTACGCCCTGACCGGCGGCAAGCCCCCTGCCGACGACCACGCGCGGCAGTTTTACGGTCATGGCCGCGCACGCCGTCTCTCCGCTGAACTGCATGCCGGTATTGTTGACGCTGTCGTGACTGCCCTGCGCGACGGGCAGCTCCTTGCAGTGCGCTATGCGCACTTCGGCGGCGACAGTGAGGACATGTCCCTCCGGGTCCTCACGTTCGTCCCACACGACGAAGGCCTGTACTGCGTGGCGAAATGCGTCGGTCCGCGGGGCGGGAAGCACCTTGGAACAACGCGCGTCTACAACCTCGCGCGGTTCGACTCCGCGAGCGTCACGCCCCACACCAGTCCCTACCCCGCCCGGGACGAGTACGATCCGGAAGCCTACTTCGAACACTCCTTCGGCATTTTTGTCCCGGCCGACGGCATGAAACCCGTCGAGGTCAAGCTGCTCTTCGCGAAAGACTGGGAGAACTACCTCCGCCGGCACAGCTATCATCACACCCAGCGCGGTCCCAATCCTGCCGGGGACCGATGGCGCGTAACCTACACCCTCGCGATCACGTACGACCTGGTTCGCTTCATCCGAGGGCACGGGGTCGAGATCACGGTCGAAGCGCCCACGGCCCTGGGCGACTGGGTCACAAGCGGCCTCGGCGCATCCGCCCTGCGAAGGTTCTTCCCCGCGACGTAGGGCATGGGCCCGTCGGCGCGCCTTCCGCCGCGGAAGGACGCGGTTCCCCTCTCGGTCGCGTTGTCCTCGGCCTTCTCATAGTGGTGTCGTGAGCGAAGCCTCAGGTCGCGCGACGTCTACGGTCGGACGCCGCGCGCTTCACGGTGATGGAGTCAGTCCAGGTGAACTCCCGACTTCTCCATTAGCAAAAAGAACGACCATTCGGTCGTTCTCTTGCATTACCCTGCGCGGCCTTTTCTGCGCTCGCGGCGGGGGCGTATCTGTTGAGCTTCGCCGTGCTGCCCACGCGTTGCCCAGGCGGAGCGGAAAGATGGGCGTCGAGGCACCGGCGCGACCTAAAGCTCGTCCGCGCTCGTCACCGCGGCGAAGTCCACCCCGATCGCCTCGAAGTGGCGTGCACCACAGCGCACCTTGTCCGCCTCGACCGAGCGAAGCGCAAAGAGGTCGCGCGTGGCCTTCGTCTCGCGGACGAGGTATAGCGTCTCGTCGTCGTGCTTCACGATGGCCCAGTCCGGGTTGTACTTGCCCACTGGCGTCTCGACCTGGAACCAGTCTGGGAGCTTCACGAAGAGGCGGATGTCAGCGCGCTCGTCGAGGCTCGCCGCAAAGCGGTGCTCGACTTCGGAGTCGAAGACGACGTAGTCGTAGATGGAGCGCTTCACGCGCAAGGAATCGAGGTAGTTGATGAGCTCCTCGCTCTTGAAGCGCGTCATCTCCCAGGCTGCGTCCGGTCCCTCGGCTCGCTCGTACTTCACGCCGTCGACTTTGAGTCGCGCGAGTTCGCGCCTGGTCGCGACGACGACGGCCTCGACGAAGCGCTCGGGGTTCACTGTGGCGTCGCTAAGGCGACCGGAGCCGAGCAGAATCGCGGCGAGGCTCGCGCGTGTGAGGCCGAGCTCATCTTGAAGGTGGCCAAGCACGTCGGACACGGACGCCGTCCGGGACACGCTCTCCTCGGACACGCTGGCGGTGGTGGCGGTGACGCCACGGCCCTCCACTCTGATCGCGCCCGTGACGAAGCGGAGCTTCGGCGGCTCGATGGCTGGCATGGTGGCGATCGCTGCGGTCACGCGCTCGACGAGTGCCTTGGAGTCGAACTCGACCCGGAACGTGGTGCGAGGGCGGATGCGTTCCCATAGCTCACGGAAGTCCTCGGAGAGGAGCACCTCCTTGCGGAGCCTGCGTACGCCTTCGTCGCGTTCGCGTCCGACGTGACGCTCGATTTGGTGCGCGGCGAGGTAATCGACGAGCGCGCTCGTGACGTCTGTGAACTCGTCCGAGACGTCGAACGCGAATCCACGCTCACCGGGTTTGAAGTGCTCGGTGATGCGGCCCGCCGTGTCGAGGTAGCCCCCCGCAACCAGGGCGTCGAAGAGCACGTGCGCACGCTCCGGTGCGTAGTCGCCCGAGAGGAGCCCCGCGAGTCCGCGCTCGGTCACGCGACCGAACACGACGCCGCAGTCTTCCTCGTACTCGCTCTGGAGCGCCCTGGCGAAACTCTCGTAGCTCTCGTTGGCCATGACGAAGAGCGTGTTCACGGCCTCGTCGCGGACGCGCGCGCCCGTCTGGTCGACGGGGAGCCGAAGACCGCGCCCGATCTCCTGGCGCTTCTTCACCGTGCTCGCACCTGCGCCGAGCGTGCAGATTTGGAACACGTTGGGGTTGTCCCAGCCTTCGCGGAGGGCGGAATGGCTGACAATGAACCTGAGCGGCTCGGACTCGCTGAGGAGCTGCTCCTTCTTTGTCATGATGAGGTCATACGCGGAATCGTCGGCGGCCGAGTCGCCGCGCGTGTCTTTGAGAACGCCCTTCCGGTCCGCCGCGAAGTAGCCGCCGTGAAGACGGCTGGTGTCGAGTCGGAGCCACTCGATGTCCTTGTACCGGGAGTCGGCGGCGAACTGCCGCAGGATGGCCTCGAGTTCCTCGGCCATGGGGCCGGAACTGGCTACGCCGGCGGTGTCGTACGTGCGGTACTGGGCCACACGGTCTACGAAGAAGAGGGAAAGCACCTTGATCCCCCGTCCTCGGAGTTGAAGCTCACGTTCGAGGTGCCGCTTCACCGTGGCCCGGACCTGGGCCTTCCAGACGTCCGCGCTGCGACCGCCGCGACTCTCGCCGAGTGTGAGCGTGGTTCCGTTCGTGAACCGCGCAAACGACGCGCCGGGCTCGGCGCTGAGTTCGGCCACTACTAGACCGGCGTACAGCGCGAGGCCCTTGCCCCGTTCGCCGAGGTCGTCGCCGACGGAGACGCGCACGACTTTTTCGCGCACGCCGTCTGGTGTGCGGGCATGGAGCCGCAGTGCAGCGCGTAGGCCGCGCTTCGCGTCGACAGCGTCGAGGCGGAGGTAGGGTTCGCCCGAGGCCTCGCTGTCGCTCACTGTCCCGACGACGATGCGCTTCACGAGGCGGAGCTCGGCGGCGCGTACCGGGTCGAGCCGGTACACGATGGAGTACGCCGTGCGGTGCGTCGCCGAGTACCGCAGGACCATCAGTGGGTTGAGTGCCTTGATGGCCTCCTGCGACTTCTCGGTGGAGTCCACGCTCTGCGGTTCGTCGATGATGACGACGGGTCTCGTCGCCTGGATGTACGCGATCGGTGTCTCACCCTGGAGCGCTTCACGATCGCGGTAGATGACGTTGCTGCGCGCGCCCTCGCCCTCGGCGAAGTTCTTGCGGAACGCGTCGATGTTCATGGTGAGTACCTCGATCCCCGTGGACGTCGCGAACTGCCGGAGGCGCGTGAGGCGCTTCGAGTCGTACACCGAGTACGCGACCGGGGTGGCGCCGTAGAGGTGCCCGAAGTGCTCGCCGGTCACATCGATCGCCTTCTTCACGCCTTCACGCACCGCGACGCTCGGCACCACGATGATGAACTTGCGGTACCCGTAGCGGCGCGCGAGCTCGTGAATCGTGCGCAGGTACACGTACGTCT
>JADMJS010000704.1:0-3996 GCA_018780435.1 Myxococcales bacterium
GCCGCGACGCCAGGTTCGCCGCGCAACTTGAACCGGTTCAGGTTGAACGTCGCCTCCGGTACGGACCCCATTCCTAGTGCCGGCCGTTCTCTGCACAGAGTCAATATGCTTGGAAGCCCAACATGAACCGGATCACGAGACTGGCAGTCCAATGACGACCCCGCGCATTGAGCAGGAAGGCGCGGCCGGGCCGGCCTTCCCTTTGTGAGGCCCGGCGGTAGCCGCGCCTCACAGATACGTCGCGTTCCGACGTGCTCGGGCCCGTCAATGGCAGCGGGCAGGTGCTTGGAAGCCCAACATGAACCGGGTCAGGGTCTGGATTGTGCTGAGAACGCCCGGCAGCGAAGAATTCTCCAAAAAAATCAGCACCTTGCCCTTGACGGGATTTCGGACCTCCACAGATGGCCCAGGAGCTTCGGAACGAGTTCGAGGCGACGAAAACGTCGGATCGGGTCGCGAACGGGCCTTGTGGGCGGCCGTAGTGGCCGTGGCGGGCATCCGCGCGCCGCTCCCGGGGGGCTTTAGGGCCTCTTCATCGTGCCTTGTGACGCAGACCCACAGCGTGTGCTGACCAACCTCCCGTCGCAGCAGTCGATCAGCTCGGCGATCCCTGGCCCGAAGTCGGCCATGTGTTCCTGCTTCGATGAAGCCGGCTCGGGTGGCATCGAGTGGGAGGCGGGCCATATGCGCGCGCGCTCACTCGCCAACGCGGGCGGGACACCGGTCGCGTAGCCGATGTACTCGGTACAGCTCGCCCCCATTCCCATCCGGTGGCAGCTCGTGCATGGGTTCCCGGGTGGGGCGAACGTTGGGGGGCTGGAGCCGCTGTCGAGGTCAACGTAAGGCGTGCCCGGCGCCGAGACCGGCACCACGTCCACCTGGTCGATGAAGGGAGAGTGGATCCATGGGCTCGAGTCGTGGCAGTCGAGGCATCTTCCAGCCGTCTGAGTCAAGGCACCAGCGACACATCGAGCTGGGTCAAGAGGTCCACGACCTCGGACCAGACCGAGGGGTCACTGAGACGACGCGGCGGTCCCGTCGGCGTGACCGCGACGTCTCGACCGCCGAACAGAACGCAGACGAGTTCGGTGTTGAGCTGACGCGACATCCAGACGAGCCCATCCATTGTCGGGGCACTTCCGTAGAACCACGTTGCCCAAGCCCGAGTGTCCGGATAGTCGGCGACCTCACACGTCGTGACGTCGTTCACCCCCAAGCGACGCAGCCCTATCGACGTCAGGTCGGCGAAGCGAGCATTCGTGATTTCCACTTCCGTCACGACCAGTCCGCGGCCCCAGAGATCCGACTTGGACACCACGTAGCCCCCCGAGGGGCTCGGAACGTCCCGTAGCGCTGCTTCCATCAGCGCCGCTTTCATCGACGCCGCGAGGTACAAGGTCGGGACGACGTTGCCGACACCATCCCGCAGTGGACTGAAACGAGCGTTCCCAGACGGCGATGGATTGAACGATGAGGCCGAGTACTGAGCGGGGTGGCAGCGGTACCAGCGAATCGGGAGCGGTCCCGAGTAAGTGCCGAGGCTGCCTCCCGCAGGCGGAGGCGGCCTACTCAACGAAGTCGAGCGCGGCGTCCAAGACACGCTTCGGTTGGGGCGCCATCACCTCCCGCGGCCTCTGACCCCCGAGGAAGCTGCTTGGAGACTCGAACCACGCGGCGATGCCCCAGCTCGACCGCCCTTGCATCGCCCGTAGGACGTCTCGGAGCACTGGCAGTGGCTCGAAGGCGTCGTCGAAGGCGTACCGAGGGAAGTAGTCGCGACCACCGCGCGTGATCGCGAACACGCGGCCTTCGTTCTTCCACCGGTTCGCGAGATTCGCGCGGTTCGTGGCCGTCGCCTGCTGTTGCGTCGCGGCCCGCGCGGCCGAGACCTGGTCGGCCGTGAGCCACTCCGTGCCTCCGAGGACCGTGTCGACGCCGCGCGTCAGGAGCTGCAACTCCGCCGCCGACACCGTGCGGATCGGGCGCGCCGCGACGAGGGCATCGACGAGCCGCGCCATGCTGTCCTCGTCGGCCTCCGCATGACGCCGCGCCAGCAGCTCCAGCATCACCTGAACCTGATTCCGAAACTCTGGGATGGCGAGCTGGTGCTCGTACCCGCTCGGGATCTCAACGTGGCAGACGGGGTCGACGGGGGGCCGAATCGAAGAGTACGGTTCCGACGGCGTGGTTTGAACGGCCATGTATCCACTCTAGTCCTCGCCTTGAGAGTCTGCAAGTCCCGAGATTCGGTTGGTGCCTCTTCTCGGAAATCTCGCTTCAGAGGCTGGGCAGGTCGACATCGGCCGGGTAGCTAACCACGAAAAAAGCGATGCTCCGGCGTCAACTAGATCGGCCCGTCTCCTTGAAGTGAGCCCGTGGTGAGCGGATGCCCGCCCTTCTGCGAAGGTGGCGTCAAGCAAGGCGATGGAACCACGCTCAGCACAGCCGATACGCTCAAGGCCATTGAAGCCCGGCCGTCCGGGTCACGGCACCAGCGACACCTCGAGCTGGGTCAAGAGGTCCACGATCTCGGACCAGATCGAGGGGGCACTGAGACGACGCGGCGGCCCCGTTGGGGTGACCGCCACGATTCGACCGTCGAACAGAACGCAGACGAGTTCGGTGTTGAGCTGACGCGACACCCAGACGAGCCCATCCGCTGCAGGGGCGCTGTCGTAGAACCACGTCGCAGAGACCCAGGTGTCCAGATAGTCGGCGACCTCACACATCGTGACGTCCTTCACCCCCAACCGACATGAAGCTTCGCTCGCCAATGCCGTCATGGTGTGGATCTACATGGACTCCGCGTGTAACGTACCTTCGAAACGGCTGATGGATTGGGGCGGACATGCGCGAATTTCCGTGGTCGGTGCCTCGGGTCACCTTCGTCACCGCAGCGGGCCTGCGGGGATGTGTCCTCCGTTTGTGCGCGACGTGGGCCCTCGCGGCCGCATTGGGCGCGTGCTCGAGTCCGGACGGCTCACTGGCTAGCGGCGACGACGTCCCGCAAGCCGATGTTGCCGGTGGCAAGCAGGACGCCGACCCGGCTGACGGGGCGGACGGCTCTGACCTCACCGACGGGAGCGACGCCGCGGACGTTCCGGACGGGTCGGATGGTCCAGACGGGTCGGACGGGCTCGACGGTCCAGACGGGTCGGACGGGCTCGACGGGTCTGACGGAACCGACGGCTCTGAACTCATCGCCGTTACACTCGACGCTGCAGGTGGTCGTCTGGAGTCCGCCGATGGGCGGCTCGTGGTCGACGTGCCCGCGGGCGCTCTGACTACGTCGGTCACATTCGCCGTCGAGGTCGTGTCGCTCGACGAGCCGCCGGCGGGACTCACGTTCCATTCCCCGGCCTATCGACTCACTCCCGAGGGTCAGACCTTCGAGATCCCCGTTCAGGTGACCTTCGCGCTACCTGAGTTCAAGGGTGATGCCTCGACACTGCGCATCGGCTGGAGCTCATCAGGCGCGATGAGCGGTTATCAAGAGATGCAGACGTGGGTTTCGACCCAAGAGGGCGTGACCCGGCTCTCCACGCAAAGCGTGCACTTCAGCTACGTCTTCATCGTCGATCCCAACGACCCGAGCGTTCAGGATTGGTTTTGCTGTTGGCCGAAAGACCCCATGACCAACACCGCGTCCGACTGCCTGTACCCGGGGCCGACGGGCACGAACTGTGATACGGCGCTTTGCGATGTGATCTCAGGGGGTTGTCCGTGGCCGTCCAATCTCTCGGGGTGTTGTATCCCGCTCGATCCGTTGAACGATCACCCCTACACGTGCGCCGCCATGCCGGACTTCGGGGAGTGTGCGAACTCGTTCGGAGCCGGCGTCTGTCAGTGGGACGCGAGCTGCGGGCAAGGGAGCGGTCCACCGGCCCCCACGTGCGCGGATTGCGCGGCCTGGGCCGGGAACCCGGGCTTCGACCAGAGCGTCCAGCTCGTGAGCCAGAGCTACGCCTCGATGACGTGCGCGGACCTCCAGAACGC
>JADMJS010000704.1:4096-19177 GCA_018780435.1 Myxococcales bacterium
CGCTGAACGCGCCCGGCGCCCCGGGGTACGCGGGCGAGCTGGGCAAGTGGTGCGGGTATCAGGCGGCGCTGGCGACGACTTGCGGCATGGGTGGTTGCCCGGCGCCTCCGCCGCCTCCGAGCTGCGCCGACTGCGCGACCTACTCGTCCGACCCGGGCTACCAGCAGAGCTTCCAGCTCGTGAGCCAGAGCTACGCCTCGATGACGTGCGCGGACCTCCAGAACGCGAACGTCCCCGGCCCGCTGAACGCGCCCGGCGCCCCGGGGTACGCGGGCGAGCTGGGCAAGTGGTGCGGCTATCAAGCGGCGCTGGCGACGGCCTGCGGCTCGGGCGGCTGCCCGGCGCCCCCGACGAGTAGCTGCGACGACTGCCTCACACTCTCCTCCGATCCCGACTTCGCTACCGCCTATACGAGCGGCACGGCCACCTACACGGGGATGGACTGCACCACGCTAGCGGCGCAGAACGTCCCGTCGCCGCCCTTCTCGGTGGGCGTCGCGGTCCAGACCGGGCGTTGGTGTGCGATCCAGGAGGCCGGCTCCGTGGCCGGGTGCGGCGCCTCGTCGCCCGTCGGTCAGTGTCCGGGCCTGAACGTGTGCGCGACGACGCCGAGCGTATGCGCGCCGCCGGTAGGCTGCGCAGACTGCATCGCCAATTCGTCCGATCCGGGCTACCAGCAGAGCTTCCAGATGGCGCTGCAAGCCTATTCGGCGATGACCTGCCCGGACCTGCAGAGCGCGGCCCCCTCCGTCCCTCAGAGTGCCCCCGGAACGGCCGGGTACATGGCTGAGCTCGGGAAGTGGTGCGGTTACCAGGGCACGTTCGCGTCGACCTGTGGTGGCGGTGGCTGCTGACAAGAGAGAAACGGCAGATTCCTGGGTAGGGCTCGGTCGTAGATAAGTGGGAGGGTTGACCGCGTCGCGCCCCGCCCGGCCCCCTTTCAAGTCCGAAGACATACTCCCCGTATTTCGAGGCAGACGTTTCCTACTTGGAAGGGGCCGGGCGGGGATGCGGCGCGAGACAAACCGAATCACTTATTTACGACCGAGCCCGTAGGTGCACTCGCGCCATGGCCGCGGCATGATGCCGGTCATGACACGCGCGAGCCCCGGCCCCCTCCTCACATCCGACGTCCACGAGGTGCTCCTCGCCGCCCGCGCGTCCGGTCACACCGTCTCCGCGTCTTTCGACCTCGGTCGCACGCGCGAGACCATCGACGTCACCGCCACGGAGTGGCGTTGGCGCGACCGGTCGTTCCCGTTCCCCGAGCGCGTCAAGGAGCGAACGATCTACGCCTGGGACGGCGACGAGTGGACGCCGGTCTCCCGATACGGCACCGCGCTCATCAAGCTCGTCCCGACCGAGTGGGGGCCGCCGACCTTCGAGATTGATGGGATCAAGATGCTGCCCACCGCGCAGGTCTCGCCGTGGGCCGACGCCGAGCGCAAGGTCGGGCTCGTCGCGCCGAAGGGCAAGGTGGTCCTCGACACGTGTGGGGGCCTCGGCTACTTCGCGGCCTGGTGCGTGGCCAGCGGCGCGAGCTCCGTCTTGTCCTTCGAGAAGAGCCCCGACGTGCTCTGGCTACGCACGATGAACCCGTGGTCGCCGATCCCGGACGACGTCCTGACGCTGACCCACGGCGACATCTCCGAACGAATATCGACACTTCCGAGCCGCTCGGTCGACGCCATCCTCCACGACCCGCCTCGTTTCGGGATCGCCGGCGAGCTCTACTCGCAGGCCTTCTATGATGAGCTGGCCCGCGTCATCCGCCCGCGCGGGCGGCTTTTTCACTACACGGGCTCGCCGAACAAGCTGACCTCGGGCCGCGATGTGCCCCTCGAGGTGTCGAAGAGACTCACCCGCGCCGGGTTCAAAAGCTCCCTCGACGGCGACGGTGTCGTCGGGATCGCTCGCTGACGCTCGGCGCGATCGTCACCCCCTCGCTTGCAACTCGCCCTTTCGTCCCCGAATGTTCCCCGGCGTGTGTCGTCCAAGCGAGCCATCATGAAGCGTCTCACCGTCCTCCGCTCACTCCTCCTCCCCGTCTTGTTGTCTGGATGCGCCTCGGCATGGGGCCCCGCCGTCGAACAAGGCAAGCTCCTGAACCCGCTGGAACACGAGCTCCGTTCGCTGGTCGCCGCGTGCGGCATGCGCTCCCGCGAGGCCGCAGCCGAAGGGGGCGACACCACCCTCCCACCGCTCCTCTACGGGGCGCGCGTCGGCCAGACCTTCGTGCGGGAGCTCAATGGGACTGGCCTCGGCGCGACCACCCCCGAGCTCGTCTTCGACGCCGCCTACACGGGCGAGCCCAAGGGCATGCCCTCCGCTGACCGGCGCACCGACTATCGGCTCACCGACGACGGTCACGTCACGGTAAGACGCGACGACACGGCCGGCGGCTCCTACCGCTACCACTGCAAGAGCTACGCGTACGCTGCGCTCGAAGGCGGCGTGTCGCTCGCGGGGGTCGACGCCAAGGCGGCCCTCGAAGGTAAACACGAGACGACGAGCGCTGTGACCATCCACGTCGGGCGCTTCATCTCGGACCTCGGGGAGCGACTCGCGACCGCGGACCCGATGGCCCGCCAGGAGGCGCTCGCTTTCTACCTCCGGCACCCGGAGCTCGCGACCAAGGGCCCCGTCCAGATCCTCCGCGCCGTCACCGCCGCCGTCGTCCTCGTGACCGAGTCCGGCACCGCCGACACGCAAGCCTCCGGATCCATTGGGTGGTCCGGCACCTTCGGCCCCGGGAACGTCGGCGTCAAAGTCGGCAATCGCGACGAGGCTAAGAGCTCCGGCGACGCCAAGAACGCCATCGTGACCGTCGCCGACGACGCCACCTGGGTGACGCTCCCGCCGGCCGCCGACCTCGCGCGCGGTCTGACCCTCGAGGCTGCCGTCGCCCCGGACTCGTTCAGCTTCGTCATGGAGAACGTGCCCGCCGAGGTGGTCCTCCTCGCCAAAGTGGCCAAACCCCTGTGCCAAGCGCGCTGGTGGAAGGTCGAGGGGCCCGGCCGTGAGCTCGTCCGCGTCGTGTACGGGGACGGCGGCTGCCGCTTCGGCGTCCGCGTCGACTGGACCGGGCTCGACGCGGCCCAGAAGAAGTCGGCCGGCGACGGCGAAGTCCGCGTCCCGCTCGCGCTCCGAGCCGCGGTGGGCCCCGGGGCAGGGGTCGACCTCACGGCCAACGTCGCGCTCCGCTCCGGCCAGGAGCCAGTCGTGGTCCTCAAGTCGAGCGAACCGGCCGCCTCCGACCGAGAGGTCGCCTTCTCCTTCGACATCTGGACCAGCATCGTCACCGACGAGTTCGCCCGCCGTTTCAAAGTCGGCCAGACGTGGGGCGCCCCGCTCGACGCCAAGGTCGCGTGCGGCGCTACGAAGCTCCCAGTCAACGTCCGTGTCCACCAGCCGGTACAGACTGGCGCTCCCCCGACCCTGTGGCTGGCGGTCCCGCGCGCCGACATCGAGCCCTACGCCGGTCGCGGTTGTACCTTCTCTGTGACGCTCAGCGTCCCCGTCTCCGAGCGCGAAGGCGGTGGCTCGCGGCAGGTGAAGTGGGTCCTCCAGGACCGTCGCCTCGACGTGCCTGCCTGGATCGCCCCACCCGTGGTCGTGGCGCCAGTCGGCCGAAACCCAGGCGGTACGACCGGCGGTGCGCTCACGAGTGAACCGGCCATGAGCGAGCCAGCCCCGACGGCGTCGCCCCTCCCCTGACTTCCGGCCCTGACTTCCGACCTCGACCGAGCCTTCGCTCGGGGCGAATGGATTCCATCGAAGTCCTGCAAGTGGTGGTTGTGCAACGTCGGACCGACCTCTAGAATCTCTTGAGCTGACGTCCGGGAGGTTCACGCCGTTGGTGCAGGTTCAAGCAGTTTCGGACCGTCGTCGGCACCCTCGGGTGCAGCGTCTCTTGCGACTCGACGTCGAGCACACGTCGGGGATCGCGAGCGCAGTCACCAGCGACGTCAGTCCTCACGGCGCGTTCATCGTCGGCGCGGGCATCTGCTTCGGCCCGCCTGGCGCGGCCGTGCGAGTGGTCCCCCAGGGCTACGACGTAGTCGTGACGGCAATCGTGAGGCGCACCCAGCAAGCGGACGCGTCTTTTGTCCGCCTCCCCGGTGTCGCGCTTGAGTTCCACATCATCCGGGCCGGCAGTGACAGCGCGCTCCGACGCTTCATGCACGACGTCGGCGGACCACTCGGCGCGCTCCCGGGAACGACTCGCAGCGGCGACACGCTCTTCCTCGATGGACGCCCGCTTCGCCTGAGCGGTCCAATCGGGGCGGTTGCCCCCAGCTCGGATCGCAAGTCCGATTCACTCCCCGAAGTGCTGAGACGCGCCCGCCGACACGTGTGGCGGGGGGACGAGCGCCGGATCGCACCCCGCTATGAGCTGACGCAGGACCTCACCTACCAGTGCGGCAGTCTGCCTCACCTCGGGCGCCTACTGAACCTCTCTCGGACCGGATTCTTCATCGGCACTCCGCACACGGTCCCCCCGGCCGGGACGCTCATTGAGCTCGATCTCGCCGTCCCCAACGCGCCGAGCGGCGTCACGCTGAGGCTGCGTGGTCGCGTGATCCGCCAACACGATCCATTTACGGAAGGCCTGCCCGGCTTCGGCGCCTTCATCACCGACGTCCATGAACGGGCTCGGGTCGGCGCCTTCCGCCTGCTCCTTCGGCGCCTCGCGGTCCTTCACGAGTCCGGGAGCGTCGCGCCCTGAGCGCGCGGGGGCTCCGGCTCCCACGTGGGCTCCGAAAAAGGCGCGCCACCGGGCCCCGAGATCCTCTACAATCGCCCGCGTTCCCTGGTTTTTCGGGCGTGACGTCGCCCGAGCCGCGCCGCCGACTGCACCGGAGCTCGCGAACATGCGCCTACTTCTCCCGCTCTCCCCGCTCTTCTGCGCGCTCTCCTTGTCCGCCATCGGCTGCGGAACCGACGACGCCGCGAGCGTTGAGCCGAGCACCGACGTCCCGTCCGCCACGGACGACGCCGGTGACGCGTCGGATGGCGTCGACGGCTTCGACGGCACCGCCGACGTCGTCACACCCGATGGGAGCGACGGCTCCGACGGGAGCGACGCCACGGACGGCACGGATGGGCTCGACGGCGTCGACGGCGACGTCCCAGAGGGCTTCGTCGCCATCGCGTTCTATGCCGACGACAGCCGAAACCGCTCCTATCTGGACGGCCAGATCCAGTTCACCGGCTCCTTCGCGTGGGACAAAGCCAAGAACGAGATCACCTACGCCTCCTCGTGGCTCCCGAACGAGCGTGAGTGGCCGAAGCTCTACGACGACGGGCCCATCTCCGAAGGCGGCCACGAAGCGGGCGGCCAGACGAAGGGCGACGGCATCTTCTCGACGGAAGTGCTCTTCGCTCCCACCGAGGAGACCGTCCTCGAGTTCGGGGCGCTGAACGAGTTCGGCAACTGGATCTGGATCGGCCCAAACGGTCAGCTCACCGTGAAGCCGGGTGACGGCGGCCGTGTCGTGGCGGGCGGAGTCACCTTTCCGAAGTTCGGCGATCGCGATCTTCGCGTCGCCATCGACCTCGCCGCCCTCGACTCGAACTTCGCGTCGATCACCGCCGAGACCCACTCGGTCTACATCAAGGGCACCATGAACTCGTGGACGGCGGTCCAGATCCTCGACAACGGCAAGCAAGGAGACGAGACCGAAGGCGACGGCATCTTCACCTACCTTCACTCGAGCAAGCTCGGGCCCCACGACGGCCTCGTCTTCCCGGGCCAACACGTCCAGTTCGTCTTCGTCTTCGCCTTCAAAGAGTCCGAACCGGCCGACGGCCAGGAGTACAAGTTCCCCGTCGACGCCCTTACCGCGGGCGTAACGGCCGCCACCTGGGACCCCACCAGCGAGACCTGGGTCCCGGAGCCGGTCATCCTCGAGCCGGATTCGTACGGCAACGTGAAGAACACGTCGGTCGTCATCTCCGGGCCCATCGCAGAGTGCGACGAGTTCACGCCGTGCCCACTCGGCGAGACCTGCGACGCCGGCACCTGCGTCCCGGACGACGCCCCCGAGTGTTCGCCGCTCAAGCAATGCCCTGCCGGCGAGGTCTGTGACGGTGGAACGTGTGTCCCCGAAGACACTGGGCCGGAGTGCTCGGCCGAAAAGCCCTGTCAGGACGGGTACATCTGCCTCGTGGGGAGCTGCGTGGAGAAGCCCGAGTGTAGCGCGGAGGAGCCGTGCGACGACGGGTTCCTCTGCCAATCGGGTAAGTGCATCGTCGACATCCCTGCAGGCAAGACGCCGTCGGTGAGCCTCATCGACCCCGCCAAGGGCCCGGCTTCGGGCGGCACCCCCGTCGTGATCTCCGGCGCCAACTTCGCGACGGGCGCCACGGTTCGTTTCGGCACCGTCGACGCCACGAACGTGGCCGTGAAGACCACGGGGACCCTGACGGCAACGGTCCCGCCGGGCAACCTCGGCCCGGTCACGGTGACGGTGAAGAACCCGGACGGCAAGGAAGGTAACTACCCGAATGGCTTCACCTATACCTCCTTTGCGGCACCGACGCTGACCAAGGTCGCGCCCACCTCCGGCAAGCTCGAGGGCGGCGACGCCGTCACCCTCACCGGCACCGGCTTTCAACCCGGCGCCACGGTGCGCTTCGGCCTCGCATCAGCGTCTCAGGTGAGCGTTGGGAGCGACGGGACCTCGCTCTCTTGCACGAGCCCCGTCGGCGAGGGCAAGGGCCCCGTCGACGTCACGGTCATCAACCCGGACAAGCAGCAGGCGACCCTCGTCGGCGGCTTCGAGTATCAGGCCGGCCTCGTTCAGTTCGCCGTCCTGGTCGCCCCCTTTGACCTCTCGGTCCCCGTCGGCAGCACCCCGGACGCCGCCCGCGTCCAGATCTACCACCCGGGCGTCACGCCGGGGCAGGGCGCCGGTACGGGGCTCTACGTCGAGCTCGGCGTCGGTCCCGAGAACTCGGAGCCTGCGGCGGCGAGCTGGACGTGGAAGAGCGCCACCTATGTCGGCCAAGCCGGCCTCAGCGACAACGACGACCTGTGGGAAGGCGCGTTCCCGACGCTGACGCCCGGCGCCTACGACTTCGCGTTCCGCTGCTCGCTCGATGGCGAGACGTGGGTCTATGCCGACCGCGACTCGACCACGATGACCTACGCCATCTCCGCCGCCGGTACCGTGACCATCGCCGAACCGCCCGAGGGCATCGCCATCTTTGGCATCTCGCCCAGCTTCGGGAGCGTCCTTGGCGGCACGACCATCACCATCACGGGCCAGGACTTCGTGGACGGCGCGACCGTGGCGCTCAACGGTGCCGCGGCCACCGACGTCGACGTCGTCTCGGCGACCGAGATCACGGCCAAGGTGCCCGCTGCCAGCGCGGGACCCGTGACGGTCTCCGTCACGTCGGGCGGAGCGACGGCAAGCCGAACGGAGGGCTTCCGGTACACCTACCTGCTCTCCGGCGCCCCGGCCATCGACGGCGTCATTGGCGCCGACTGGCCGCCCGCCATGAAGCTCGCTGACGACACGGCCGAGGCGGGCTGGGACAACAACGACCTCGACGTCCTCTACGCCGGGTTCGACGACGAGTATCTCTACATCGGCATCGCGGGCACGGTCGAAGCCGCCAATGTGCTCGCGCTCTACCTCGACACCGACTTCGGGTCGGGCACCGGCTTCAAACCGGAGGCGCTCAGCGACAACGCCGGGGCCCTCGACAACGCGTTGGCCGGCGGCGCCATCAAGGTCTTCGTCCCGGGCTTCGGCGCCGAGTTCGCTGCGGGCGCCTTTGGGGGCACCGGACAGGGCATCGCGATGCTCGATGGCACTGGCATGGCCGGACTCCGAGGCTTCGGCGGCGGCGCCGGGGACTTCTGGTGGCTGAACGCCGACATCGTCTGGGGGATGGGCGGCGTCGAGCTTCGTATCGCGCGCGACACGCTCGGCATCGCACCTGGCGGAAACGGGCCCGGACACGAGCTCGCCTTCTTCGTCCGAATCGTCAATCAGGACGGGGAGTATTCGAGCCCCGAAGGCCTGCCGTCATCGGCTAATGGCGACGGCTCCGTCGACACCATCGTTCGACTCTGGGTGGACTGATCATGCTGAAGACCCGCGCTCCACTCGTTCTCCTTCTCCTCAGCCTCGCGTGTGCGGAGAAGCCCGCTGCGGTCACGCAAGGCGACCCGATTCGGCCCGACTCGTCGTCCGAAGACGACACTCAAAGCGGCACCATTGCGGGCGATCCCGACACGGCCGACGGGGTCTCGGACGGCACCGCGGACGAGACCGACACCACGGACGGCCAGGACGGCGTCGAGAGCACCGTGGACGGCCAGGATGGCACCGCCGACGCCACGGACGGCCAGGATAGCACCGACGACGCCACGGACGGCCAGGACGGTTCGGTCGATGCTCCCGATGGCCAAGACGGCGCCGTGGATGGCCCCGACGGCCAGGATGGCGTCGTGGACGGTAGCGACGGCTCGCTCCCCGACACCACGTCGCCTCAGGTCGTCTCCGCGTTCTCGGCCGACGGCAAGACGGTCACCGTGCGCTTCAGCGAGATCATCGCGGGCGACGGCGTCACGACGGGAAACTTCAACATCAAGGGCTCCGACAACAGCACCATCGCCCTCTCCGCCGCGACGGTGGACGGCCGCTACGCCCGTCTCGAGCTCTCGAACCCGTCGGCCGTCGACTCGAGCCTCACGTACACCTGCTTCGTGACCGGTATTCTCGATCCGGCTGGCAACCCTCTCGACACGACCAAAGCCAAGTCGGTCATCCGCCGCACGATGTACCTGTCCATCCTGTGGCATCAGCACCAGCCGCTCTACTACGACTCGATCAAGGACCAGCAGTCCGGACCTTGGGTGCGCAAACACGCGACCAAGGACTACTACGACATGGCGTCGATCCTGGCGCTCTATCCGGACATGCACCTCAACATCAACTTCACGAGCGTGCTGAACTTCCAGCTCCAGATGTACATCGACCGGCTCCTGCCCTACGTCGACTTCGAGACCAACAGCGTCGATGAAGGCGCGTTCCTGGCCAAGTGGAAGGGCAAGACCGATCCCTTCATCGACTTGCTTCTCGAAGACACGCCATCGCCGGCCCAGGCCACCGAAGCGCAGATCGGGCTCTTCTACGACGACCCGTGGGCGACCGTCTCCACGGCCGACGCCACGATGTCTCGCTGGCCGGAATACGTGGCCTTGCGCGAGAAGAACCCGGCACAGCTCACGCAGTCGGACTTCCTCCATCTGAAGATCTTCTTCGAGCTCGCGTGGTTCGACCCGGACTTCATCAAGGGGCCCGTGGCGCTCCCGACGGGGCGGATCGTCGACCTCTCTGACCTCGTGACGGCACACGCCGATGGCACCTTCACCCTCAAAGTCCCCGCCTCCGAGGAGATGGCGAACCGGCTCGTGGCGGAGAACGTCAAGGTCATCGAGGCAGTCATTCCTATTCACAAGCAGTTGATGTACAATTATCAGACGAAGATGGGTCAAATCGAGATGACGATGACCCCTTACTACCACCCGATCCTGCCGCTCATCAAAGACACGAACCTCGCGAAGAAGGGCCAGCCCTTCGATCCGCTCCCAGAGCCGAACTACAGCTTCGCCGAAGACGCCGAAGCGCAGGTTCTGAAGGCGGTGGCGGAGTACGAAGCTGTGTTTGGAATCAAGCCGCAAGGGGTCTGGTGCGGCGAGGGCTCCGTTGCCGAAGAGATCGTGAAGACGCTGCGCGACACCGGCCTCCGTTGGACCGCGACCGACCGCCAAGTGCTCCAGAACTCCACGCCGTCGGGCCAGGCCCATTGGTACCCCTACCGGGTCGACGGAGACACGGTGCAGGGCGACGGCGGCAGCCACGACGACGAGATGCTCATCGTGTTCCGCGACACACAGATGAGCAACGACATCGGCTTCAAGTACCAGTCCTACACTGGCAAGGACGCGGCTAACGAGATCATCGCCAACGTCTTGGCACAGGCGCCGCCCTTCGGCGCGAAGGACCGCCTCGTGACGCTCATCGTCGACGGCGAGAACGCGTGGGAGGAGTACCGCAAGGAGCACGACGGCAAGGGCTTCTTCCATGCCCTCTACGGCAGCCTCTCGGAGTCGTATCAGGTCGGCGAGATCATCCCCGTCACCGTCAGCGAGTACATCGACGGCAACCCGGCCCGCGCGGTGCCACCGCACCCCATCGCCGACCAGACCGAGCTCGAGCCGCTCTGGCCCGGGTCCTGGATCGACGGGACCTATTCGGTCTGGGTCGGTGAAGGCGAAGAGAACGTGGCGTGGGGTTATCTCCTGAAGGCTCGCACGGACCTCCAGAACAGCGGGCTCCCGCGCCCGAACCCCGCCGCGCCGCCGCCGTCCGACATCGGGTCCAAGGCCTACCTCATCTGGTCGGCGTGGGAGGCCATCTACGCGGCCGAAGGCTCGGACTGGTTCTGGTGGTACGGCTTCGACATGACGACGCCGGCCAACGACGACACGCCGTTCGACAAGGGCTTCCGCGGCCACTTGGCGAGCATGTACCTGTTCATGAACGCGGCGCTCGAGCTCGAAGGCAAGTCCACGTACCCGGTCCCCGACTTCCCGCCCATCATCCAAGCGCAGCCGCAGCCGCCGTCCGAGCCTTTCCCGGCCGGCGACGAGCCCGACATCGACGGCTCACTCCTGCCGAACGAAGCCGAGTGGACCAACGTCGGCGGCTTCTTCTACGACAACGACTCGGGCGCTCAGGCCAATCAGAACGACGACATCGCGCTCGTCTATTACGGCTGGTCCACGGACGCGCTCTACCTCGGCATCCTCTCGAACGATGACCTCTCGAAGAAGCTCGGGACCGACTACGACTTCAACATCTACTTGTCCCACAAGAAGATCGTGGACATCGAGACCGGCGAGGTGCAGTCGGACCCGAAGAACACGACGTCGAGCAACGGCACGCCGCTCACCTTCCCCTCGGGCGGCGCGGCCCGCGAGGTCCGCATCTCGCTCGCCGGCGCGACCGCAGTGGCGACGCTCCGAACCGCGACGGGCTCCGGGGGCTGGACCTCGGGTTCGGCGGCCGGCATCACCGTCGGAGGGCCCATCAGCAAAGGCAAGCTCATCGAGGTGAAGATTCCCTTCGCGAACCTCAACATGACGATGGGTGACCCGCTCGAGGTCGCCGTCATCGCCGCCGCGGACGGCGTCGACCTTGACGTGGCCCCGTCGCTCGACGCCAAGCCCATCTTCGACGACCCGACGAACGCGGTCTATGTGACCTTCACCGTGGACGTGACCGAGAAGACCGGCGTGGCGATCGATACTTACGGCCCGATCACGACCATGCCGCCTCCCACGAGCAACGGCATCGTCTACATCACCGGCAACCAGGACAAGCTCACGCAGTGGACCCCGAACAAGCTCCCGATGCTCGATGACGGTACGGGCGCCGATGCCGTCGCCAATGACGGGATCTGGTCCATCACGATCCCCCTCACGCCAGCGGCAGTCGTCCGTTACAAGTACACGATCGGGCTGCCCAAGAACGAAGGAAAGTGGAGTGGAACCGAGGAGTTCCCACTCACGGAGCGCGGCTTCGTCGTGACCAAGGACCCGTCGAAGACCAAGATGAACATCAAGGACGTCTTCGCCGACCGCCCCCAGCCGACGGGCACGATGGGAAAGAAGACGGTCACTACGGAGTCCGAGTGAGCGCCCGCGGAGCCGCTTCGTGAAGGTCCTCTTCCTCGAGGTCGACACCGAACGTTCGTGGGCCGTCGCCTCGATCGGACCCGCGTTCCTGGCGGGCGCGCTGAGGGCGGCGGGCCACGAAGCGAGCTTCTTCCGCGTCACCGTCGACCACGACGCCCGCGACGTGCTTGAGATCATCGCGGACGAGCGCCCCAGCCTCCTGGGCGTCTCGATGACGACTCGTCAGTGGCTGCGGGGGCGCGACCTGGTCGCGGCTATTCGAGCCGTGGTGGACATCCCGGTCATCGCCGGTGGGTTGCACCCCACCTTCTCCCCGGAGGGGGTGCTCGATAGCCCCGGCTTCGACTTCGTGTGCCTGGGCGAAGGCGAAGGCGCCCTCCGCGATCTCGTTGCGTCCCTCGAAAGCGGCGGCGATGGGGGCGGCATCGCCAACATCTGGGTTCGAGGCGGCGTACGCCCGCCTCTGAGGCCACCCTTCGCGCCGATCGACGAGCTGCCGTGGCTCGCGCGCGACTTCCTCGACGAGCACTACGGGCTCGTGCACATGACGACCCAGCGCGGTTGCCCCTTTCCGTGTACCTACTGCGCCGCGCGGATGTACGACGACCTCTACGAGAAGGCCGGCGATCAGTACGGTCGTCGGCGCAGTGTCGAGAGCGTGCTCTCGGAGCTGCATGAGCTCCGAGACCGTCGCCCGAAGGGCAGCAGCCGCGGGGGAGGCCAGATCAACTACGTCATCTTCCTCGACGACACCTTCACCATCCACCACCCCTGGGTGCGCGAGTTTTGCCAGCGTTACCGAGATGAGATCGGAGCGCCCTTCTGCCTCCACGCGCGTGTCGAGACCGTCAACCCACGACTCCTCGAGGAGCTCGCCTCGGCGGGCTGTCGGCAGATCACCTACGGGGTGGAGAGCGGCAGTCCGCGCCTGCGCCGCGACGTGATGAAGCGCTTCGCGACCAACGAACGTTTCGAGGAGGTCTTCGCGTGGACCAAGGCGCAAGGCATCACCGTGACGGCCAACTACATGCTCGGCCTCCCCGAGGAGACGCGCGACGACTTGCAGATGACGCTCGACCTCGCCGAGCGCCTCGATGCCTACGACTTCGGATACTTCGTCTTCTATCCCTACCCGGGTACGCAGCTCTTCCACTACTGCCAAGAGCGGGGCTATCTCCCGCCCGACTGGCTGCATCGCCCTGCGAACCACCGGCAGTCGATCTTGACGCTGCCGACCCTCACCGCGGACGACATCGCGGAGTTCTACGAGAAGTTCACCGATTTGCGGGTGCGTCTTCACGCGGCCCGCGGCGGCGCGGCGGCGACCGAACACGTCATCGCGTCCGCCGATTGCGGCTGAAGCGCGGATCCGCCGTACAATTCCCTTCATTTACACCCTGGTGTACCGATGAGCCCGAAGGTTCTCGGTTCGGCACATGCTTCTCCGGGCGACGGAGGACGAGGGGGACGACATGACGGTGACCAATCGAAAAATGCCTCGACGTATTGGGTGTGGGACTTGAGCGCCTCCATCATCGACCTCGTGCTCACGAGCGCGCAGGAATCGCTCTGCAGCGTCGCGACGTCCGCGTTGGCGTTCGAGGACGCACACGTCACCGAGCGGCGCGTGGCTGTCCCGACGACGCTCTTCGGCGCCATGATCTCGATCGTCGGTGATACCGAGTCGATCGAGCTCGCCATATCGTCGGCGCCGAGCGTCGGTCAGCGTCTCGCAAAGGCGCTGCTGATGGAGGACGGTCCGAGCGACCTACCGGAGTCCGACGTCGTCGATTCGCTCGGCGAGATCGCGAACATGATCGCGGGCGGCGTGAAAAAGCGCCTCGCGCCGGACAGGCCGGGGTTGCGACTCGGCTTGCCGCTCTTCGTGGACGGGACGGTCGAAGGCAAGCGGGGTGGTGAGTCGGGGGCGTCGATCGTCCGACTGGGAGACGCCGACGTCCACGTGATCGCGTACCTGCACCAATCTCGCTGAGCGTGGCCTGAAACTCAGGTCGCGAAGTACCACACGAGTGCCGCCACAAGGACCGCCACGGCAAGCCCGGAGGCGATGAGGCGTCGGTTCCCCTCCGGCTTTACGGCGGCGTGACGACGCGTCTCGGTGTCGGGGCGTGCGCGCAGTACGGGCGACGCGGCGCTACGCTTCTTCACGAGGAGCGCGTTCGGCTGCGATGCCTCGCTGGGGGGCACGGGCGTCCTCTCGTGCTCGACAGGGTCGGGCGCGGGCGGGCGCATCGGCCGTTGCGAGACCGTGCGCCTGGGATTACGCGCCTGAGGTCCCTCGAGCTCTTCGAGGAAGAACGGCCGAACATCGAGCCGGGTCGCTTCGGCCGTCATCTCGGGCGCCTCCTCCTGAGCGGGGACGGGCGCTTTGACCGGACTCGCCGCCGGGGCCGCAGCCGCCTCACTCGGATTGCGCGCTCGGGCCCCGACAACGGGCTCCACGTTCATGGGCGTCGTTGATGGCGCGATCCCGGAGAGGTCCGGGAGCGGCCCGACTTGGCTGTCCTCGTAGTCACCGTCCTCGGGTCGACGACCTTGTCGACCACGACGGAGGCCCTTCGGCTTTCGGAACTGGGACGACGACTCGGCATCGGGCACACGAGGGCTGGGCTGGCTGAGCTCGCGGCGGCTTCGCTCCTCCGGTTCGAACTCGAGCTCTGGCGGGGCCAGGCGCTTCTGCGACGCCGTGTAGCTGCGTAGCCGCATCTCGTCTCGGATCGCTTCGAGCATACCGACCAGCGTGCCCGCATTCAGCGGACGCTCAGCGGCGTTCTTGGCGAGGCACTGCGCGATGAGGGTCTCGAGCTCCTCCGGGAGGTCGAGATCGGGCCGGGCGGCGCGCAGGAGTTTCGGCTTGTCCTTGATGTGCGCGATCATCACCTGGAGCGCCGAGTCGCCGACGAAGGGAGGCTGGCCCGTCAGGAGCTCGTAGAGCATGCAGCCGAGGGCGTAGACGTCCGTGGCCGGCAGCGGCGGGTTGCCGCGCGCCTGTTCGGGCGCCATGTAGTCCGGCGTGCCGAGCGTGGTGCCTTCGACCGTCAGCGGGCGTTGCTTCGCGCCGGCGTCCGCGTCGTGGATGCGGGCGACGCCGAAGTCGATGACCTTCACGAAGTCCGGCTTGCCGAAGGCCTGGGTGAGAAAGATGTTCGACGGCTTCAGGTCGCGGTGAACGATGCCGTGGTGGTGTGCTTCGGCGAGCGACATGCCGATCTGCGTGACGATATGGATGGCGCGTTCCGGGCCGAGGATCTTCTCCGCGGTGAGCACTTCGTCGAGCCCCAGCCCTTCGAGGAGCTCCGTCACGATGAACGGCCGGTCGTCGTCGGTGAAGCCGTAGT
>JADMJS010000722.1 GCA_018780435.1 Myxococcales bacterium
GTCGTGAGCCCGAGGTAGAGAAAGCCCGGCGCGATCCCGAAGGTCACGAGATCACTGAAGGAGTCGAGCTGCACCCCGATCTTCGTCGACGCGTTGAGAGCGCGGGCGACCGAGCCATCGAGCTTGTCGAGCAGCACGCACATCAGGATGAACCACGCGGCGCTCTCGTAACGGCCGGCAAAGGACTGCATGATCGAGACGAGGCCCAGCGCGAGGCTCGTGCACGTGACGGCGTTCGGGACGATGAAGCGCCAGCGACCGGTGGGTGGAAATGCCATGGCGCGGGACCTTATATCGGAACGGCCGGGTGGGCCAGCGCCGGATGCAGGGTGGGCTTCAGGGTTCGGGCGGCCGGGTGCCGATGACGACCAACCGGTGCTCGCCCTTGTGGTCGAGGACACGAACGCGGGAGAAACCGCAGAACTCGAGGAGGCCGCGGAGGTCGGCGGCGCCGTAGACGCGAAGCTGCGACCGAAACGCGCGCTGTCGTCCGCCGCGCGTCAGGCTCCAGGCGGTGTGTAAGGTGCCGCTCACCTTGTCGAAACGTCGGTCTTCGAAGAGGAGCGCGCCCGTGGGGTCGGTGTGTTTGACCTTGCCGTACGACGCGTCAGGGTGCCGCGTCATGATGAGGAAACGCCCGCCGGGCTTCAGCGAAGCGAAGATGCGCTGGACGAGCAAGAGGTCGGCGGCGGGATCGGCGTGATAGCCGATGAGCGCAAACACGCAGAACGCGGCGTCGAAGCCGCCTGGGAGGGGCGGCGGCGTGAGCGGCTCATCCGATCCCGCGGCTTCGAGCCCGTTCAGGACGTCGAGCGCGACAATGTCGGCGTGGGTGCCATCCGTGATGCCGGCGGCGGCGAGGCGCCGACGCGCGTCCCGTCGAAAGTCGTCCACGGAGTCGACGCCGACTACGCGGTAGCCTCGTTTGGCGAGTGGGACTGTGAGGCGTCCCACCCCGCACCCGGCGTCGAGCACCGAGACGGCGCTGGGGTCGTCGACGTCGTCGAGGTCGAGCCAGCCGAGCAGGTCGGCGGCGTCGTCCTCCGCGCTGGCGAGCGTGTCCGGCCCAAAGAGGAAGGGCCCGAGCTCACGCCAGAACGCGACGTCTTGCCACCAGGGGTTCACTGGATCTCGCGGCGGTCGGTCAAGATGAGCGGGCCGTGGTCGGTGACCGCGATCGAATGTTCGAAGTGCGCGCTCGGGCGGCGATCCTTGGTGACGACCGTCCAGCCGTCCGAGAGGGTGACGACCTCGTGCGTGCCGAGGTTCACCATGGGCTCGAGGGCGAGGCACCACCCGCTGCGAATACGGGGGCCGGAGCCGGCGAGTCCGTAGTTGGGCACTTGCGGCGCCTCGTGGAGACGACGGCCGACGCCGTGGCCGCAGTACTCGCGGACGATGCCGTAGCCCTTGGGCTCGATGTGGCGCTGAATCGCGTAGGAGATGTCGTGCAGGCGCGCGCCGTCGACCGCCGCTTCGATGCCGCGGTAGAGCGACTCTTCGGTGGTGCGGAGGAGGTCGAGGATGGCGGGGCTCACGTCGCCGATCGGCAGCGTCACCGCGGAGTCGCCGACGTAGCCGTCGAGCGTGGCGCCGCAGTCGATGCTCACGATGTCGCCGGATTGCAGCTTGCGCTTCGACGGGATGCCGTGGACGACCTCCTCGTTCACGGAGACGCAGAGCGTGGCGGGGAAGCCCTTGTAACCTTTGAAGGTTGGGGAAGCACCACGCTTCCGAATGTGGGCCTCGGCGGCGGCGTCGAGCTCGAGGAGCGTGACGCCGGGCTCGACGAGCTTGCTGAGGAGCACGTGCACCTCGGCGACGACCCGTCCGGCGGCCCTCATAAGCTCGATCTCACGAGCGCTCTTGCGACTGATGTGTTCCATGGCGAAAAATCTGGCTCCTTGCCGTCGACGGGAAGCTTCATATACCATCCGCGCTCCGTCGGGTAGAGGGCGCTCCGCCCTGAAAGCACCGAACGGGAAACGAGTCCCAGGAGCCATGATGCAACGCCTCGTCGGCAAGAAAGTTTGGGTCGTCCAGTATGACGACGAGGACAACTCGGTCTATGGCGTCGTCGACGGCATCGCCGACGGCTTCATCGCGCTCCGTTTCGAGGCCGACACCGAGCCCACGCTCTACGTCAACATCACGAACGTGAAGGAGATCGAGGTCTTCCGCGAGCGTGGTGAAGGCGAGCTGCGACTGCTCCGCTTCCCTGGCCCGAACACCGATCCCACCGACAAGCACTGAACGGTGCGGCTGCGCGCGTCCGCTTCGGCTCGCCGCCGCCTCACGTCACGCGCCACCGTCGTCTGCATCGCGGCCCTCGCGGCGCTCTCGCCCGGTGCCGTGAGCGCCCACGGTGCCGCTCCGACCGTCGTCGATGTCCTTGAGTGGGCGTCGGGCGCGCCCGCGTTGGTGCGGCTCTCGCGTGGGCTGGCTCGCTCCGAGGGCGCAACGTGGCGCTACGTCTGCCCGACTCGGTGGGGCGGCCCGGACTCGCCCCTCGTGGGCTCGGCGGGTGGACTCACCGTCGTCGCCGGGCTCCGCGGCCTGATGGCGGTCACGACGGACGGCCTCACGACGGCGCTGTCCGTGTCACCCGCCTTCGACGCCATCACGGCGCGCGCCATTGCGTCCGACGGGGACGTCGGTGACGGGGACTCGCTCGTCGGCCTCACGACCTCGGGCGACCTGCTCTCCCTCGGGCCTTCCACGCCGTCTCTCATCATGACGCTCGAACCGCCGCCCGACGCGATCGTCATCGAGTCGTCCCGAAGCGTGATCGTGGCGTCCGAGCTCGAAGGGACCCTCTCCATCTATCGTGTCCGCGTGGGTGACGCCCTGCCGAAGCGCGACCCCGACCTCGTCACCGCGGCTTACGACGGCACGCCGGTCTTCGTGAAGAACGAGACCGACGATGGGCCTCGCTACTGGATCCGAAGCGCGACGAAAGACGGCTACCGCCTCGACCGCCTCGACGGCTTGGGCGTGGGTGTCCCCCGCGCCGACGCCACGACAGGCGAGACCGAGGCTGCACCACGCGTGGAACAGGTCACCCTCGTCCCCGTCACGACCTCGGCCGATCCAATCCACGGGCCCGTCACGTTACTGGCGTCCTCCCCCGCGGGCGGCGACGCAGGCACCTACGTGGTGGTCTCCGGACAGCCACACCGACTGACGGGCGACGCGCTCACACCGCTCGCCGAGACGGATCGTTTCGCCTGTATACGGTCTCATCCGACCCTCGGCCTCCTGGCGTGTGTCCTGCCGGACCTTCGCCGCTACTCGCCCGTGACCGGCGTCGGGGACACCGTCGTCGCGCTCGGGGACCTGCGACCGCCGACACTCGACGGGATGGACGAGGCCGACATCCAGAGCTGCAAGTACGACTGGCTCGACGTCGCGGTCGACGCCGGGTTCCCCGATGAGCTGCTCTTACCGCCCGAGTGGAACGTCGTCTCACCCGGCGACGATGCGGGTGGCGACGCGGCCGGGGCCGACGCCGGGACGACGGCCTCGACGGCGGGAGACTGTCAGAGCACGCGGAGCCCTGGCCGCGCCGTGCCGGTCGTGCTGCTCCTGGCGCTGGCCATATTCGGCGTCGTTCGTCGTCGCCTCTAGCTATCGAGCGCGGCGATGGCCCGCCGGATGGCGGGGGACGGGAAGCCGCTCATGACGACGTTCCCGTCGGGCAGGATGGTGATCTCGACCGCAGCCGACTCGCCGAGCTGAAGCTCCTCGAGCGTGTGACGGTGCGTCAGGAGGTGTGCGCGTTGGTTTGCCGACGCGCAGAGCCCGAGCCCTGTCGCCTCCGTGGCCACGTAGCGCCCCGCGATGAGCACGTCGATCTCGGCGAGCGCGGCGCCGGAGCCGGGCATCGCCTGCAGCTCCTCCATCGCATAACCGCTGAAGACCACTATAGAATCGACACCACACTCCCGAAGCCGGCGCAGCAAGGCCACGAGCGCCGGGAGCTGCTGAAAGGGCTCGCCTCCGCTGATCGTGATGGCCGGCGCTTCGCTGCCCTTTGGGACGAGCGCGCCGACGACCTCGTCGAGCGTCTGGCGGCGCCCGGCAGCGGCGTCGTGGGTGCCCGGGTTGAAGCAGCCTCGGCACCCGAGCGTGCAGCCCTGCAGGTGGAGGACGTTGCGCCGCCCTGGGCCGTTGACCGTGCTCCCGTAGAGCACTCCGGCGACCTGCACGTTCATGAGACGGCTGCGATCAACGATCGACCTCCCACCCCGGGACGATGGTCATCAGGTCGGTGATCGCGTCGAGCGCGGGGCGGCCTTCGTGGACGAGCTGGAAGACCGCGCGGGAGATCGGGATACTGATGCCGAGCCGCGCGCCGAGCTCACAAGCGACCTTGACGGTGTTCACACCTTCGGCGACCTGGCGCATCTCCGCCTGAATTTGCTCGAGGGACTGGCCGCGCGCGATGCGGAGCCCGACTTGGTGGTTTCGCGACAGCGGGCTGCCGCAGGTGGCCATGAGGTCGCCCATTCCGGCCAGGCCGGCCATCGTCTTCGGGTGGCCACCGAGCTTCTCCAAGAAGCGAGACAGCTCCGCGAGACCTCGCGTGACGAGCAGCGTCTTCGTGTTGTCGCCGTAGCCGAGGCCCTCGGCGACGCCCGACGCGATGGCGATGACGTTCTTCAGGGCGCCACAGAGCTCGACGCCCAGAAGGTCGGGGTTGCCGTAGACGCGGAAGCGGGGGCCGAAGAGCGCCTCCTGAGATCGCGTCACGACCTCGTCGTAGTCGGACGCGACCACGGTAGCGCTCGGGTGGCCGAGGACGACCTCTTTGGCGAGGTTCGGCCCCGAGAGCGCGCCCACCCGGAGACAACACGTCTCTTCGCGGAAGATCTGCGTCATCCGTCGTGCGGTGCCGGGCTCGAGGCCCTTGCTGCACGAGACCAGGACGTGGTTTGCGTGGAGGTGATTGCCGAGCTCGTTCATGACGGGGCGCATGACCTTGGTCGGGACGACCACGAAGATGAGCTCACAACGCTGAGCGACCTCGTGAAGATCGCCCGTCGTCTCGATCCCGTCCGCGAGCTCGAGATCCGGCAGGTACTTCGGATTGCGTCGCTCCCGGGTGATGCTCTGTGCCGTGTCGGGATCGCGGAGCCAGAGCAGGGTCTTCGGGGAGGCCTTCGAAGTGCGGAGGATGTGGGCGATCGCCGTGCCCCAGGATCCGCCGCCGAGAACACCGATGTGTGAAGCTTCCATTCCGGTAATCTCGCCGCACCACGCGCACTTGTCGAGAGGTCAGGCGCCTCTATGCCACCGACGTCCTCTGTCTTCAGACCAGGTTAAGGCGAATTCGCAAAAAAAATGCATCGGGTCAAAAATGACCCGTTGCGGACGGCATTTACGACCTCCACTCTAGTTTCAGTCGCCCATACCGGCTTCCAGCCCGAACGCAACTGAATCGCCGGTCAACCCAATGCCCAAGGAGGTTTCATGCCCCGGATCTCGACCATCGCACTCGCCCTCGCCGTTACTGTGGCTCCATTCACCGCGTCGGCCTACACCACGAGTGGCGTGTGCCTTCGAGCATGTGACGGAACCGCGAGCTTCTACGCAGTCTTGCCGACCTACCTCGGTAGCCTGGCAGTGCGGTATCTCGGTGCGAGCTGGTCGTCGACCTACTACCTCGATGGCGATGGCGACAGCTTCGGCGACGGCGCCGGTCCGACCCGACCGTGCGTCACGTCCGGCTACGTGGCCAAGTCCGGTGACTGCGACGATGCGAACGCGAGCGTCAACCCGAGCGCGGCCGAAGTCTGCGGTAACGACATCGACGACAACTGTGACACTGTTGCCGACGAAGGCTGCGTCACCTGCCCCTGCTTCACGGCCGACGATATCGCGGCGGATCGCGCCGAATTCCTAGCGGTAGGCTACGACAGCACGACATCGACCTGCACAGACTACACGGTCTACGGCAACGGCTATTCCTACGACTATGCGACGCTGGAATGGCGCGGCTCGATGTCGTCGGATGGCATCATGACCGAGGAGCGCGATCGCTACTACGCCATCGACTACGTCGACGGCAGCTCGGCGACTTTCTGCGAGCGATGGGAGTCCGAAGGCACGCGCGATGCGGCGACGGGTGCCTACATCAGCTACGGGGAGGACTACCAGAACGTCCCGCTGACCACGGACGAGCACGCTAAGTGCATCGCCATCATCCTCGAGGCCGCTGCTACGGCCGAGATTCCCTGCACCACGACGACCTACCCCTAATCACGACCGAGGTCGAATCGCCCCGAACGACTCGAGGCGATTCGGTTCTCGCCTTCAGCACGGCGAGTGCTGGCCAAAGCCCACGTCAGCGGGCAAGCTGCGCGGCCATGACGCGCCGCGGCCAGAATCCGAGACTCAGCATCGCTCCCATGATGGAGCGCACCGACCGCCACTTCCGCTTCATCTTCCGGCAGTTCTCGAAGAGGGCGCTCCTCTACACCGAGATGGTGAACACGGGCGCCATCCTCCGCGGCGACCCGAAGCGGCACCTCACGTTTCACCCCGATGAACACCCGATCGCCCTACAGCTCGGCGGCGACGATCCCGTCGCCCTGACGGACGCGGCGGTCATCGCGGTCCGCGACTTCGGCTACGACGAAGTCAACATCAACGTGGGCTGCCCGAGCGACCGTGTACAGGGCGGCGGCTTCGGCGCCTGTCTCATGGCCCGACCCGAGGTCGTTCGTGAGGCTGTCGTCCGTATGCGGGAGGCCGTCTCGGTCCCCATCACGGTGAAGCACCGCATCGGCATCGACGACCAAGACCGCTACGAAGACATGCTGCATTTCGTAGACGTCGTGTCCCAAAGTGGGTGCGACCGCTTCAGCGTACACGCGCGGAAGGCGTGGCTGACGGGGCTCTCACCCAAGGAGAATCGCACCATCCCACCGCTCCGTTATGACGACGTCCACCGGCTCAAGCAGGAGCGCCCTGACCTGCAGATCGAGATCAACGGCGGCTTCACCGATCTCGACACCGCCCATGCGCAGCTCGGCCACGTCGACGCCGTGATGATCGGGCGCCATGCGTATGATCGGCCGGCCGACTACGCCATCGCGGACGCGCTCTACTTCGGCGAGCCCGCGGGAGACCATGACCCCTACGCCCTCCGGCGACGCGCCGTGGAAGAGATCATCGCCTACGCCGACGACCGCCTGCGCGAAGGGGAACGTCTCCACAGCATCGTCCGGCACACGCTGAACCTCTACACCGGGCTACGGGGAACCGGCGTTTGGAAACGCGCCCTCGGGACCGCGGTCGTGCGCCCAGGGGCGACGCCGGCCATCCTGCGAGACGCGCTCGACGCCGTTGATGACGAACGTTCGGTCCGAGAAGGTACCGGCATCGTGAGCGCCGCGACATGACGACCGCCCTCTGGGACCCGACCGGCGACGCGCTGCGTCAGGCGCTCAAGGCCATTGGCGAGCGCCTCGGGGACTTTCTCGACGAGAATCGGACGGCGCCCGCTCATCCCGGTCCCTCGCTGAACCCGCGCGAGCTGGCCCTCCTCGGCGCCCCGCCACCCACCCAAGGTCGGCCTCTCGCCGACGCCCTCGATGACGTGCTACGCCTCGGGGTGCCGGCCGCGTTCAACACGTCCGGCCCGGGCTACCTCGCCTACATCCCGGGAGGGGGGCTGCCGCTCGCGGGGCTCGCCGATCTCGTCGCCGATGTGACGAACCGCTTCACCGGCCTGGCCGTCGCGGCGCCGGGCCTCGTCGCCATCGAGTGTTCGGTCATCACGTGGATGTGTGAACGGCTCGGCCTTCCGCCGGGCGCCTTCGGCATCCTCACGACGGGTGGCTCTCTCGCCAACTTGACCGCGGTCATCGCGGCGCGAGTCGCGCGGCTGCCCGAGAACTTTCTGGACGCGCGCGTCTACCTCTCCGCGGACGCGCACCACTCCGTCGCCAAGGCCTGCCTGCTCGCGGGTTTCCCTCGTTCGGCGTTCTGCACGGTCCCACTCGGTCCCGGGCGTCGGATCGACGTGGACGCGCTCCGATCGCACATACGACGCGACCGCGACGGCGGGCGACGTCCCTTCCTCGTCGCGTCGGCGGCCGGTACGACCAACACGGGCGCCGTAGACGATCTCGAAGCGATCGCCGATCTCTGTGAGTCCGAAGGGCTCTGGAATCACGTCGACGCCGCGTACGGCGGTTTCTTCGCCTTGACGGCACGGGGACACCAAACGCTCGCGGGGATCGGCCGGGCGGACTCGATCACGCTCGACCCACACAAGGGCCTCTTCTTGCCCTACGGGACGGGCGCGTTGCTCGTTCGGAACCGGCGCACGCTCGAAGCCGCACACGACCTCGGCGCCGCCTACTTGCCGGCACCCGAGACCGGCGCGACGGACTTCTCTGCGCTGTCGAGCGAGCTCTCGCGCGACTTCCGCGGGCTCCGGATCTGGCTGCCCCTCCACGTCGCGGGAACGGCCGCTTTCGAGAGCGCCCTCGACGAGAAGCTCGACCTCGCCCGATATGCCGCTGAGTTTGTGCGCGCCTTGCCCGGCTTCGAGCTCGTCACAGAGCCCGTGCTCAGCCTCTTCGCGTTCCGGCTCACGCTCGGAGACCACACCGCGCCGGAGCGGGACGCCCTGAACCGACGCCTGCTCGACGCCGTGAACGCGCGTGGCCGCGTCTATCTCAGCGGGACCACGCTGGAGTGCGGCTATGTGCTGCGTCTGTGTGTCCTCTCATTCCGAACACATCGTGAGCACATCGACGCAGGCCTCGCCGATCTGGTCGCCGCCGCGCGCGAGCTCTTGGCCACAACGGGTGACCCAGGGCCGTGAGCGGGTGGCCGTGGGAGCGCTGGTCGGACGCGGGTGAGTGGACGTGGGGACTGCTGCTCGTCGCACTGTTCCTGGCCGCGCTCGTCGGCGTGCTCCTCACAGTCCTTTGGAAGCGGCGCGCGGCCCGATGGGCCGGCAGCCGCGCCCGAACTCACGGCCTCGCGGCCGAACGCGACGCCGAAGCCCTGCTCGAAGACGCCGGGTACAAGGTCGTGGCCCGGCAGCTCGAAGGGGCCGCCCACGTCTATATCGACGGCACCCGCCGCGAGTCGATCATCAAGGTGGATCTCGTGGTCGAGCGCCGGGGGAGGCGCTACGTCGTCGAAGTGAAGTCGGGGCAACAGCGCCACGCCACGCAGGACGGCACGCGGCGTCAGCTCCTCGAATACGCGCACGTCTTCGCGCCGTACGATCTCCTGCTGGTGAATACCCGGGATGGTGAGATCCACGAGATCCGCTTTGACTACGCGCGCATCGGGGACTGAGAGGATCTACTCGTAGACCATCCAGAGCGGCCCGGGGAAGAGCCAGGAGAGCGCTTCACGCATGCGATCCCGCCAGTTCTCCCAGTTGTGGCCGTCGCGCGACTCGACGAACTTCACGTGCATGCCGGCTTCGCGCAGGAAGGGCGCCATCGAGCGGTTCTCGTAGATGAGTGACTCGAAGGTGCCGCAGGTCATGAAGACGCGGTCCGCGGGCTTGCCCGGGTTCTCCCGGAAGGAGTTCATGAACTTCACCACGGGATCGAAGGCCGGGCCGCGTTTGTGCGTCCCGATGTCGGTGAAGGCGAAGCTGCCGGATTGCAGGAGGAGGCGCCCGAAGGTGCCGGGGTAGCGCCACGCGGTCGAGAGCGAGGCCACCGCGCCGAAGCTGGCGCCCATGAGGCAGCGCGTGTCGGGCGTGCCGAAGAGCGGGAAGCGGCTCTCCATCTCCGGGAGGACGTGTTCGGCGATGAAGGCCCCATGCGCACGATCGTCTGGGTATTCGACCATGCGGTTGCCCGGGTGCGTCATCGCGACGATGAGCGGCTGGACCTCCATCCGGTGAATCAGATTGTCGAGCACGGTCTGCAGGCGCGTGAAGCGCATGTAGTCGCCACCGTCGTGGACGATGAGCAGCGGGTAGCGGCGCGTCTTCCGGAAGCGAGCCGGCAGGTAGACGGTGACGCGGCGCCGGTCGCCGAAGGGCGTCGACCGGAAGATCAGCTCCTGTAGCTCGCCTTTACGTGCTTCAGGGTCGTGCTCGACCCAGTCGGGCAGGCGATATCCGGCCCCGTGGCAGACTGAGTTCGCGCCGAAGGGATCGTGCGCGAGGTGGGAATTGAGCGGGTCCGTCAGCCACTCAGCCTGCCCGAGACGGTGTACTTCGAACTTGTATTCGATGCGGGAGCGCTCCGGCAGCTCGAGTACGAAGTACCAGAGGTCGGTGCCGTCGATGCGGCGCAGCGGCTGGGAGGCCGGGAGCCCATAGACGAAGTGCCGTACGTGGACCTCACTCGCCTCTCCGCGGTAGATGAAGGTAGCGTTCGAACCCTCCACGATAGGGAAGGACTTCCCGGCCATGAAGACGTCGACGTCGTGTCGCGTGCGGCGCGGCCGCCGTTCGAACTCGTGAATAGCGAGCATCAAGACTGCACCTCGCGGTCACCGAAGTAGCCACGCGCCCGATCCGGCCGGTCTGCGCTGTGGGCGGCGCCCCCTTCGACGTCCTCCGTGACGCCGCCTTCGAGGCTCGGGCTCACCGGGAAGTTCGGCCCTTCTCGCCCTCCAACGGCTTCGACCTGCCCCGTCGCGAGCAGGCGCTTACAATGCGCGGGGCGCCCCGGCGTGCCGTCGGGCCAGCCGATTCGGTCGCCTTCGTCGAGCGCGATACAGGTGGCCGGTGCGAAACGACGCGCGAGGGAGCTGACCCGCATGGCGCTCGACAGCCGTAGACGGTGGCGCGCGTCGGGAAGGACGACGAGCCCTTCGAAGAGGCCGAGGCCCTCCTCGAAGACCTCGGCACGACCGTCTCCTTGGGGCGGGTGGTCGTGAAACAGGACGACGCGGTCCGACAGCGCCATCGCGCCGGCCGACCAGGCGATGATGGGGCGACCCGCCAGCGCCGAATCGAGTCCGAAGAGCTGAAGCCGGTTCAGAAGCACGGCGACGTGCCCGCCCGCCACGAGGACGGCCGACGCGTCGCCGATGAGGCCGATGAGCTCTTCGCGATGGCGGGCCACGGCCGGGCGCTCCGTGGGCATCCATTGGGTCTCGAACTCACTTCGAATTCGACGGATGCGGGCGAGGTGGTGGGCGTCGGCGCGCCGGACCGCGTCGATGGCGGCCTCGCGCTCCGGCTCGATGAGCCACGCAGGCCCTGCCGTCATGGTGACTTGCTCGAGCACCTTCTTGTAGCCGTCGAGGCGGAGTCGATAGAGGTCGCGCAAGCGGCGCAGGTCGTCTTGCCGAGCGCGGTGGGCGCTCGCGAGCTCCGGATCTTCTCTCTGGATCGCCTCCCAGCGCTCGTAGAGCTGCAAATTGCGCACGCTGAGGCCGCCACACGCTTTTCGGAGCTCGTCGTCCTCGCTCTCGCGCTCCTGCCAGCCGGCTGTGATGCACGCGAGCTCGCCAGTGATGTCGAGCGCGTCGAGCTCGCGTCCGAGTGTGGGGAGGAGGCGCTGCGGACCGAGGACGATCCGGGGGATGGGATCGCCAGCGTTTCGCCGGCCAGGACCCGGGCTTTTCACGAGTCACCTCCGGTCGGGTGATGGTTACTCGGACCTTTGGGTGTCGGCGCCGGGAGCGCGGCCAGGAACGCGGCGAGCTTTCGCAAGGCGACGCCGCGATGGGAAACGGCGTTCTTCTGCTCGGGCGAGAGCGCGGCGGAGGTGGCCCCCTGCTCGTCGATCCAGAAGTAAGGATCGTAGCCGAAGCCGCTCTCCCCGGAGGGCGCGAGCGTGATGCGCCCGTGCACACGCCCTTCGGTTCCGAAGAGCAACGCATGCCCCCCGTCGACCGGGAGCACCGCACGTAGCAGCACACCGGTAGCCTGCGACGCGGCCAGGATGAGGTCCTGGGCGGGAAGGAGGTGGTGGGGGATGAGCAGAGCGAGGTTGCACTCGAAGTACGCCGAGCGGTCCCGCCCATCCGAGAGCGCCGCTTGAAGGGCGACGTTGTTCTCCGCGTCGCTGGTGTTCGGGCCCACGTCTTCGAGCCCCTGAAAGACCGCGGCAAAGCGGGCCGAGTGGACGCCCGGCAGCGACTCGCCGTCGTCGCGTTCGATGCTCGGAACCACGAGGCCTGAGTCGTCGGCGAGGACCGCGCCGCCGTGGTGCTGGAACGCACTCAGCGCTTTCTTCGCCGCATTACCAAAGAAGGACTTCTGGTCTTCGACGACGTCGGGCGCGTCGTCCGCGAGCGGGACCACCGAGACGTCGGGCGCGAGGGTCGCGAGGATCTGACCGACTTCGAGGGCTTTGTGGCGATTGCGTGAGGCGAGGACCAGTTGCACGTTGTTACTCCACCAGGATGGGGATTTCGGCCCAGACGGAATCGGTCACACCGTCTAGAAGGGTTAGCGATCCGTACGTGACGTACCCATCCGGGGCACGGGGCGGCGTTTTCTGAAGCTCGAAGTCGATGACGGCCGGCACGCTCGGGTAGAGCACCAACTCAGTGGCCGGGATGGCGATGGGGGACTTTCGGACCCAGGTCTCCTCGACGCGAATAGTGAACCCGTCTCCGTTCTTGTCGCCCGACGCTCGCGCGCCCTGGATCTGCAAACGGAAGCCGCTCCCGAGCCCCTGGGCGGGCACCGAGATCCGCGCCGTGCCGCTCATGAAGCCATCCTTGACGACGGCGTTGCCGCTCGCGTCGAAGACGCCGATGGCGACGTCGGTGAACCGGGCGTGGACTTCGGGCGCGAGGCGCAGCACGAAGTCCACGCGCTCGATGTCGGCGTTGAGTGAATAGGATTCGGAGGCCGTGTCGCCCGCCGCATCGAGGTCATGTTCGCGCCGGTAACCGACGACCTCTCCGGACACTCGGCCGTCGAAGCGCGTGTCGAAGCGGTTGACGACCTTGACCGAGCCTTTGGGGTGTTCGCCGGGCGCGAGTGACCAGCTCCGGATCGGATCGAAGTCGAGGGCGCGAAACTGCACGTCGAGTGTGGCCTTGGAGGCGCGACGGCTCCCTGCGGAAGCGACGACGACGAGCTCCCAGGTGCCGGCGTCAAGAGCGTCTTCACCCGCGCGAAAGGACGCGGTCGTGCCGCTTCGGCTGCTGGTGGAGGGCGAGATCGGGGCGCGCGGGTGACCTTCGGGATCGAACGCATAGAGCCGGCATTCCGCGAAACCGAGGGCCGATAGGTCGACCTGGAGGGAGGTCGCGCCCGGCGGGACGAGCACGGGGACACGGGCGTGTTCGCCGGGATCGAGCTCGAGCTCGGTCGTGAGGCCGTAGCCACCCGCCGCATCGACCTGATGCGGGACGACGACGGTGGTCCAGAGTGCGACCGCCGGGACGCCACCGGCGTCGTCCGGTGTACCGACGACGCGGCCGGTGTAGACGCCGGGCTCCCGGAGGGCCTCGGCGTCGTAGCGAACGACGATGGACTCGGGGTTACCGCCCCGAAATCGAACGTCTTTTCGGTCCACGGAGATCCAGGACGCTTCGCTCCGCCACGAGAGCACCTGCTGAAAGCCGTCTTGGCCCTTTCCAGCGTCGAAGAAGATGGGCTCGACCTGAAAGCGGTGGCCTTCGTCGTCGTCCGGGAGCCAGGTCCCCGCGCGGAAGTAGGCGGCGGCCCCGTCGAGGCCCGGCGCCGTCGGGATGGGCGACGAGACGCGATAACCGGCGACTCGGAAGGGCTCGGCGCTGCGGGACATCGCCTGAACGTGTTTCCAGGCTCGGGCGGCGTTCGGGATGCCGGCACCTTGTTCGAGGAGGCTGTAGCTGTGCATTGGCTCGGCGCTGGCGAGGGCGGCGCGCTTCAGGATCGTGTTCGTGATCGGGACCTTCTGCGCAACGGCGGCGCTGCCGACGAGCGCGTAGAAGCCCGTGACTTGGGGCGCGGCCATCGAAGTGCCGGCTTTGATGTCGCCGTCATCGAACTCGGGGGTGGTCGAGGACGCGACGCCGGGCGCGAGCAGATCCGGCTTGGCGACTTCGCCACCGCGCGACGAGAACGAGAAGATGAGGTCACGCTTGATGCCGCTACCGAAGAGGGTCTCGGCGGTCTCGCGGGGCATCATGGCGGCGACGGCGGTCGCGAGCTGGGCACCGGCCGGGGTGCCGATGGTCGAGAGGCCCGGGCCCTCATTGCCGGCGCTGGTGGCGACGACGAGCATGGGGTACTTCGCGAGGAGCTCGTCGGTGAGAGTGTCGATGTCCGTGCGCCCTTCCCGCTCGGAGCTGATCCCATAGCTGATGTTGGCGACGACGAGGACCTTCTTGTCGGCCGACCAGCGACCCGCGAACTCGAGGGCGCGACGCATGGCGTCCGTGGTGGTGGCGCCGCCCGAGAGGGTGTTGTCGCCGATCTTGAGGGAGAGGACGTGGGCTCCGGGCGCGACGCCGTCGTAGCCGGTCCGGCCCATGAGCCCGAAGCCGGCGGCGATGCCGGCGACGTGCGATCCGTGGCCCCCGTCGTCAAAGTGGAACTGCACGGTGTCGCCGTCGTCGTCCAGATGCAGAGCGATGGTGAGCGGCGGCTTCTCAGTGGTGGGGCTGCGGAGCCGAAAGGAGAAGGTCTCTTGCGCGACCCCGTAGCTGCGGATCGGCTTCGCGTCGGCGAGATCGAGGTCGCCGCTCAGGTCGACGTACGCCGTACGGCCCTTCTCGGTCGCGACGACCGCCACGGCGAACTCGTCGTTCCCATCGCCGTCGCCGTTCAGATCCTGCACGTCCGAGTTCTGGAAGGCGGACTCGCGCAAGACGCCGAGCTTCGGCAGCGCGCCGCCGGTGGAGCGGGGGATTCCGGCGTACCCCGTGACGGTCACCTCGCTCGACTTCAAGAACGCGGTGCCGTCCTTCTGGAGCTCCTCGGCGTCCGACAGTGTGACGATGCCCTGGCCGGAGAAGTCGCGGACGTCGATGACCTTGGGCCCACCCGTCGGCACGGTCGTGAGACCGGCGACGCCCATATCCACCCCCGTATCCAGGACCGCGATGACCACGCCGCGCCCATCCCAGCTCGGGTGCTCCTGAGTGAAGGCGTGCGCGCCGATGGGGCGCCGGTCGAGCAGCCGGTCGAAGGGGCTACCGGGCGGCGCCGCGTTGGCCGTCGCACAGCCCAGCACGAGCGACACTGACAGCGCGAGAGGCCCTATCGAGCGGAGGAGACGAAGAGGGCGGCGGGTGGGTCGCGGGAGCACCATAAGCGGTGGACTGTAGCGGTGGACCCCTATTACCGCCAGCGCATGAGGTCCTCGGGCAGGATCCGTCTCGGGGAAACTGGCGCGAAGTCCTGTGGCGAAACTCCCCATTTCAGCCCTACTCCGGGCGGAGTGTATAAAGTTTTTACTTCCGCATAAAACACTTGCACCGGCTCGTACAAACCCCTAGCCTGCAGATGGCGGAACCCGTGATGAGGAGAGCTGACATGCGACGTGGAACAAACGTAACTGGCTGGAATCGATGGATCTCGGCGGCGAGGGCTGGCTCGCTGAAGCTCGGCGTCGCGGCGCTCGGCGCGACGGCCGTGGGGGCGGCGGTGACCGTCCCTCGGACGGCCGAGGCCTGCGGTGGCTTCTTCTGCAGCAGCGTCCCGATCGACCAGTCCGGCGAGCGGATCCTCTTCGCGGTCGACGACACCACGGTCAAAGCCCACATCCAGATCTTCTACAGCGGCGACGCCGAGAAGTTCTCGTGGGTGCTCCCGATCCCGGGGGAGCCGACCGCGATCGGCGTCGGCACCGACACGCTCTTCCAGAACCTCGATTGGCAGACGGGGCCGCAGTTCAACCTGAACTGGCAATACGACCAGAACTGCCAGGCCAATCAATGGCGGTGGGCGTCGGAAGGCGACTTCAGCGGGGCTCCCACCGCCGGTGGTGACCCGAAAGACGACGGCGTCGACGTACTCCAACAAGGCGATGTGGGCCCGTACAACTTCGCCGTGGTCAAAGCCGAGAGCTCGGGCGCCGACGGCGCCGCCGCGATGTACTCCTGGCTCGACGAGAACGGCTACGACCAGCCGGAGTACGCCAAGGACCTGGTCGCGCAATACGTCGCGGAGGACCACGTCTTCGTCGCCGTGAAGCTCCAAAGCGACAAAGCGGTCGGCGACATTCAGCCGCTCACGCTGGAGTACCCCTTCCCGGGGAGCTGCGTCCCCTTGCGCCTGACCTCGATCGCCGCGACCGACGACATGCCCATCTGGGTCTGGGTCCTCGGGAAGGACCGCGCCGTTCCCGTGAACTACTTCCACGTGGAGGTGAACGAGGCCCAGATCGACTGGCTGAACTACGGCTCGAACTACCGCGATATCGCTGCCAAAGCAGTCGACACCGCGGCGGGCCGCGCCTTCCTCACCGAGTACGCGGGCGACACGCTCGGGTTCCAGAACCAGCTCTACAAGCCCGGCCAGTGGGACCTTGAGGCCCTCGAGACCAAGACCAAGCCTTGGGAGTGGGTGCAGGCAGCGCTGAGCATGGGGATCCCGCGCTCGGCCATGATGCAGGAGCTCCTCCGGACCTACATCCCGAAGCCGGACTCGCTGAAGGACGTCACCGAGCAGGACTTCTACAACAACCTCCAGGGTTACGAGTCGCAGCTGGCGGGGCAGGCCTTCGACGTCGAGGGCCTCACCGCCGAGCTCAGCACCAAGATCGTCGAGCCCATCAAGGCCGCCGAGCAGCTCTTCCACGACTACCAGTACGTGACGCGCCTCTTCACGGTGATGAGCCCGAACGAGATGTCGCGCGACCCGATCTTCCTCTTCAACCCGGACCTCCCGAACGTCTCGAACCAGCGTCAGGCGTACGCCAAGCCCATCTGTGACCCCACGAGCACGACCCCGAACCAGGCGACGCAAGTCGAGGTCACGCTCCAGGACGGCACGGTGCTGACCTACGACCTCGGTGATCCCAATCAGTTCGAGCCGCCCGTCCTCGTCGGCGGCAGCGACGACGCCACACCGGGCGCCGTGCAGCGCATGTACACCTCGGGCGAGCCGGAGGCCGTCGAGAAGGGCTCGATCGCGACGGTCGACTCATCTTTCGACTCGATCACCATCGGTCTCCTGACCGCCAACAATGGCCAGCCGACGGTCGATCGCCCGACGTCGGGAAAGACCTCCGGGACGGGCGCGACCGCCGCCGGCTGCACCGCGAGCCGCACCGGCGCGTTCGCCGGGATCGGCGGGATCGTCGCGCTCGCGCTGGCGGGCCTCGGCCTGCTGCGCCGTCGTCGCGCGAACTGAGCAGCGCGCTGGCGGGCTGAGCGACGCTCAGGCAAGCTCGGCCCGTGACTGTACGCCCCTTCCGTCTTCAGCTCCCCGCCTCCCCTCCCCGTCGCCCAGACCGCGTCACGCGTGACGCCCTACTGGCGAGGATCCCCATCGAGCTCGAGTGTGACGAGCGTGGCGCCGGCCACCCCGTCATTCTGATCATGGGGATCGGGACTCAGCTCATCCACTGGCCGGACGCGTTCTGCGACGGGCTCGCCGCACAGGGCCTGCGCGTCATCCGCTTCGACAACCGGGACGTGGGCAAGTCGACGTGGCTCTCCGCGTTCGGCAAGCCCGAGATCCGGTCGATGATCGTGCGGAGCGCACTGGGCCTCGGCACGACAGCGCCCTATCTCCTCTCCGACATGGCTGGCGACGTCATCGGGCTCATGGATGGCCTCGGCCTCAAGACGGCGCACCTCGTCGGGATCTCGATGGGCGGCATGATCGCCCAGACCGCCGCCATCGAACACGGGGCCCGAATCGCCTCCATCACCTCCATGAACTCGACCACGGGCGAGAAGCGCTACGTCGGGCAGCCACGCGCCCTCGCGGCGCTCTTCTCGGGCCGACCGACCGGCAGGGCGGACGTGGGCGACTACGTGATGAAGATCATGACCACACTCTCCGGACCGCTCTATCCACCCGACGAGGCCGAAGTCCGGGCCCGCGCCGTCGAGGCCTGGGACCGAGGGACCAATCCGAGCGGCTTTCTGCGGCAGATGGCGGCGATCATTGCGTCAGAACAACGGCGTACCCTGCTCTCGTCGGTGCGGTCGCCGGCGCTGGTCCTTCATGGCGCCGACGATCCGCTGATCCCGCTGGCGGCGGGCAGAGCCACAGCGGCGGCCATCCCAGGGGCACGACTGCACGTCATCGATGGCCTCGGCCACGTATTCCCGCGTTCCGCGGACCGCGAGCTGATCACGGCCATCGCGGGCCACGTGCACGAGGCCGCACGGCGGGCATAACCACCGGGCGACCGCGTGACGCGCCACGACGTTCGGAGCGACGACGTTCAGGCCGGCGGGAGATCGCGTTCACCGCCGCGGCCGCCCCGCCTCTGGCCCTTGCCATGATGCGCCTTTTTCAGCGCCTGCATCTTCACCCGCTGCTCCGCGGTCAGGATGCTAGCGAGGTGGAGGCGCCCGTCGATCTTGTGTTCGCGGAGCTGGTCACGGAGAGCGTCGACCTCACGCGACTTCTGAAGGATGGCGGCCCGGTCGGGTCGGTCCTGACGCCAAAGCGCGTCGAGCTCCCGACGCCGCTCCTTCATGGCCTCGCGCAAGGGCGCGATCTGCTTCTGCTTCTGGTCGCGGTGTGCCTTGATGGCAGCGCGTTGCTCGGCCGTGAGATCGAGCTGATCGAGGAGCCGATCGTGCCGCCCGTCGTGATGGCGGTGGGCGCCGCCGCGCCGGCCCGGGTCGCCGTTGTCGTCGTCGAGCTCGGGCGGCGCCGCGACCGCGGCACCGGAGAGGAAGAGGCTGATCGCGAAGAGAGAGGATGCGGTGAACTTCGGAACCTTGAGCTTCATGAGCACTACTCCCGGAGAGGACGGGTCAGCGCGTCCATCGCGACGCGCCGCGGCGAGGCACAGCAAGGACCGCGCCATCCCTCGTGGCCGGCGATGATCGCGTATTCATCACGATCCTGGCCACCGCCGTGCCCCACCTCGTGACAAGTTGTCATGACAGCGCTGACAACTTCGCGAGGAGCCCCGTAAAGGGGTAGCCCCTGCGGTCGCTTTCATGCATCCTCCCGCGCCGAATTGGCCTGGGGGTCCCCCCTGGGCGCGAGTGCCCCGTTCCGGCGGAGAGGAGATACGCGATGCTGCACTTCACGATGGATGGCTTTGGTGGACACCGGTCTCGTTTCGAC
>JADMJS010000529.1 GCA_018780435.1 Myxococcales bacterium
TGCGGTTCGCCATCTCGTACCAGCCGACGAGCGAGACGCCGCCGAACTTCGCGAGCAGCCCCTTCGTGAGCGGATCGAGCAGCATGTTGAGGGCGGTCATGGCCTGGACATTCAGCCCATAGGTCATCAGCTCTCGGAAGGTGTCTTTGCGGAAGCGGGTCGGCAGGAGCGGGAGCGTCGGCTGGAGCAGCTTCAGGAGACCCGCCGTGGCGAAGAGGAGCAGCACGGACTGCAGCAATTGCGCCCACGCGAGGCCCATGAGCCCGTGAGCCGGCACGAGGACGAGGCACAGGAGGAGATAGGCGATCGTGCTCGCCATCACGAGGGTCGTGCGGAGGTCCATGCGCTGATAGCCGTCGAGCCCAGCTTGGTAGACACCCGCGATCATCGTGAGCCAGAGCGAGCCGAGCGCCCACGGGAGGAGTTCGAGCGCCGGTTCGAGCACGTCGGGATCGACGACGAACCCGAGGGCCCACCGCGCGAAGGGGAAGAAGAGCAGGATGGCGATGCCGGTGACGCTCGCAATGAAGATGAGCCCGCTGTGGATGACCGTGACGACGCCGTCGTAGTCGGCACGCGCGACGTTCTTCGCAACGAAGCGCACGATCGAGGGCCCGAAGCCGAGCTGCGAGAGGCGTCCGATCGACGTCGTGGCGAGGACGATGGACCACACGCCGAGGAGGGCGATGCCGATGGTGCCGAGGAGGAACTTGTAGAGGACGTAGTAGACCCCGCCCGCCACGACCACTTGGAGGACCGCCATGAGCGCGTTCTTGATGAGCTGGCGGAGCTGCATGGCGGGGGCTCTCGTTACTCCAGGACCAGCTTCGCGGTCTTGTTGCGGGAGTCCGCGGCCATGATGGCCCGGAGCTCACGCAGTTGCTCGGCGAGCGCCGGGTCGCCCGTGGCCAAGATGCGGGCGGCGAGCAAGGCCGCGTTGGCGGCACCGTCGACGGCCACCGTCGCCACGGGGATGCCGCGGGGCATCTGCACGATGGAGAGCAGCGCGTCGAGGCCCATCAGCGCGGTGGTCTGAATCGGCACCCCGATGACCGGCAGGACGGTATAAGACGCAATCATTCCAGGCAGATGTGCCGCGCCGCCCGCGCCAGCGATGATGACGGCGATCCCCGTCGCTTCGGCCTCCGCCGCGAAGGCCCCGAGGTCCTCCGGGGTCCGGTGCGCCGACACGACGCGCCAGAGCGAGGCCACGCCGAGGTCGGCGAGCGTCGTCGCCGCCGCCTTCATCACGCGCCAGTCGCTGTCGCTGCCCATGATGATGGCGACTCGGGGGCTCTCGGTGTCACTCACGGCGGTCTCCTTCGCTGCTCGGGCCACGCAAACTCACAGGGTGTACTCGTCCCACACGCGTTCGCCGAGCGCCCGCAAGTCGAGCGCGCGTCCGACGTCGTCGTCCGTCGCGACCAGGTTCACGTGCCCCATCTTGCGCCCCGGGCGACACTGCGTCTTTCCGTAGAGCATGGGGTGCGCGACGACGCCCGGCGGGAGCGCCGGCAAGACGAGCGTGGGAGCGTCCGTGTGGCGCCGACCGAGCAGGTTGACCATACAGACGCGGCGGAGCGGCACGGACTCGGGGAGTGGGTGGCCCGCGAGGAGGTCGATGAGGAGCCCGAACTGCGAGACGGGCGAGGCGTCGAGCGTGACGTGTTGCGAGTTGTGGGGCCTCGGCGCGCCTTCGTTCACGAGGACCCGGCCATCGCGCGTCCAGAAGAGCTCGACGCTGAAGAGCCCCCGTAGCCCGCTGCCTTCGAGGAGGCGCATGACGTGCGCTGCGTGGGCGACGACGCCTTCGGGGAGGCGGTCGGGCGGCAAGACGAGGTTACAGACGCCATCGCGCTGCACCGTCTCGACGAGCGGCAGGAGCACGCTGCCGCCCTGCCCCGTCAGCAGGATCCCCTGAGCCAGCTCAGCCTCGATGGCGACCTTCTCCTCGACGAGGACGGCGTCCCCGCGTGCGAGACCGAGCTCGGTGAGCGCCGCACGGAGCGCCGGCTCGGTCGCCGCGACCCGGACGCCGAGGCCGTCGTAGCCGCCGCGATCGGCCTTCACGACGACCGGCAGCCCGAGCGCCCTAAGCACCTCGGCCACGGCATCGTCGAGCTCGCCGTGGGCCGAGCACCACCGAGGTCCGGGCAAGTCCAAGCTGGCGAAGAAGCGGCGTTGCGCCAGCTTGCCTTCGAACCACGCGAAGTGCGCCGCCGACGGGACCACGGGCACGCCAGACTCGCGTTCGAGCCACGCGAGCCGTTCAGCCGTCCAGAACTCGCTCTCAAGCGTCATCACGCTGCAACGACGGGCGAAGGCGAGGAGCGCGTCGTCGTCACGAGTGCTGCTGACGAGGACGGTCTCGGCCGGGCAGAGCCGCGCCATCGGCGAATCGGAGCTGGTAGCTAGCGCCAGGACGGGCACGCCGCGGGCGCGTGCCGCCTGCGTGAGCATGAGGGCGAGCTGACCGTCTCCGAGGATTCCTATCGCTTTCACGCCGCGACCATAACCGAGCGCCCCCGCCCCCGCACGCTCCTGGCCTTCGAAAATTCGTGCGGCCCATCGTGACGTGTGTAAGGTCCGGGCCGATGCTGACCGTCGCCCGCTACCCGAACACCGCGCTCGCCCACGTCGGGCGCGCTCGGCTCGAGGCGAGCGGTATCGAGGCCATCGTGGCCGACGATGCGACGGCCACCATGGCCTGGCACCTGATCGGCGCTCTTGGCGGCGTCCGGCTCATGGTTCAAACCGACGACGCCGAGCGTGCACGGCGCGTCCTCGAGTCCGAGATCGACGACACCTATGAAGATGTCCCCGAGCTCTCGGACGACCCACCCCCTTGCCCGGCGGCGGACGAAGTGCGTCGCGAACGTGAGGCTCCGGCGCTGGAGCCTGTTCCCATCGACAGTGCGCCCGCCGACGCCGCCCTCATCGCGGCGTCGATCTGGCGGGCGTCGCTCGTGGGCGCCCTCGTGTGGCCGTTGCAGCTCCTCACCGCCGCTCAGCTGCTCGAATTGTGGCGGGACCGCGCGCGGATTTGGCCCAAGCTCGTCAGCGCTGACCGCCGGCGCGTCGCTATCGCCGCCGTGCTTGCGCTCATGGGGCTCGTGCTGAGCGCCGCGATCCTGCTGCGGCTCTCGACCTTCGTTAGGGGATCTTGACACCATGCTGCTACTCCGAAACGCCCACGTCCACGCGCCGGAAGACCTTGGAATTCAGGATCTTCTAATCGCCGGAGGGCGCATCGTCGCCATGGCGGCCTCCTTGCCCCTGCCCCCCGCGGCGTATGGCGCAACCGTCGTCGACGTCGGCGGCGCCCGGCTCATCCCGGGCCTCATCGACTGCCACGTCCACGTCACGGGCGGCGGCGGCGAGTCCGGCCCCTCGTCCCGCGTGCCGCCGATCGTGCTCAGCCGGCTCACGGAAGCCGGGATCACCAGCGTCGTCGGCACCCTCGGCACCGACGGCACGACCCGCACCGTCGCCTCCCTGGTGGCCCGCACGCTCGGCCTGCGCGCCGAGGGCCTCTCGGCGTGGTGTTACACCGGCAGCTACGAGGTGCCGCCACTGACGCTGACGGGCTCAGTGCGCAGCGACATCGTGTTCGTAGACCCCATCGTCGGCGTCGGCGAGCTGGCAATCTCGGACCACCGGTCGAGCCAAC
>JADMJS010000457.1 GCA_018780435.1 Myxococcales bacterium
GATCGAGGTGCACGACGTAGTCGGCGGCGGTGAGGTTGAGGCCCGTGCCGCCCGCTTGGAGCGAGATGAGGAACACGTCGCCGTCGCCCGCCTGGAACGCGTCAACCTGTCGTCGGCGCTCGGCCAAGGGCGTGCTGCCGTCGAGGTGCCGGATGTTGAACCCGAGGCCCTCGAGGTGGTCCCGAACGAGTCGCAACAGCGACGCGAACTGGCTGAACACGAGCGCGCGATGACCCGCCGCGCTCAAGGTCGTCACGAGGCCTTCGAGCGCCTCGAGCTTGGCGCTCGCCGTCGTGCTCTCCGGGTCCAGGAGGCGCGGGTGGCACGCCGCTTGGCGGAGGCGCAGTAGCGCAGACAAGACCATGGCCTGGGCGCGACGCTCCGCTCCGTCGTCGTCATCGTCGTCACGTTCCTTCACCCGCGCCGTGACTTGGGCGATGGCCGCGCCGCGGATCCGGTCGTACTCGGCGCGTTCGGGCTCCGAGAGCTCGATGTCGATGACGACGTCCGTGCGCGGGGGCAGGTCCTTGGCGACATCACGCTTCAAGCGGCGCAGCACGAACGGCCGGATGGCGCGAGCCAGGGCCGAGAGCGCGTCAGGACCGCTCTCCCCGCGCTCTCGATGGCCGTCAAGCAGCCCCGGCAGCACGACGTCCATGAGGCTCCATAGCTCCGACAGGCGATTCTCGACGGGGGTGCCGGTGAGTGCGAGCTTGAAGCCTGCCGTGAGTGCCCGCGCGGCTTGCGTGCGGCGGGTGGCCTGGTTCTTCAGCGCCTGAGCCTCGTCGAATACGATGGTGGACCAGCGCTGCTCGTCCAGCAACGCCGCGTGGATGGCCATCGACTCCCAGCCGATGACGACGACGAGCCCGGGCACCACGGCGCCACCACCGTCGCGCCACGCTCGGAAGCTCCGAGGGGTGAGCGTCGGCGCGAAGCGGGGGATCTCCCGCAGCCAGTTGAAGGTGACCGACGTCGGCGCGACGACCAGCGCGGGTCCAAGCTCGCGCCGGTGCAGGAGCAGCGCGATCGACTGCAGGGTCTTGCCGAGCCCCATGTCGTCTGCGAGCACCGCCCCCGGAGCCCAGCCCGAGAGCTGGGTTAGCCAGCGTATGCCCTCGTCTTGATAGGGGCGTAGCGTCGCCAGGAGCCCCTCGGGCACGACACCGGGAGCCCGGACTCGCTCGAGTCCGGCGCGCGCGACCGTGTCGGCGATGGTCGCGCCTTGCGCTTCGAGGTCGAGGAGCAGCGGCGCGGCCAGCGGGGAGAGGCCCCCGTCCACCCCCGTGAGCGCCGCCAGCGCCGCGAGCTGGGCGCGGAGACCGTCTTCGAGCTCCAGCCAGGACGGGCTATCGCCGTCCACGGCCACGAAGCGCTGCCGGTCGGCGATCGCCCGGAGCAGCAGGTCGAGCGGGATGGAGCCGCCATCGTGCTTCACGCGGCCTCCGAGGAATAGCCAGCGTGTGCTGCCAGCGCCCTCACCGCCGCCGATCTGAAGGTCCTTGTGGGTGACTTCGGCGAAGGCCGGCTTTCCGGTGGCCCACTCGAAGCGCACACCGTCGTCCGCGCCGCGGGCCCTGAGCCGCTTCATCAGCGCCAAGGCCTCGTCCCCACTCGTTCGCAGACGGAAGCCGGGCCCCGTTCGCAGCCCGAGCCGCCCCTCGACGTCACGCGCCGTCTCTCGTTCCCCGGCCAGGTCGCGCTCGAGGGCGACGACCCGAATCGTGCCGCGCTCCGGAGCGACCTCGACGAGGTCGTCTCGCACGTAGAGGATCGGTGGCCCCTCGCCTGGCGCCAGCATCGGGTAATCGGGGTGGAGCACGTGGCCGAGCGTGAGATCGAGCGCGGGCCGCCGCCATTCGAGTCGCACTACCGTAACGGTCCGAGAACACGGCCGCCGTGGCGCGAGTCGAGCCTCGACGCTCGGCTCGAGGCCGACACCCCGCAGCGTCTCGACGAGCCGTGGTAACACGAACGCGGGAGCCACGGGGGGCGCCGCCGCCAGCCGACTGAGCAGCGTCTCGGCCGCGGTCCGCACCGGCGCGATCAGCACCAGTGGCGTGGCCTCCGCCTCTGGCTCGCCGGCCTCGACGCGCACGACCACGCCGCCGATGAGCCGGCCCGGGAGCTCTCCCGCGGCGAACACCTCGTTCCCCAAGGCAAGCGCGAGCGACAACCCCATTGGTGTCGCCGCCTCGTCCGCCGCGTCACGCTCGGCGACGAGCTGCACCGTGATCGCTTGTCGCAGCACGCGCGCCCGCCGCGCCCCGACGAAGACGTGCGGGTGGTCGGCGAGGAGATCGAGCGCCGCCCCGAGCGCGGCGTCGGTACCGGCGGCGAGCAAGAGCGCGATGGCGCGGCTCTGCAGATCGTCGGTCTCGGGCAGCTCGTTCAGCCGCGCGACGCCCCGCTCCGACCATCTCACGAGCTCAACCGTGACCCGTTCGCCGGACCCGCGCCCGATCGGCGTCACCCGAAACCCGAGGCGCAGGGGCGTCTCGTTCGCCACCGGCTCACCGAGTACCGACGGCCATTCAGGCGGTGGTGCCGGGACTGGCTCCACGGACGGTGGGGGAGGGGGGCTCGCCGCGGGGCGCGACGGCGCGACCGGCACCGCGGGCATCCATGCTCGCTCCGGGATCTTGGGCGTGACGGCGGCGCGACGAGGCCTCGCCACGGGCTCTTCCTCCACCCCGTCGTCATCGGGTGGAGTCGAGCCGAAGGGCCGTTTGCCGAGGCCGAACGGACGCCCGCCGAGCGGCGCGCTACGCCCACGCCAGCCGGCGGTCACTGCTTCGGTCGCGAAGAGGACCGCGGCGACGTGCTGACAGAGTTCACCAAAGGGACAAGTGCAGGACGAGGCGAAGTCGCCGGGCGATTCGCCGCCGGCCGTGACCTCGTACGGAGCGGCCCCCGCGCCACGCACCCGGGCCGTGACACCGCCGTCGTCGGTCGGAGACAGGTCGAGGACGCGGCCCTTGTGAGCGAGCCGTTCGCCGTCCGCGAGCGCGCCCGGCGAGAAGCCGAGCGCCCGCGCGGGCGGCAGAGTCACGTCGCGAAAGCGGGCGTCGAGGCTCACCGGGGAGCGTCGACGCGACGGGCGAGACTCAACTCAGCTGCAGCCCGAGGTGCCGCCGCAGGTGGTGCACTTCAGGCACGTGCCGTTGCGGACCATCGTGAACGAGCCGCAGTCGCTGCAGGCGTCGCCCGTGTAGCCCTGAGCGCGCGCCGCCGAGACCTTCGACTCAAGCACCGAGCCGCCCTCCCGCGTGCGGGCGACGGAGCTCTTGGTCACGGTGCGCGGCGACCCCGAACCCGCGTTGCCCGGACGGGCCACGTTGGCCGACGGCGCCGTGCGCGGCGTCTCGGAGGCGGCGCCGTCGGTCGACAGCATCACGCTACGCGCCCGCTCGGTGTCGCGCGAGGTCGGCAGGAGCTCGACGGCGCCCCGCGCCAGTGAGGTCACCGACGTCGTGGAGCTTCCGAGGATCTCGTCGCCACCGTACTCGTCCGAGTCGACGGCCCCGCCGACCGTGTCGCCGCGGAGGTCGTCCGGGATGACCTGCGCGAGGTCGGTGCGGCCGAGGTAGGTGATGGCGAGCTCGCGGAAGACATAGTCGATGATGGACGTCGACATCTTGATGTACGGGTTACCCTCGACGAAGCCGC
>JADMJS010000284.1 GCA_018780435.1 Myxococcales bacterium
CGAAGAAGGTCTTTCTGGCGAAGCTCGGTCCATACAACCTGCTCGATCGCATCGCGAGCGGCGGCATGGGCGCGATCCACCTCGCGAGCCTTCAACGGGACGCGGGATTTGAGCGACTGCTCGCCCTCAAGACCATCCTCCCGCACCTCGAAGGCGACGCCTCGTTCGTCGCCATGTTCGAGGCCGAGGCGCGACTCGCCGCGCGGCTTCATCACCCAAATATCGTTCAGATCTACGACTTCGGGCGCGTCGAGGGCCAGGCCTTCATCGCGATGGAGTACATCGACGGCTTCGATCTCCGGAGCGCCACCGACGCCGCCCAAAGGCAAGGCTCGCCGTTGCCGCTCGGCGTCGCGATCTACGTCGGCGCGTGTGGCGCGCGGGCGCTCGACTACGCGTGGAACGGCCTCGACGCGCGCGGCGAGCCGCTCCGTATCATCCATCGCGACGTGAGCCCGCAGAACATCCTCCTCTCGATGCAAGGCGAGGTGAAGCTCACCGACTTCGGCCTCGCCAAGACATTGGCGCTCGACGGCGGCTCGAACTCGGGTCTCCTGAAGGGCAAGCTCGCTTACATGGCGCCCGAGCAAGTGCGGGGTGAACCCGTCGGACCCGCCGCGGACATCTTCGCGCTCGGCGCGGTCCTCTACGAGCTGGTGAGCGGCCGGCGCCTCTATCCGCCCGACATCGCGCTCGGCGACCTCCTCATGCGCGTAAACGACGCCCGCTTCGAGCCCCTCGGCGCGGTGGCGCCAGCCCTCCCCGAGGCGCTGATCACCCTCATCTCGCGCTGCCTCTCGACCTCGCCCCAAGAGCGTCCCGAGAGCGGCGCCGCCCTCGCGTCGTCCCTCCTCGGGGCCGCCGAAGACGCGCGGCTGCGCGCCACGGCGCTCGAGCTCGCCGGCTGGCTACGCCCGCTGGCCGACGCGCGGCGCCTCGTCGTGGAGCGAAAGGCGGACGGAACCGTCGTTGCCCGCAGGACACCGGGAGGCGACGCGGCGACGGACTCGCCGGAGCCTCGGCCGGTCCTCGAAGCGACCGCCGCCGCGGGCCAGCCCATTCGTTCACCTGTCCCATCGGCCCCATCCCGCGCGTCTGGGGTCGAAGTAACCGTCGCCCCACCGCCTATGGTGCTCGAAGAGACGCAGCTCGCCGCCGTCCCGCCCCGACGCCGGCAGACCATGCGACTCGATCCGGCCGAGCTGCCGGTGGCGACACTCGTGCCGCCACCCCGCCGACCGGTCCCGTGGTTAGGACTGTCGGTCGTGGTCGTGGCGCTGCTGGCGGTCATCTGGTTCCTGTGGCCCAAAAGCCCCCCTGGCGGTGTCGTGCCGCCCCCGATGACCGCGATGGCTGGCCCAACAGCCACGACGCCGGTCAGCGCGCTCGTGAACGACGGCACCGAAACGGTGGCTCTGCCCTCCCCCGCCGACGCGCCCGACGTCAGCTCGCCATCTGACGCCGACGTGGCGCTCCTGGCCGACGCCCCGAACAGCGCGCGCCGCGACGCGGAGCCCGAGGTGGCCCGGCTAGAGCGGCTCACCCTCTCCGTGACCGCCCTTGTGCCCGAGGTGGCCCCTGAAACGGCACCCGACCCCGAGCGCCGCGTCCGAATCGGCCCTTACCGCGATCGCGTCGCGGTCGGCGGCGTAGTCAGCCGCACCGTGACACGCGACGGCATCACGGCGACCTTTCGTATCGATGTCGGACGGGGCGCAGCCAAAGTCTCTGTGCAAGCGGTCCCCTTCGTCGAGGTCCGGCTCGACGGAGCGGTCGTCGGCCCCACACCCGCACACTTCACGCTCCGCTCTGGGCGTCATAAAGTCGCCCTGGTCACCTCCGGCCTACCGCCCGTCATTGTCCCAATGGCTCTGCACGGCAGTCGCGAGCCCGAGTAGCGATCGGCCGCGGGGGCGCCCCCTGAACTCGGCGTGGCGTGGCACCGAAGAGCAGGCCGGAGGTACTTCGATGTTCACCGGACTTTTCACGTTCACGCGGTCGGTCACGACGCAGGCGGTCAGCCGCTCGGGTCGCCGTGCGGCCTTCGCCGCCCTGGCCTTGACGCTGTCCGGCTGTGGCGACTTGCTCGTATTCCCCGTGGAGGCCGAGGTCGAGGAGTTCACCGTCCCCGGAAACCCCTACCTCCATCACGACGGCGCCCCGATTCAACAGGACTCGGTCCCACCGGTCGAGCTCTCTCTGAACGGCGCAATGCCGCCCGGAAAGGTCGCGCTCTCACACCTCGAGTTCTTCCTCACTCAGACGGCGATTGAACCGCAGGACGATCAGGACGACCTGGCCTTCCTCACCGGGGTGGACGTCTACATGCAGCCGCTCGACGCGGCCTCGGGCCTGCCCGCGCTCAAGATCGCCGAGTGGGCCGGCCCCGCCGAGGCCGGCGCCGACTCCGTGACGCTGAACGTCACCGAGCGCTACGACCTCACCCAGTATCTGCACGTCGGCTTCCGCCTCGACATCCGCACCCGCGGGGTCGTGCCTTACGACGACGTCAGCTTGCGGGGGATCGCGCACTTCGAGGTGAACCCCATCTGACGGAGGCGCCTTACCAGTCTCCCGTGCTGATCCGAGCAAAGAGGTCCACATCCGACGGCCGCTCACTCACGTTCGGGAACACGGTGTGTCGACGCAGGCGCCCTTCGACGACGTAGCCACATTTTCCGAGCACACGCCCCGACGCCGGGTTGTCCGGGTGGACGTGCGCCTCGATGCGCGTGATGCCCGGGACTGCGAGCGCGTGCTCCGAGAACGCGGAGAGCGCCTCCGTCAGGTAGCCTTGACCCCAGGCGCTCCGAGTGAGGACGTAGCCGACCACGAGGCGGTGTTCAAAGTAGTCGACGCCCAGCATCCCGATGAGCTGGCCGCCCGCTCGAATGGACCACGGGCGGTGCCCGACGTGCTCCCGCCATGCGTGTTCGCATCGCGCGAGGAACAGGTAGGTCTCGTCGACGCCCGAGTGCGGCGTCCAGAGCAGGTAGCGGGAGACCTCGGGATCTTGAGCCCAGCCCCGGAACATCGGGGCGCCGTCTCGCATCGTGTCGGGTCGGCTGAAGTCGAGCCGTGCGGTCGACCACTCCGGGCGAAAGAGCGCCACTTCGGCGTCGTCGGGTTCACGGCTGAGCGTCAACATCGGATGAGCTTAACCCGGCCCGCCCGTGCTGAACAGTCGCGACCCTCGATCGGCGCACCCGGCCCCTTGCGGCGTCCTCCGAGACCGCGCATAACCCGGAGGCACCGTCTCGGAGGCCCCGATGACCGACCCCACCCGAAGTACAGGCACGCTCAGCGCCGCCGACCACCTCCCGGCGACCCACTCGGACTTCGTGTCGGCCGCGAGGCGAAAGGCCTTTCTCCTCTACGAAGGCCGCGTTACGCCGCACCGTTCCTGCGGCATCGCCTTGGCCGAGACCTTTGGGCTCCCCAGCGCCTCCTATCAGACCTTGCGCCGCGGGGGCATCACCGGCCACGGCGAATGTGGCGCCGTCGTCGCGGGTCGCCTCGTGCTCGGCGAGCTCCTCGGCGATCCCTCTCCAACGGGCGCGGTCACCACCGAGCTTCGCGCCGCGATGGCTGCCTACGACGCCGAGATCGGGCCTCGCCTCCACACCGCCGAGCCCTGGGGCGACCGCATTGCCTGCGACCGGCTGACCGCCCGTTTCGACACGTTCCTCTCCGACGAACGTCTGCGGAGCTGCACGAACATCGCCGCGGACGTCGCCGAGTCCGTCGCGATCGTGCTCGACCGCCTCGGCCGCAGCGTCACGCTCACGCCCATCGAGGGCGCGCCCGACGCCGAGCTCGACGCCCATCTCGCCACGCCATCGCCGCAGTAGAGGCCCCTGATGACGACCGCCGCCGCTCCCCAATCGGACTCGCCAGACGCGCCCGAGAACGTGCTCTCCAAAGACGTCTCGCGGCGGCGCACCCGCAGCGCCCTGCCCTCCGAGGTCGACGTCGCCATCATCGGCGCTGGGCCTGCCGGCCTCGTCGCCGGCGCCTACCTCGCCCGAGCCGGCGTCCGCGTCGCGCTCTTCGATTCCCATTACGTGGCGGGTGGTTGCGCCACCGTCTTCAGCCGCGCGGGCCTCGTTCCCCAGGACGACGGCGTCCCCACCGCTGGCCACTATCACTTCGACGTCGGCCTCCATTACGTCGGGGATTGCGTCGAGGGCATGATCCCCCGCCTCCTCGCCGGTGCTGGCATCCATCAACGGTTCCTCCCGATGGACCCTGACGGCTTCGACACCCTCGTGTTCCCCGACTTCGAATTCCGCATCCCAGTCGGGATCGACGCTTTCCGTACCCGCCTCCACGCCACCTTCCCGGAGGAGAAGAGCGGCATCGACCGATACATCAGCCTCCTCGAAGGCGTCGACCGGCTTGGTCGCGCCGGCGAACGCAAGGATCGCAGCAAGCTCGCGATGGCCTTCGCGGCCGCGCGCAGCGTCACCGCCCTCCGCAACATGCAGACGACGATCGGGACCTTCCTCGACGGGTGTACGAAGAACCCCCGTCTGAAAGCCGTTCTCCTCGGTCAGAGTGGCGACTACGGCCTCCCGCCGAGCGAAGCCAGCGCGCTCCTCCATGCTGGCCTCTCGAATCACTACTTTCGGGGCGCCTACTACCCCGAAGGCGGTGGCCAGATCCTCTCGGACAAGCTCGCCGAGACCATCGAGGCCGCCGGCGGACAGATCCATCTGCGCTGCGGCATCGACCAGATCGTGGTCGATGCGTCGGGCCGAGCGTGTGGCGTCCGCACCGAGGCCAGGCGCGGCGTGGTGTCCGACATCCGGGCGCGCGTCGTCCTCTCGGGCGCGGACCTGAAACGCACGCTCCTCGAACTCGTGCCCCCGGACGCGCTCCCCGCCGAGTCACGCCGCCGAGCCGAGACGATGGTCATGGGCGGCGCCATCTTCATGACCTTCCTCGGCGTCAAGGGCCGCATGACCGACCTCGGCATGCGCAACGCCAACTATTGGCAGTTCGACACCCTCGACATGGACGCCCTGTACCGAGAGAACCGCGCTCGCGCCGTGGGCGAGTTGAAGGCGTCGGCGGCCTACATCACGAGCGCCTCCGTGAAGGACCCGGGCAGCACGCACCACGCCCCCGCGGGCGCCCAGACGCTCGAGATCATGACGCTCGTTCCCGGCGAGCCCGAGCGCTGGGGTGTCGCGAAAGACGCTGTGTCGGCATGGACTTACAAGCGCAGCGACGCCTACAAAGAGCAGAAGGCGCGCATCGAAGCCGACCTCATTGGCCGCGTCGAGGCGCTCTTCCCAGGCGTGAAGGACCGCATCATCTACCGCGAGTCCGCGACCCCCGTCACCCACAGCCGCTTCACCCGCGCCTCGGACGGCACCGGCTACGGCCTCGCCGCGACGCCGGACCAGTTCCTCAAGGGCCGGCCCGGCTACCGGGGCCCCATCCCGGGGCTCTATCTGTGTGGCGCGTCCACCCGCTCGGGCCACGGCATCGTGGGCGCCATGATGTCCGGCTGGCACGCGGCGCGGCGCGTCGCGGGTGAGCTCGGGCGACAGGTCGCGACGCCGTGACGACGCCCCTCCGCCTCATCACGATCCCCGTCAGCCACTTCTGCGAGAAGGCCCGTTGGGCGCTCGACCTCGCTGGCATCCCCTTTGCCGAAGAAGCGCACGTCCCGATCCTTCATCGGATTCACGTGAAGCGCGCCGGCGGTTGCAGCAGCACGCCGCTCCTCATCTCGCCCGATGGGCCGCTCACCGAGTCGTCGGACATCGTTCGCTGGTGCAACCGCCCTCGCGGCGAACGCCCCGCACTGGCGGCCGAGTCCGATGACGCGTGGGCCTGGGTCGCCCGCCTCGACCGGGAGTTCGGCCCCGACGTGCGCCGAACGGCTTACGACGCCCTCTTGCCGCACAGCGCGCTGGCGCGCGAGTTCCTCGGTCGCACGACGCCCGCGTGGGAGAATCGGCTCCTGAGGCTCGCCTTCCCGCTTCTTCGCGTCGCGATGCGAAAAGGGCTCGCCATCAACCCGCCGCGGGTCGCGCGCTCTGAAGCCCGCATCGAGCAGCTCTTGAGTGAGGTCGACGCACTCCTGGCGGACGGCCGGACGACCCTCCTCGGCGGGCCTTTCTCCGTCGCCGACCTCACCTTCGCCGCCCTCGGCGCGCCACTCGTCTTCCCGGCCGAGTATGGTGGACCGATGCCGGCGATAGCCCGCCTCCCCGATGCGTTCCGAGCGCGCGTCCTAGAACGCCGGGGACGCCCCTCGGGGCAGCTCATCCTTCGTCATTACCGTGACCATCGAAGAAGGTCGTTCCCGTGAGCACACTCCCCGCCCCGGCTATAGGCGACCGCACGCTTTTCCCGACGCTTCGGCCGCTCGTCTACGCCAACCACGCGGGCATCGCCGTCCCCTCCGCGCGCGTCCTGGCGGCGGCCACTACCGTCCACGAGGACTACGCGGCGCGCGGCTTCGAGGCCTTCCCGACCTGGATCGCGCAACGACGCAGGCTCAAGGAGAAGCTCGCCCGCCTCGTCGGCGCCGTGCCGGACGCTATCGCCCTCACGCAGAACACCACGCGTGGCCTCGTGAACCTCGCGCTGTGTTTCCCGTGGACACGTGGCGACCGAGTGCTCCTCTTTCGAGGCGAGTTTCCCGCCAACGTCACGCCGTGGCAGCGGGCCGCCGAGCTCTTCGGGCTCGACGTGGTCTTCGAAGACGCCGACACGTTCCGCACGGATCCCGAGGCGGCCTTCGACGCGCTAGCCCGCGCGCTCGACCGCGGGATTCGGCTCGTCGCCGTGAGCGCCGTCGAGTTCCAGACGGGCTTTCGCATGCCGGTTCGGACGATCGCGGCGCGGTGCCACGAACGCGGCGCGCAGGTTGCGGTCGACGCCGTGCAGGCGTGCGGCGTCGTACCCATCGACATGGCGGCGGACGGCATCGACTACCTGAGCTGCGGTAGCCACAAGTGGCTCATGAGCCTCGAAGGGTGCGGCTTCGTGGCGTGCGCGCCCGAACACGCCGCAGCGCTTCGCCCCAACGTCGCCGGCTGGCTCGGGCACGAAGACGGGCTCAAGTTCCTCTTCGAAGGCCCCGGCCACCTGCGAACCGACCGGCCGATTCGAAAGACCATCGACTTCATGGAGGACGGCAACTCGAACACCGCCGGCTTCGCCGCGCTCGAGGCCGCCGTCGACACCCTCCATGAGCTCGGCGTGCCGGCCATCCACGCGCACGTGAACCGCTGGAACGACGCCGTCGAAGCGGCGCTCCTCGAACGCGGCTTCACGAGCGCACGGGCGACGGACGCGGCGGGCCGCTCGGGCTCCCTCTGCGTACTCCCGCCGGCGGGAGTCGATGGGGTGGGGCTTCATCGAGCGCTGGTGAAGCGCGGGCTCGCCTGCGCCGTGCCGGATGGCTACCTCCGGCTCTCCCCGCATTGGCCGAACGCGCTCTCGGAGCTCGACACGGCCCTGGGCATCATCGACGAGGCGCTTGGCGCGCTCGCCTGAACCTCACTGTTCTTCGACGGTGCTGATGTCGAGACCGCCGATGGCGCCGTAGCTGACGGCGTTGCCGTAGGCGTAGGTCGTCAGCCCAAAGGGCGCCGTCGACTCGAAGGTGTGAACGCCGGGATCGAGCGCGACGTACGCCCGCCGCCAGCCGCCGGAGCCGACCATCGCGTAGTCACCTTCGGGGACCGGCGTTCCGTCGACCAGGATGGGCGCTTCCGTCTCTTTGGCGACGGTGGCGTAGTTCGTGGAGCTCCCGCCGAAGGCCCCGACCAGTGGCGGCGCCAACATCGCGTAGAACTTGCGGTAGCGTTCGACGGGCGCGGCCCCGATCTGGCTCGGGTCGCCCGTGAAGTCATCGGTGCAGTCGCGGCTGACGAAGTACTGCATGACCTGGATGGGGCCCGTGGCGGTCACGACGAAGGACTGGTCGGTCTGGATCTCGACCCAGGAGCCCTTCTGAGACAGCAGGTAATCGACGACGGGGTCGCCTTTAGCGCTCGCCAGCGGCGGGTCCGTCGTAATCTTCACGTTCACGTCCGCCGCTTGGATGCGCCAGAAGTCCGGCTCCTTGCCACGCGGCTTGCTCTTCACCGCGACGTATTGCGTCCCGAGGAGGTTCGTCGGCAGGAGCTGTTCTTCGAGGTGATCGGCGCAGCAGGAGGTCGGGGCTTCGTCGCCCGGATTCGCAGCCTGTTTCTCCGGCGCGATGACCGCCTCTTCGTGGCCAGCGAAGACCGAGATCGGCTTGTTCGCGAACACTCGCGAGCCCGACAAGTCCGCGGGTTGAAAGAGGTTCTCGGTGTCGCCCTCGATATTGAGCACCTCGCCCGCGTTCAAGGTGACTGTGTGCAGCGCGCCCGCGGCGAGCTTCGGGATCTGGGGGGTGGCCCGCACCGGGCAAGAGACCTGAAAGCTGACCTCGGTGTCATCGAAGGGCGCGATGACGGTGAAGTAGCCGTTCTGGTTCTCGGGGGTCGGAAAGCCGGGGATGGTGACGAGATCGAAGGGGGACGTGGGCCAGCTCAGGACGACGTAGTCCGTCCCGAGGGCGTTCTCCGGGAGGAGCAGTGACGCGTCGTTCGATGCCTTGTTGTCCCACGGGTTGAACTGGTGGACGAGCACCGGTCGTGTGCTCTGAACCTGGATGCCGCGCGCCGAGATCCCGCTGTGTTGCACGTTCATGATAGGCAGCACGAAGACCGCGGAGCTCTTCCCCTTCACGACCGGGTCGGCGATCGTGATGGTGAAGCCGGGTGGCGGGATGATGTCGACCTCGGCGTCGAGCTCTCCGGGATTGGAGACGACGACGGCGTGGGGCGTGTTCTCGGGCGTCGGGTTCATCGCCGGATCGGCGTAGTTCGGCAGGTCGGCCGACCAGAAGGTGCAGCCGACGTAACCACCGAGCTTCGGGTCGAGCGCACACTTGCTGCCGCATTTGCCCTGCTTTCCGCAGTACTGCTCCTCAGGACAGGGGGTCGGTTCGAGGAAGGCCGTGCCGAACTCGTTGCACTTCTTGGTCGATGCGATGCCCTGGCAGTAGGCCTGGTTCGGAACACAGATCTCCGGCGCCGCGCAAACCCCGTTGATGCACTCCTCGCCTTCGCTACACCCACCCGGGCAGCCCGGTGTGCCGTCCGTCGTGCCATCGGCTGCGCCATCGACGCTGCCGTCCACCTCGGCGTCGGTCGCGTCGACCGTGCCGTCCGAACCATCCGTGGTGCCGTCTTGGCTGTCGCTCGTCCCATCGGTCGCATCGGTCGAGTCGTCGTTCGCGTTCGTGCCATCGGTGCCGTCAGTCCCATCGCTGTCGGCGCCGGCTTCGGTCGCATCCGCGCCGCCAATGACGCCCTCGAGCCCATCCTGGCTGTCTTGGCCGCCTGTGGCGCCGGTCGTTCCGTCAGTGCCGCCGCCGGAGGAGCCGTCCGAACAGGCGACGAACCCGATGAGGATCAGGGCGGAGGCGAGGAGTAGACGATAGCGCATGAGCTGGCCTCCAAAGGCGGGACGGCGAGAAAGCTGCCACTGACGGACGCTCGCCGTCAATCGGCGCACCCGTCCCGTGGCGTCTTGCGCCACTACGCGAGGGGGTCGGGCGCGTCGCCGCCAGCAGCGCGGACCGCCACCGCTTGCCGAATTCGGTCGTATTCGGCGCGGCCGATGGGGAAACCCATCACGAGCGCCACCGAGAGCGCGTTCAGCACGACCGGCACGAGGACGTAGAAGGCACGCAGAGTCGATAGGACGTGCTCCGGCTGTACCTCGTTGGCCTTGTACCCTGCGAGGCCGAGCGACAGGAGCCCGATTCCGGCACCGACCGCCGCCGCCATCTTGCGCGCGATGAACCACACGCCGACGTACTGCCCTTCGCGGCGGGCACCGGAGACGAGCTCGTCGTAGTCGATGACGTCGGCGAGCATCGTGGGAGGGAGGACGACGATGGCGCCACCGGCCGTCCCGGAGATGGCGACGCAGAGCCAGTACGCGGTCTCGGCGCCCGGGGCGAGGAAGTAGACCGGCAAGAACGCGGCCGAGTTCACCAGCATCGCCCAGACGAAGGCGCTCTTCTTTCCGATGCGCTGACTGAGCCAGAGCCACGCGGGCACGAAGAGGACCGACAGCACGAAATAGCTCAGCAATATCTCGTGGATGCGGTCACTGCCGAGATAGTAGGTCACGTAGTAGGGGATGAGCACGGCGGGGAGGTTGTTGCCGAGCGCGGCGACGACGAAGGCCACCACCAAGATCCGGAAGGGGCGGTTTCTGAAAAGCGCCAGGGTGCTGCCGACGGTGAAGTGGTGGGCCGACGTGGCCGGCGCGCGCTCGCGAACGACACGCGCGCAGATGACGAGCGTGAAGATGATGGTGGGGGCGTAGATGAGCCCGAACCAGAGGTACTTCCGACGTTCGTGATCGGGTCCAGCCGGGATCCAGCGGTCGAGCAGGATCGGCGTGCCGACCGCCAAGATGGTGCCGAGGATATAGGCCGCTTCGCGCAGCCCCAGCACCCGAGTGCGTTCGTCATAGTCGAAGGTCAGCTCGGGTCCGAGCGCTTCGTAGGGCACGATGACGCACGTCCACGCGGCGTAGAGGAAGAAGAGGGTCGCGCCGAGCCAGAGCGTGCTCGCGGCGGAGCTCATGATGGGCGGCGAGTAAACGAGGATGACGCTGAGCGCGAGTGGGAGCGCGCCGAGCACCAGGAAAGGCCGACGGCGGCCCCAGCGCGTGCGGGTGCGGTCCGAGATGGTGCCCATGATCGGGTCGGCGATGCCGTCGAACATGCGGGAGGCAAGAAAGATGACCGCGAAGAGGACCGGATCGACGCCGACGACGTCGGTGTAAAATGCGGGCAGGTAGAAGAAGATCGGGACACCGACGACGGCGAGCGCGATGGCCGGGCTCGAGTAGGCGAGCTTCAACGCCCAGGAGAGGCGCTCAGGTCCGCCCTGCCCCGTTGTCGGGCCCCTTACCGCCGCGCTGTCCGCCATGCCGTCTGACCCTCTCAACCGGTCTCCTAACTGCGTCCCTCGGAGTCGCCACGTCGCCAGGGCTCCCGCGTCCTTTGGGTGGGGCGCGGCAGCATGCACGAGTCGCCTTGGATGGGGAACGACCAACTCGCCGGAAACGTAAGAACGAGTCCTTCGTTCCGATTGATTCCCTGTCCATCAGCCGTTAGCTTCCGCCCCGAGATCGGCCGGTCCGGGTACCGCGTCGTCTCGGCGGGGCCGGCTGAGGCCCCCGGCGAAAATGCCCAAGCGATGCGACGCCTTGTCGCGAGGAGTCCCCCATGACCGCAGCCCCGCTCACCGCCCTCTCCGAAGACGAGAAGCTCTTCCAGTCGATGGTGCGGAAGTTCGCCAAGGACAAGATCGGGCCTCATGTCGCGGACATGGATCGCGACATGAAGATCCGGAAGGACATCCTCGACGGCTGCTTTCAGCTCGGGATCATGGGCATCGAGATCCCGGAGGAGCACGGCGGCGCCGGCAGCTCCTTCTTCAGCTCCATCCTCGCCATCGAAGCGCTCGCCGAGGTCGACGCGTCGGTGTCCGTGTGCGTCGACGTCCAGAATACGCTCGTCATCAACGCCATCTTGCGTTGGGGCACCCGCGAGCAGCAGGCGCGTTACCTCCCGAAGCTCGCGTCGAGCTGGGTCGGCGCTTACGCCCTCAGCGAGCCGGCCTCCGGTTCAGACGCTTTCGCGCTCCAGTGCCGCTGCGAGAAGCGGGGCGATGACTGGGTCCTGAACGGCAGCAAGCTCTGGATCACGAACGCGGGCGAAGCCAACGTCTTCGTCCTCATGGCCACCTCCGACACGGGCCTCGGCTACAAGGGGATCACGGCCTTCCTGGTCGAGCGCGACTTCCCGGGCTTCAAGGTCGGCAAGAAGGAAGACAAACTCGGCATCCGTGCGTCGAGCACCTGCGAGCTCATCCTGGAGGACTGCGTCATCCCGGCCGCGAACGTGCTCGGCGAGATCGGCAAAGGCTACAAGGTCGCCATCGAGACGCTGAACGAGGGCCGCATCGGCATTGGCGCCCAGATGGTCGGCATCGCCCAAGGCGCCTTCGACCACACGGTCCGCTACGTCCAGGAGCGCAAGCAGTTCGGCCAGACCATCGGCAGCTTCCAAGGCGTGCAGTTCCAGATCGCCGACATGGCCACCGAGATCCAGGCCGCCCGCCTCCTCGTCTACAACGCCGCCCGCCTGAAGGAAGCCGGCCTCCCCTTCCTCACCGAAGCGGCCATGGCCAAGCTCTTCTCCTCGGAGGTCGCCGAACGCGTCAGCTCCCAGGCCGTCAACCTCTTCGGCGGCGTCGGCTTCACGCGCGAGTTCCCGGTCGAGAAGTACTACCGCGACGCCAAGATCGGTCAGATTTACGAAGGCACGTCTAACTTGCAGCGGCAGACGATCGCGAAGAATCTGCTCAAGGGTTGAAGGTTGTTCGGAGCAACATCGTCGTATTCTCAGACGTGATGCTTACCCACGAAGGCTGAAGGGAGCTCCTCTCACGAGCCAACCAATGGCCGGAACGTCTTTTTTGATCGGCATGAGCGCGCGCCGTAGCGATATCGCGGAGACGGCGCGTGTGACATTGACGACGCCGAGCCCCCAGACGCCGCGGAGCACACAGCTGCCCCCGACGCAACCTGAAGGCGGGGACGCGCGCCGAACACTCCTGGACGATGGCCAAGGGCCGCCGCCGATCTTCACCGTGGGCATCGCCCGCGAGGTGCGGTACCTCTCGCGCCAATGACGACGACTCGCCCCGCAAAGCTCTCGGATGACGATCTGGCCGACGCGCTGGCCACCCTGCCCGGCTGGCGACTCGAGCCCGCCGGCTCTGGCGCCTCGGCCCTCGCGCGCGACCTCCTATTTACCGACTTCAGCGCCGCGTTCGGGTTCATGACCCGCGCGGCGCTCCTCGCCGAGCGGATGGATCATCATCCGGATTGGCGCAACGTCTGGAATCGCCTGGAGATCCGGCTCTGGACGCATGACCGCGGTGGTATCACCGCCCTCGACGTCGCCCTCGCTCGGGCGATGGAGCAGCTCCTCCCATGAAGACGATTCTGGCTTTGATGGCCCTCGGCGTGACCCTCTTCGGCTGCGGCGAGAGCAGCACCACAGGGACGCCCTCCCCAGACGTCGCCCTTGTCGACGCGGTCTCCGGCGATGCCGCGGACGGCGCCGACGACACCTCGGCTAACGACGACGCGGGTGCGGATGGCGTCGAGTCGGGCGACGGGAGTGACGGCACCACCCTGGACGTCGTGGCCACCGACGCCGCCGACGGCGACGCCGAATCGCCGAGTGACGTCGACGAACCCGACACTACAGTGGCCGACACGTCCGAGCCCGATGTCAGCGAGCCCGATGTCAGCGAGCCCGACGCCGCCGAGCCCGACGTCACTGAATCCGACACAACCGAGCCCGATGTCAGCGAGCCCGACGCGGCCGAGCCCGACGTCAGCGAATCCGACACGACCGAGCCCGACGTCAGTGAACCCGACACGAGCGAGCCCGATACGAGCGAGCCCCAGAGCGGCCTCACTGAATGGACGCCCTGCCAGACCGACGTCGACTGCAACGGCGGCAACGCCTGTGTCGGGTGGCAGTGCAACGACCTCGACAACACGTGCGACAACGTCTGGGGCCCCGCCGACTGCTGTTCCGACGACTCGGATTGCGACGACGGGACGGCCTGCACGAAAGACGTGTGCTACAAGGCACTCGGCGCGTGCGTCCACAACGCCGACGCCTGCCCCTGAACCCCGCCCCGCACCTCATCCCACTCCGCTTCGAGGCCACCCATGGCAAGTACCCCACCCGTGTCCGTCACCGCGGACAAAAGCTGCCGCCTCGACGTCGTCGTGACGGCCCTCGACGGCGTGGGCTCCCGCAGCCGGGCCCGCCAGTTCATCGACGCAGGGAAGGTCTTCGTCGACGGCGTCGCGGCCGCGCCCGGGAGCTCGGGGCGTATCCTCGAGCCGGGCGCCGTCGTCACCTTCGAAGTGGACCGCCCCGGGACCGGGCGTGGTCGCACCGATGGGCGCCGGGCCGTCCACGCCGCGGGGCTCGAGATCCTCTTTGAGGACGCGGACATCGTGGCCATCAACAAGCCTGCCGGGATCCTCTCGGACACCGCCACGCGGGAGCAGCGTGAGAACCGCGCGAGCGTCCGCGCCGCCGTCGACCGCTACTTGAAGGGCGGCGGACACCACGCTTACGTCGTCCACCGCATCGATCGCGACACCAGCGGGGTCGTGCTCTTCGCCAAGACGGAAGAAGCGCAGACCAAGCTGAAAGACCAGTTCGAGGCCCACGAACCCGCGCGTGTCTACTGGGCCGCCGTGCGCGGCACCCCCGAGCCGGACCGCGGCCTCTGGGCCGACTGGATGCGCTGGGACGGCCCACGCAAGATCCAGGAGCTCTGCCACGCCACCGACACCGGCGCCTCGTTCGCGCGCGCTCAGTACCGGGTGACGCAGACGCTCGGCGACGTCTCCATCATCGAGGTGAGCCTCGTGACCGGACGCCGAAACCAGATCCGTCTCCAAGCCGCGACCCGCGGCCACCCACTCCTCGGGGAGCGCCTCTACGAGCGCGGCGGCTGGACGCCCGATGGCGTACGGCTGGGCCGACAGGCGCTTCACGCCTATCGCCTCACCATTCGGCACCCCACGACGGGCCAGGAGATGACCTTCACGTCGCCGCTTCCGCAGGACCTGGACCAGCTGGTCCGGGCCCTCAAGGCGCGCGTCGCCAGCGGCGAGGTCGAGAACGTTCGTCCGGCGGCGCCCCCGCCCACCGCGAAGCCGACCGCCCGCGCCAAACCGGCCGCCGGTGCCAAGCCGGCCCCGAAAGGTCGCCCGGTCTCACGTGGCGCCGCACGCCCGGCTGCCGCCGCCCCTCGCCCGAAGGTGGCCGGCACCCGCGTACCCGGCACCGGCGGCGGACGAGTCACCCGCCGCGACGACGGTGACGGACGCCCGCCGACCAGCACCAAAGGCACGACGCGCGGCGCCCCGCGGGGACGCAGTCGCTGACGCCGATGTACGCTCCGGAATTTACTGCCGACAGCGCCAGCGCGGCGCTCAGGGCTGCCCGGAGCGGCCTCCGACCAGCGGTCGACAGTCAGCTTTCTGCCCGACCGGCCGAGCTCTCTGCTCCGGCGCGGCGATTCCGTGTCCTCGCCGGGCTGACCGCTGACCGCCGAACGCTGACCGCTCGAGGCTACTTCCCGATCGTGACCCGCCAGTTCGCTGTCGCCTTGGCGACCACGTCACCGCTCTCATCGCGCAGGAACGCTTCGAGCGTGACGTCGTGGCGACCCGGCTGGGTCGGGATAGCAGCGTCGCAGGTCGCCGTGATGGGGCCCCGGGCCTTCTTCAGATAGTCCATCTTCAGCGTCGTGATGATGCCCCGCCCGGCGCCGTCGACGACATAGAGCATCGTCAGACCCGTCGCGACCTCGCCGAGGTTCATGAGCGCGATGGCGTGAAGCGAGTTCAGGTGGTTCCGCGAGCCGCGTTGGTCGAAGAGCACGACCTCGGCGTGCCCGGTCCCGAGGCTCTTCACCTCCCCGTCGATGGTGCCGGTGTAGGGCGCTATCTGCCCGATCAGCTTGAAGAAGATGCGACCGCCGCCGGGGACGGACTTGAGCCAGGACCAGAGCTGAGCGATGGACGGACGACGTTCGAGGGCACGGGCGATAAGCGACTTCATAGGGCTCCGAGGCGCGGGATGCGCGGGCGAGACGGGCGTTCGGGAGGATCACGTCCTCTCGGCGGCGCCCCTCTATCACGACGTCTCCCCTCGAATCGAGGTCCGTGTACGCTTTTGGGCGACATCAGGCACTTGACACGGCCCCACCCCTTCGGTACACCCGCGTCCGCTTGCTGGGCGCATAGCTCAGTGGGAGAGCACTGCCTTCACACGGCAGGGGTCGCAGGTTCAAACCCTGCTGCGCCCACCACCAGCAAAAGCAGACGAGGCGACGCGAGTCGCCTTTGTCGTTTAAGGCGTGCACGACGCCCCCGGGCGCGTGACTTTGGCCCTTTGCGACATCGGGATTTGACACGCGACGCCCTCGGGTGAATGGTCCCGCCATGACGACGAACGACATCGACTCGCCGCCCTCCGCCTCGTCCCTATCCCCTACTGTGCTCAGCGCTCGCCGCTGGCTCGCCGTTGATCCGGACGCCGCGACACGGGCCACCACCGAGGCCCTGCTCGCGGCCGGCGGCGACGCCCTCGAAGCCGCCTTCGGAAGCCGGCTTCAGTTCGGCACCGCCGGCATCCGCGGCACGCTGGGACCCGGCCCTGGCCACCTGAACCGTCTGCTCATCCGCTACGTCACGGCCGGCCTTGCGGACTACCTCGTCGCCACGGTCCCAAACGCGCGTGAGCGCGGCGTCGTCGTCGGGCACGACGCCCGCATCGGCTCACCGGAGTTCGCCGCCGAGACCGTCGCCGTCCTCACGGGCGCCGGCTTTCGGGTCTACACCTGCCCGCCGGAGAGCCCGACGCCGCTCATGGCATTCGCGCTGCTGCAGCACGGCGCGGCGGCCGCCGTTGTGGTCACCGCGAGCCACAACCCTCCGGAATACAACGGCTACAAGGTCTACTGGGAGAACGGCGCGCAGATCATCCCGCCGCACGACCACGGCATCGCCGCCGCCATCGACGCGGTCATCGCGTCGGGTCGGGCCATCCCGCTCGGTGCCGAGACCGCCACCGCCATCACCCCTGGCGCCGCCTACCTCGCCGCCGTCACCGAACAAGCCGCGCGCATCCCACTCCCGAAGGACGCGCCGAGGGTCCGCGTCACCTACACCCCGCTCCACGGTGTCGGCGCCGGTCTTTGCGAACCCGCCATGGCTGCGGAAGGCGCTGATGTGACGACGGTGACGGCGCAACGCGCGCCCGACGGCCGCTTCCCGACGGTGCGCTTTCCGAACCCCGAAGAAGCCGGGGCGATGGACCTCGCCGACCGCACGGCTCTCGAGACGGGCGCCGAGCTCATCGTCGCCAACGATCCCGATGCCGATCGCCTCGCCGCCGGCGTCGTGACCCCCACCGGGATTCGCCGCTTCACGGGCGACGAGCTCGGCGCGCTCTTTGCCGACGCTCTCCTCGAAGCGCGTGGACGCGAGCGCAACCTCGCTGAACGCGCCTTCGTCGGGCGCTCTCTCGTCTCGTCCGAGCTGCTCACCGCCATCGCTCGCCATCACGGCGCCGACGGCATCGAGACGCTGACGGGCTTCAAGTGGCTGTGGAACGGCGCGCTCGATCTCATCGCGGAGGGACGCACCTACGTCTTCGCCTACGAAGAGGCGCTCGGATACAGCGTCGGGCCGGTCGCTCGCGACAAAGACGGTATCGGCGCCGCGGCCACGCTCATCCGCATCGCCCGCCAGAAGCCGCTGCTCCAGCGCCTCTACGACATCTACGCGCGGCACGGCTACTATGGCACGCGCCAGAAGAGCGTGTCGGATCCAAGCCCCGGTGGCCTAGCGCGGCTCACGGCCCGTGTCGGAGCCATCGCCACCACGCCGCCGGCCACGCTGTCCGGCCTCCCGATCGCTCGCGTTCGCGACTTCACGGTCCCGCAGGACGGCCTCCCCGCCACGGAAGGCGTCGGCCTCTGGCTCGCCGACGGCACCCGCGTGCTCGTCCGTCCCAGCGGCACCGAGCCCAAGATCAAGATCTACATTCAGGTGGTTCAGCCCTGGACCGGCCCCGAGACCGAAGCCGCGACTCGCCTCCGCATCGACGCACTCGAAGCCGAGGTCGCCGCGCTCCTCACGCGCTGAATCATTCCCGTTTCACGTCCCCATCGAGAGAAGACCATGGACCTGCACGACGACCTCCCCGAAGACCCGAAAGACAACGTCACCATCACCGACGCGCTCATCGCGGAGCTGCCGAAGACGGACCTCCACGTCCACCTCGACGGCTCGGTGCGGATCGGCACGCTCATCGAGCTCGCCAAGAAGCAGAAGCTCGAGCTGCCCTCCTACACCGAGTCGGGGCTCCGAGACCTCGTGTTCCGCGAGCGATATGCGAGCCTCGGCGAGTACTTACACGGCTTCAAGTACACCTGCGGCGTCATGCAGGACACCGACTCGCTCGAGCAGATCGCCTACGAGTTCGCGTGGGACAACATCGACGAGGGCGTCTGCTACGTCGAGCCTCGCTTTGCGCCGCAGCTCCACATGGGCACAGGCCGCACCTTCTTCGACGTGATGAACGCCGTCGACCGCGGGTTCCGCCGCGCGAAGAGCGAATACAACTCGCGGCGCGAGGTACAGACCGGCGAACGCCCGGAGTTCAACTACGGCATCATCGTGTCGGCCATGCGCATGTTCTCCGAGGGCTTCTCGGAGTACTACCGGCAGCTCCTCGGCGTCCACACGCACGCCCCGAAGAGCCAAGTCTACGGCCTCGCCTCGCTCGAGCTCGCGCGCGCCGCGGTCTCGGCCATCCGGGAGTATGGCGTCCCCATCGTCGGCTTCGACCTCGCGGGCCAAGAGAACGGCTACCCGGCCTCCGACCACGTCGCCGCCTACGAGTACGCGCACAAGAACTTCCTCAAGAAGACCGTGCACGCGGGTGAGGCGTACGGCCCCGAGTCGATCTTCCAGGCCATCACAGACCTCCACGCCGAGCGTATCGGTCACGGCTACCACCTGTTCTCGCCCTGGCTCATCGAGCACCCGGACGTCGACAAGCGCCGCTACGTGAACGACCTCGCAGAGTACATCGCGAACCGTCGCGTCACCATCGAGGTGTGTATCACCTCGAACTTGCAGACGAACCCGAACCTCAAGATGGTCGAGCACCACGCCTTCCGCGAGATGCTGAAGAACCGGCTCTCCGCCACCTTCTGCACCGACAACCGCACGGTCAGCTCGACCACGGTGTCCCGCGAGATCGCGCTCGCCGTACGGTCCTTCCACATGAACGCGCGCGAGCTGCGCCACTACATCATCTACGGCTTCAAGCGCAGCTTCTATCCAGGCACTTATCTCGAGAAGCGCAACTACACGCGTCGCATGATCGACCACTACGACTCGGTGGTCGAGAAGCACCGCCGC
>JADMJS010000127.1 GCA_018780435.1 Myxococcales bacterium
ATCGCCGAATACGGCCTCGAAGAAGGAAAGCGCCGATGACGCTCGTGCCCTGGCTCGCCCGCCCCCTCACCGCGCTCCTCCTCTCCGGCGCGCCCCCGTCGCCGGAGAAGGCGCTGGCGTCGGCCCTAGGCCGCCTCGAAGAGAAGCCCGGTGACCCGGAGCGTCTGCGCGAAGTGCTCGGCGAGAGCCGCGCCGGTGGCGGTGTGACCGGGCTCCTCGCGCGATACACCGAGCGGGCGTCGGCGGAGCCCAAGAACGCAGCGGTCATCACGATCAAGGCCCACTTCGAGCGCGAATCTGGGCGGTGCGATCTCGCGATCGCCACCTACGGCGAGGCGATGGCGCTCGGCAAAGACCCCGCGCCGCTCCTCGGCCGCGCGGCGTGCGAGCTCGAGCTCGACCGCGACACCGAAGCCTTCGAGAGCCTGCGCCGGGCGGCCGAGCTCAGTCAGGGCAAGGACAAGCTCACCGTCCTTGAGTCACTGCTCGAAGCCGCTCTCGAAGCGGAGCGGGGTGACATCACCGAAGAGGCCCTCGCCGCGCTCGACCGGGAGGCCCCACGCGACCTCTTCTTGAAGACGCGCATCGCGCGGCACCTGAGTGACGCCGGACGGCTCCCGGAGGCCGCGACCGTGTGGCGCACCCTCTGGACCGGCGGCGATCCGAAGCTCTCGCTCCTCGCGGCGTCGGAGCTCGGCCGAGTCCTGGCTCGCTCAGGGCAAACCGACGAGGCCGTCACGGTCTACGAGACGACGCTCGGACGGCTGCCCTCCGAACACCCGAACGAGCCCGAGCTGCGAGCCGGCCTCGTCGACGCCTATCGCCGTGCGGGGCGCATCGACGAGTACGTTGCGCGGCTCGAGAAGACCCAGCGCACCTATCCAGAGCTGCTCGTCCTCGCGGAGCTGCTCGAAGAGACCGGGCAAGATCGGAAGGCGCTCGACGCCTACCGGCGCGCTGTGAAGGAGCGCCCGCGCAACACCGACGCGCAAGCCGCCGTCATTCGAATCCTGCAGCGCGTCGGGACCGGCGCCGACGTCGAGGCCGAGTACGCTCGCCTCGCCAAGACCCACCCCGACGATCCGAGCTACGCGCTCGATCTCGCCGCCGAGCTCCTGCGGGTCGGCAAATCGGATGCGGGCCTCCGACTCCTCGACGGCCTCGGCAAGAGGTTCAGTAGTGATCCCGGGGCGCTGAGTGAGATCGGCGAGCTCCTGATCCGCTTCGACGGGTCCGGCGCCGCGATCGAACGTGTCTACGAGCAGCTCATTCGGCTCGAGCCGAACGAGGAGGCCCACTTCGTCGCCTACGGGGAATACTGGTACGGCAAGGGCGATACGACGAAGGCCACCCTGACCTGGCGCCGAGTCGAGTCGGCGATGCGTAGCCCTGGCAAAGCGGCGCGGGTGCTCGCGCGACTCTACGCCGACCACGAGCTGAACGACGAGGCGGAAGCGGCCTACCGGCGAGCCGTCTCCCTCGAACCCGAACGCGTCGCGACTCGGAAGAGCTTCGCCATCTTCCTCGAGCGCATCAAACACCCGGCGGACGCCCTCGCTGTGTGGGACGAGGTCCACTCCGCGCTCGCCCCAGACGACGCGGAAGACCGACGCGAGGCGCGCCGGCGCGTCGTCGCCTTGAGCCAGGAGCTCGGGCGCCTCGACGCTCAGATGACGACGTGGCGCGCGGCGCCCGAAGGGAATGACAAGAGCGCGCTCGCGGCGCGCTTGCTCCTCGCCGAAGCCCTCGTGACCCGTCGCGCGTACAGCGAGGCGGCCGCCCTCCTCGAAGGCGCGGGCACGGGCGCCACGGCGGAGCACCTGCTCCTCCAAGACGAGGTCTACGACCGCCTGCAAGCGCCGGAGAAGAGCCTCGACGTGCTCACGAGGCTCGTGGCCCTCGATCCATCCCGGTCGGCGCCGCGGCTGAAGCGAATGGCCGAGCTCGCTCTCACCCTGGGCCGCACGGCCGACGCCGAACGGCTGGCGCGGCGAGTGGTCGACCTCTCGCCCTCCGAGTCCGAGTCGCACGAGTGGCTAGGCGACGTCCTCTCGGCGCGGGGACTCGCCGGCGACGCCGCTGGCGCCTTCCGAAAAGCCGTCTCGCTCGCGCCGAAGAAGATGCCCCTTCGCTTCAAGCTCGTCCGCACGCTCGAACGCCTCGGGCTCGACGGTGAACGCGAGCGCGAGCTCCTCGCGATCGTCGCTCAGGCCTCCGATCCGAACGACGTCGGCGAAGCCGGACGGGCGCTCGCCCACGTGGGTGACGTGACGTCGCTCGAGCGCCTCGAAGCCATGCTCGTACGACTCACGACCGAACAGCCGAAGAAGAGCATCTATCGAGACCTCCTCATCGATCTCTACGCCGCCCTCGCGACGCGGATCCGCGGCGGGCTACGGTCCCCGACCCCATCGGCCGGAGGAGCACCGAAAGCCCGCACGAGCCCCGACGACGCGCACGCCCGCCTTCAGCGCATCGGGGAGGCGTCGCTACGCCCCATCCTCGACTCGATGGGGCGAGAAGGAATGTCGATCCGTTCGAAGGTGCTGCAGATCGTGACCGCGACCCGCAACACCTCGCTCGCGCCCACGTTCGCGCGCCTGCTCGCCAACAAGGACCGCGGCCTCGTCTTTCAGGCCCTCGTCGGGCTCGCCCACGTCTACGATCCAGCAGGACGCGCTACGCCGGATGCCGCGACCACCGTCGCGTCACTCGAAGCCATCGCGACCGCCAAGGACAGCGGCCTCGGAAGCACCGCCATCTGGGCGCTCGGTCGGTCGCCGTCCCTAGACGCCGGGAAGGCGCTCGATCGGCTGGCCCAAGCCGAAGGCCTGCGACCCGACCAGAGCTTTGCGCTCTCACTCGCGCTCGGAGCTCGGGGCCGTCGAGATGGCGTGAACGCGACGCTCGAGCTCCTCCGCTCCGGCGACATCTTCAGCCGCCCGGCCGCCGCGTGGAGCCTCGGGGTGCTCGGCGACGAACGTGCGATCCCGGCTCTCGAAGAGCGGGTCCGAAGCGAGGCGGGCCCGGCCCGCGCGGCAGCGATCTGGGCGCTCGGCGCGATCGGATCGTCCAAAGCCATCGAGCCGCTCTTGCGCGCCGCCTGGAGTACACCCGACGACGCGTCGGTGGCCCGCTGGGCGCTGGCGCGTTGCGCGGCTGGCCCTCGCGGCCTCGGCCCCCTCGCGGAGGCACCAGCGAGCCGCGACGGCAACAGCACGATGGCACGCCCCGGTCACGTCATGGCCGACGCGTATCTGGCCCTCGCCAGCCTGGACGAAGGCCGCCTCTCGTACGAACGCGCGTTCCCGGGCCTCCTCGTGACCCCGGGCCTGGACGCCGTCCCGGACGGTCTGGCCACCGGCCCACACGCCGCCGTCGTACGGGCGACCTTACTCGCTGCGCTCGGCGCCAGCGACGAGAAGTCCGTGTTATGGCTCCTGCAATCCCTCCTGCCCGAAGGGCCTCGCGGCGCCACGCCGTCCCTGGTTCTCGGGCCCATGGCCAGCGGTCAGACCATCCCCGCGGCTTGGAACGGCGCCATCGCCACGGCCGTGTCGCGCTGGGCCGCCGCGAATGCCCCCGAGACGCGCGCCGCGGCGCTCATGGTCATCGGGCAAGCGACCCATGGCGAGAACGCTGGCGACGGCGCGACCGCGGCCCTCGTCACGGGGCTCGCGGACAGTGTCCCGCGGGTCGCAGCGGCGGCGGCCGGGGCGCTGGCCATGAGGAAGAGCGAGTCTGCGACGCGAGCCGTCCTCGAAGCCACGCGCGGCAAGCTCGGCGAGACGTGGATGGGCCGTGCGGCCGCGTGTGACGCCCTCTCCGGTGCGGTCGCGACCAGCGACGCGGCGCGCGCCTTCGTGACGAGCATGCTCGCCGATCCCATGCCCACCGTGAGAGCCGCCGCAGGCGACGCTCTCGCCACCGCGGTTCGCGTCGGTCAGCGGCCGCCCTTCACCTCGGAGATGAGCGCGGCGCTCGAGAGAGCGCTCGCGGACCGCGACCCCTCCGTCGTACGTGCCGCCGCGGGGGCCTTGAAGGCGCTCGGCGTGCCGGGACACGAGGCCATGCTCGCTCGGCTCGCAGCCTCTCCGGACCCGGTCATTCGAGACGCCGCGCGCTGACACGGCAAGGCGTCGCGGCAAGGCGTCGTGTCAGGCCGCGAGCGCGACCGCGTCGAGCCAGAGCCCGAGGCCCGGGGACGGCGCGTGGGTCATGGCGTCGGCGTCCGACACCATGAGCGTGCCGTCGGGTGTCGCGACGAGGGTGAGCGGCGCCGGCCCAAGCTGAATGACCATGCCCGGCGCGAGCACGGTCCCGGTCGAGCGCAGGTCTGCGAGCGTGAGGAGCGCTTGGCGCACAGTGCGGAGGTGCTCTTTCGGGACGAACGTGGCTTCGAGCTCCGGGGAGCCGAACTTCGAGAGGCCGCGCGTGCGAAGGCGGAGCGCGACGCCAGCGACCCCACCTGGCACCACGGTCTCGGGGCGGCTTGTCACGAGCACATGGTCGACGATGGCGAAGCGCCTCGCTTTTAGGATTCGACGTGCTTGATCGGGCGTCAGGAAACGGCCGGAGACGGCGTCTCGGATGACCCCGCCGGCTACTTTGGCGATGCTGACCGCCGTCGTGAGCCCATCGGCGATGTGACTGGAGTCCTCGATGTTCGCCCGTTCGATGATGACGCGATGGACATGATCGGCCGACCGTACGATCGCCGCCACCTCGGCTGATGGGGGCTCGGTCGCGTCCCGAACGATCGCGTCGACGTCGAAGAGCCCGACGAGAGCGACATCGTCGATGGCGGACGCTCTCGAGACCGGCCGCAATGCGGCAGCGTCGAGCCCAACGACGGGCGGCGTATCGAAGTACTCCGGCGACCGGCTGTACACCTCGAAGACGATGCGAGCGGGGCGAGAGGCAAGCGCGGCGCCGACGGCGGGCGCCAGTGGCGTCCCCTGCGACGCAGGCGGCTTTGGTCGCGCCTTCCGAGGCGCCGCCGCGCTCCCGCCGAGCATGGCCGTGCCCGCGGGGAGGTTGCCCTGGAGCTCCGGCCGAGACAGGAGCTCGTCGAGAGCCGAGAGCGCGGCCGGGCGCGCCGGACCCCGCGAATCCACCGGACCCACAGCGGCCGTAGGTGGTGGGGAGGCGGGCGCGGCCCACAGTCCCTCGTCCATATCGGCGCTGACGACACGCGCTTTGGCCACCGCCACCATCGTCGGCCCCGCCGGCCGGCTCGGTGCCGCGACGGCCAATGCGACGGCCGGTGCACGCAACGACGCGGGGATGGGCCGCTCGCTGACCACCGCGACGCCCATCGTCGTGACGCGCCCGAACACCGCGCCACCGTACTCGAGCTTGATGGTGGTCACGGGCGACTGAGCGCGGAAGGTGAGGCGCAGCCGTTGCGGTCCGCGACTCGCGGGGGCGCCGTCGGCCGCTCGGAGGACTTCGACCGAGCTGAGGCGCACGAGGGGCCCCACATCGACGTCACCGGCCGCGACAGACTCCGTGACCAAGGCGAGGTCGAGTGGGCTCCAATCGAGCTCTGCGGCAGGACGCACCGTGAGCTCCGCCCGAAACTCGTACGGTGAGTCCGCGTCGGCGCCGCCGGCACGTTGCGTCTCCGCGAGGCTGAGACGCTCGACCTCGTGGATGATGACCTCCGCGTTCTCGAAGGCCCGCTTCCGAGCGGACGCGTCCGCGATAGCGAGCGCCTCTTGGCGTGCGCGGCGACGGCGCAATAGCACCACGGTCGTGCCCGCGGCGACGCCGAGTAGCGCAGTCCCTGCGACGATCCATTCGATCACGACTCCTCCTGGCGAGCCCCGAATTCAAGCGTTCGAAGGGAGCATCGCGCCGGCACGACGAGAGTCAAGGCGCTACGCCGGCCCCAAACGGTCGGCAGGCCGGCGCGAGCGGTCGCCCGCGTGGCGCGATTGTGGGCGTTTCGCGGCGGCGCCGGTAGTGCATCCTACCGGTGCGGTCGCGAAACGCCTCAAAGACCGCCACGTCAGGCGAGTTCTCGCGTCGGACTCGGGCGGTCATGCCCTTGGTGCCGGGGGCCTCAGCCGCGGAGTCGGCGCACGAGCACGTCCGCGAAGGCGCGCGTACCGAGGGTGCCGCCGAGGTCGCGTGTGCGCTCGCCGCTCTCGATGGCGGCGTTATACGCATCTCGGATTCGACCGCCGGCTTCAACGAACTCGGGGCGGCCGAGCTTCTTCCCGATGTGGTTGAGCATCATGACGCCGCTCATGAGCATCGCGAGCGGGTTCGCCTTGTCTTGGCCCGCGATGTCCGGCGCGGTGCCATGGACCGCTTCGAAGACGGCGGCGTTGAGCCCGATGTTGGCGCCGGGCGTGACGCCGAGCCCACCGACGAGTCCGGCGCAGAGGTCGCTCATCAAGTCGCCGTACAGGTTCTCGCAGAGGATGATGTCGAAGCGCGACGGGTCCTGCACGATCTTCATGCAGCCAGCGTCGATGATGACCTCTTCGTACTCGATCTCCGGGAAGTCGGCGTGTTCCTCACGCGCGCAGCGGATGAAGAGGCCGTCCGTGAGCTTCATGATGTTCGCCTTGTGGAAGGCCGTGACCTTCTTGCGACCGCGCTCGCGGGCGTACTCGAAGGCGAAACGCGCGATGCGGCGGCAGGCCGTCTCGGTGGCGACCTTGAGCGAGGTGACGACGCCCGGCGCGATCGTGTTCTCGATGCCGGAGTAGAGTCCTTCGGTGTTCTCACGGACGATGACGACGTCCACGTTCTCGAAGCGGGTCTTGACGCCAGCGATGCTGCGCACGGGGCGGATCGCGCCGAAGAGGTCGAGCTCCTTGCGGAGCGCGACGTTGACGGAGCTGAAGCCGCCGCCGATCGGGGTCGTACAGGGCCCCTTGAGCGCTACGCCGGCCTTCAGGATCGCGTCTTTGGTCGACGCCGGAAGCAGCGCTTTGTCGCCGTGTTCGAGCGCCGCCACGCCCGCATGGTGGATCTGCCACTCAATGGGGAGACCTGTCGCGTCGATGACCGTTCGCGCAGCGTCGGCGACCTCGGGACCGATACCATCGCCGGGAATCAGAACTACGGGGACCTGCATGGAAAGGCGCTCCTGAGCGGAAGTGTCTTACTGAACTCCCCGCCGATGCGGAGAGTGACGCGGCGGAGCTACCTAAAGCGCGGGGCCCTGTAAAGATCTGGCGTGGACGACCGCGACGCTTTTTGCGCTCGACCTGGACCGCGTGCGTTCAGCGGAAGCGCCGAGGCCGCGTGGAGCGCGAGCTCTTGCTCGTGACGTCCCACCGCCCGGCCGCCCACTTCCCGCCGGCTTGGATCTTGCGCAGCGCCGCGAGGAAGTCGCCGCCGTCGCCATCACACGGGAGCGAGTGGGGCTCCGGGGTCGCGATGACGCGCCATCGTTCGAGACCGACCGGCTCGACGATGATGTTGCTGGGGTCGATCTTGTGGTTCCGGTGCTTCTCGACCGGCAGGTTCATGAAGGGGACGAACACCGACCCCTCGGGGCCGATCCAAAAGAGCGTCACGTACGCGTTCTGATTGGACCGAAAGAAGTAATAGATCGGGTCCATCACGTAGTAGATGCGCTTGTTACCCCAGGTCTCGATGTAGAACGATTCCGTGGGGTTCTGCAGCGCGAGCAGCGCGTTTCGGAAGCGCGGCGCGTCCGCGACGCCGCAGCGGATCTGCGTGAGCAAGTTGATCTGCTTGGTGGAGCCCTTGTCCTCGGACGAGGTCTCAGCCCCGCCCATGCCATCCAGCGGGCGCCGGCCAACCCGGTCGTCATCGATTCCTGAGCGGCGAGGGCCCCCGTCGTCGTCGCCACGACGGCCAACCTCATCGGCACCCGCGATCGCCGCGGTGAAGAGGACCGCCAGCACGACACCGATGCGGCCCGCGCGCGGGACGGTGCGGAGCGGCGTGGAGACGTGGCTTCGGGCAAGGTGCATGGACAAGGCTCACTCGTGACGAGACAGTCGGGCGCGGCGCAGGGAGCCGGCCCGGACGGACCGCGGCCCGACTCTTCGGCGTAACCTTAGCCCATGCACCCCAATTCCCGAAGCACCGCGATTTCCGGGCCCCGGGCGCTCTCGCCCAAGACGCGTGCAGCAAATCGCCTTTCGAAAGCGGCTCCCGTATAGTGGCGACATGGAGGCTGAGGCCCAAAGGCCAATCGACGAAGTCGTCCGCCGGTACTTGACGGCGATCCAAGGCGTGAGCCGGGGCCTCCGGCGCCGCGAACGCGCCAACTGCCTCAGCTTACTCGAGCACTTGGGCGGCCAAGGCGCCCTGATGCCGACTCAAGATCTCATTCACGATTGGCTCTTCGACGCCCCCGTCGAGACCCGCCGTCGGCGGCTCACCACGCTGCGGCGCCTCCTCGCGCTGACCCCCGGGACCGACGCGGCCCACCTCGCACGCTGGATCGACGACAACCGCCGCCAGCTCGGTGCCCCGCCACGCCACGAGAAGGTCATCCCGATCTTCCGCCACGATCTCGTCGCCCGCGAGACCGCCCGCGAACGCGCCCGGCAGGCGCGTATCTTGTATGACGAAGGCAACTACGAGGCGGCGAGGGCGCTCGCGGAAGAGGCGCTCGAGAGCGATCCCGCGTCGATGCCCGCCCACGCCGTGGTCGGCATGCTCCACCTCGAAGATGGCCGTCCTTTCGCGGCGTTGCAGCAGTTCCGACAGGCGCTGGTCCTCGGCGGCGATCCGGCCGAACGCGACGGCATCGAAGGGATCCCCGAAGTGTTGGCCGGCCTCGGCCGCGCGCTACTCCTGGTCGGCTGCGTCGACGAGGCACGTGAGGTCTACACCCGCCTCGTGCGCGCGGGCCCGGAGTGGCGACGTCATTCGGCGCCCTACCTCGGCCGTATCGCGTTGCTCCTCGACCAACCCGAGGCCGCGGCCGACGCCTTCATCGACGGCAGCCCGCTCGACCAGTTCAACGTGATGCTGGCGCGCCTCCGCACCGGCGAGTCGATGAAGGCGTCCATCGCTTTCTACCGCGCCATCCTCGAGAACCCCTTCGTGCCCCCGATCCTGCTGCGCCAGGACGAACACCGCTTCATCGAGACGCTGCCGGAAGAGGACGCCGAACGCCGACTGGCCGAAGCGCGTCGCTACGCCACCGACCACGCCGAGTTCTGGGCCCGGTGGCCCGGCCTCCTGCGAAAGCTCCGCCGTTATTGGGACTTGCCCGCGACCCGTTCCTTCCTGATGCGGGCGCTGCCGATGCAGCTCCGCAGCCCGGCCGCCGCCCAATTGGCGGTGCTCGTACACTCGGCCGCCACCAAAGCGACGGCCGAGCTCGCGCCGAAGGTCGACCCGAGCTAGTCGGCTACTTCAATTGAGCGTGTTGCCACCCGGCGTCAGGTCGAGGTGGAAGTGGTTGTCGTGCGCGGCGTTGTACTCGGGCGTGAGCAAGATGTTGAACACGTCTTCGTCGTAGAGCCACTGCACGAGACCCTTCAGGAACTTGCCCGCCGCCGTGACCGGATTCGCCACCCCGTCCTCCCAGTGCCCGAGCACGGTCCAGACGGTGCCGTCACCGAAGCCGACGCCCGCGATGTCGATGGCGGTGGCGAGGCCGTGTTGGCTGATCTTGCTGGTGCCCGCGATGACCCGGCAGTTGTAGGTGCCGAGGTGCAGGACGTCGGTGACCTCATCAACGGCGAGCTCGGCGGTCATGGTCGCGATGGCGAGCGCGAGCTCACAGGCGACGAACATCTTGCCGGGGGCGTTCGTGATCTGGTCGTAGCGGTAGTCGATCCCGAAGATCGTGGGACCGATGCGGATCGGGTCCTCGATGATGCAGGTGAGCTCCGGGTGGCCCTCTGGGTGGTCGTTCGGACTCGACGCGGGCTCGAAAGGTACGCCCATGTCGAGGAGCGCTTGTTGGCACTCGGAGAGGTCCGCCCCCTGGCCGTTATCCGGCACACACGCGAGCACCTTCGTCGCCGGCTCATTGTGACGCGGCATGAGCGAGCACACGTAACCCGGCCGGCACCCGGTCGGGCTCGCGCCGAAGTCGCATCGCATCGTGCACATGCCGCCGGCGCCCGGCACCGGCTCGGACCCGGCGTCGATGCAGAAGGTCGTCGCCATTCCCGGCGCGTCTGGGCAGAACTTGTCGCACGCCTGCGTGCAGAGCCCGTCTGGGAAGCCCGACGTGAGGCACACGGCGCTGGCATAGTCGCACTCGGAGGCGTCACCGCACAAGCCGCCGATGAAGCCGGCGTTGAGTCCCAGCGTGGGATCGGGCTCGCTCGTGTCGGGGACGTTCGTGTCCGGGACGTTCGTGTCCGGGACGCTTGTGTCGGGCGTCTCCACGTCGACGGGTGTCTCGACGTCGGGGGGCCCGCCCAGATCGCCCGGTTCATCGCCATCGGCGCCCGTGTCGTCGGGCCCGACGACGTCGCCTCCATCTTCACTTCCCCCCGTGTCCTCAAGGGTGGCGACGTCCTCGAGTGCCTCCGAGTCGGGCGCGGTCCAGACGTCCCCTGCCCCGTCGGTCGCTCCATCGGCACCATCGACGGCGACGCTCGCGTCGTCTTGCCCGCCCGCCGTGTCGACGCTCGTCGCATCCGACGTGCCCACGGGGACGCCGCCGCCCGAGGTGTCCGGGACCGAGATCCCACGCAGCGGCAAGGGGTCGAGGTGACTCGACTCCGAGCAGGCCAGGAGTGCCATCGCCGAGAGGGCCAACGAAGCCGAGAAGATGCGGGGGTGCCGTGTCGTCATCGCCGCTACGATGGCTGAGGCCGAGGCGCCGCACAACTCCGAAGATGAGACGGAGGACGTGGAGTTCGACACGCGACCACAGGCGAGCCGCCTGCCGTGGTATACTCCGCCGAATGGATGCGCCGTCCCTCGTCCTCGAAGCCCTCACTGGTCCCGCCGCCGGCCGCCGCGTCGAGCTCGGCGCGACGGGCGAGATCCGCGTCGGTCGGTCCCCCGACGTGGCGCTCCACATACCCAACGACAGCGCAATCTCCCGTAACCACTTCAGTATCGAAGCCACCCCCAAGGGCTACGTCGCGTCGGACCTCGGCTCCGCCAATGGGACGGAGCTGAACGGCGAGCCGCTGCGAGGGCGGGTGGCGCTCTTCGACGGCGACCGGCTCGAAGCGGGCCACTCGACCTTCGTGGTCCATGTGCAGGTCGTGCTCCCCGCGTTCGGCACACCGGTCGAGGGCGATCCGGAGCTCCATCGCTTCCCGGGCTACGTCATCCTCGAGACGATCGGGGAAGGCAACATGGGCGCGGTGCACCTCGTCGAACGCGAATCCGACGGCCATCGTTTCGCGCTGAAGTGCCTTCGCCCGGATCTGCAGGTCGCCGACACGGACGCGCGGCGTTTCCTCCGGGAGGCGGCGGCCATGCGCGCACTCACGCACCGCAACATCGTCGCGTTCGTCGACGAGGGCTTCGTCGGCGGCGAGTTCTTCTTCGTGATGGAGTACGTCGAAGGCGTCGACCTCGACCTCTACCGCCGCCAGGCCGGCGGCCGCATCTCGCCGCGGCGCGCCGTCGACCTCGTCTCGGAGCTGCTCGACGGCCTCCACTACGCTCACGAACGCGGCTTCGTGCATCGCGACGTGAAGCCGGCCAACATTCTGGTCGGGATCGATCAGGGCAAGATGGTGCCAAAGCTCACCGACTTCGGGCTCGCGAAGAACTACGAAGAGGTCTCGGCCCAGCCCATCACTCGCGGCAAGATCGCCTTCGGTACGCCGGACTACATGCCGCCCGAGCAGATCACCCGCTTCCGCGACGTCGGACCGCGCAGCGACATCTACTCGGCCGGCGCCGCGCTCTACCACATCCTCTGCGGCGAGACGGTCTACGCGGGCGTCGGCGGCGAGGACCCGATCCGAACGCTGCTCGAACAAGATCCGAAGCCGCTCGCCGAACGTGCACGGAGCCTCCCGCCCGAGCTCTGCGACGCCGTCCACCGCGCGCTCATGCGCTCGCCGGGCGATCGTTACCCAACGGCGGCTGCGTTCCGCGCGGCGCTTCTGGCGGTCCGTGATCGCGTGCTGTGAATCCGCCCGTCGGTGCTGTGCCTAGGAGGGCGCTGATTTTCGGACCGAGCAGGCCGAAGCGATTCCCTGTGAGAGCAAGGAAGATGTCGAGAAACGCCCGGAGCGTAGCCAAAGCTACGTGAGGACGTATCGCAGACATCTGACGCCGCTCCCGTGCGGCAGCGCGAAGGCCGGCGACGGGAGAATAGCAGCGGCCTCCTGGGTTCATTCCTGGCGCGGAAACCCGTATCATCGCCCTTGCATGTTTACGACCGGTCACTTCGTTTCTTCGACGCGCTCCGTAGGCGCCGTCTTCGCGCCTAGCCTCCTCGCCGTCCTGCTCGCGGCAGCGCCGTCTCACGCGCAAGTGTGGGACTTCGACGCGGGGATCTCGGGCTACACCAGCACGTGCGCCACGCTCACCCACGACATGGAGGCCGGCGCGCTCGCTATCGCCGTCACCTGTCAGTCGCCGGTCGTCGCGACGCCAACCGTGTCCATCACCGCTGCCTCGGCCACGACGCTCTCGGTCGTCGCGTCGGCGAACGTCACCACGGCCGTCGACGTCATCGTCACGGCCGGCGGCGTCGACACGCGCATCGAGCGCGCGTTCTGGCTGAAAGCCGATGGGGTCCCTCGCCTTCAGACCGTGAACCTCGCAGCCTCGACCGCCTGGACTGGCACGGTCACTCGGGTCGCTTTGGCCTTCCCGAGCCTCTCGGTCGGCGCCGTGTCCCTGTCCCGCGTGAGCATCGACGCCGTGCCTTTCCGTCACGTCTTCTCGTTTCTCCGCGACGGCGACCTCGAGGGCTGGAAGCCGTCCGAGACCGTCGGCTCGCTGGCCGTGGCGGCGGGGGTACTCAGCGGATCCGCCCTCACCACGGCCGTCGTGAAGCCGCGCTTCGAGGCGCCGTCCTGGTGGCGCTTCGACGCCCGCAGCCGCCGCACCCTCTCGGTTCGGATCAAGGCCACGTCGCCGAACCCGAGCCAGACTTTCCGGGTCTGGTGGGGGACGGCGACAGCGCCGACTTTGAACGTGTCGCGAAGCGTGACCGTGCCCTTCACCGCCGACGGCACCTGGCAGACGCTGCACGTCGACCTCTTCGCCAACTCGAAGTGGCGCGAGGAGATCGTCGCGATGTGGGTGCAGCCCTTCGACGCGCCGGAGAGCGGCGCGACCTTCGCGTTCGACGAGATTGGCTTCGAGCACGTCGAGGGCTTCGAGACGTCGGGTCCGGCCGCTCCCGCGACGGCGACCGGCATCGCGGGAGCCCGAGTCGCCGACGGCGCGTTCCGCGGACTCATCACGCACGCATCGGCGGCCACCATCACGCTCCCGATTCGGGCCTCAGGGACGCTCTACGACCGAATCGCGGTCCTCGGCCGCCTCGACGGCGGAGGGCCCTGTACCCTCAGCGTCGCGTTTCGCCCGACGGGGGGCGCGTTCACGCCCCTGCCCGCGTCCATCACTTGCGACGGGAGCCGCTTCACCGCGATCGTGAACGTCGGAGCCAACCCGGCCTTCGCGGCACCGCTCGACGCGCTGCGCCTCGATCTGCCAGGGACGTCGGGCCCGCCACGTGCGTTCGCCATCGAGCAGGTCGGCCTGCACCGCGGCACGGCCTCCGCCGAGCTCGCGAGCATCACCCTCGGCGACGGCCCCGCGCTCATCGCCGGGACCAACGCCCTTCTGAAAGCGACGGTCGAGAACCGCGGCACGGAGACCGTCACGGGCGGCAAGCTCATCGTGGACGGGCAGATCGAGTTCCTGCCGAACATTCCGGCCTTCGGCTCGGTCACCGTCACGCGAACGCTCGGCACCCGCGCCTCATGTCTAGATTCCGAACTCGCGTCGGTGACCGTCACGGGCCAGTTTCTCGGGACGCCCTCCCTGTGGAGCTACAGCGTCAGTCAGAATCCGATCTGGATCGATCCGGTCCCGACGCTGCCGCCCGAGGTGCCGCCGGCCGGGACCGCCACGGCGTCCAAGGTGCTGCCGCGGGCGATGCTCATCGAGAACGACAAACTGCGGGTCGCATTGCTCCAAGATCCCTGCCTCGGCGGTTACGGCCACCTCCAGGTGTACGCCGCCCGCGCGGGGGCGTGGCAGCTCGTGATGGACGAGCTCTCGCTCGGCAGCGCCGTCATCGACGAGACCGGTTCGCTCGGGACCCGTATCCCGGTCACGCTGTCCGCCATCACGCCGCAGCCCATCTCCGGTTCGGCGGGCCTACTGACGCTGTCGGGCTCGCAGATCGTCGCGACCGACCTCGGTACGAGCTGGGTCTTCGGGGCGAGCATCAGCCTCGCGACCGGCAGCACGGCCGCGGACGTCGTCCTCACCGCGACCCCCTCGCAGAGTTCGTCGCTGCGCCGCTTCGGCTTCGCCGTCACCGTCCATCCGGACGCGGTTCCGAGCGCGGGCGACGGCGCTGTCTTCGGGGGCCTCGAGTGGCTCCTCGACGACGAAGCAAGCAGCAACGCGAGCGGCGTCGTGGGCCCAGACGCGGCGCGCGCGCGCCCCGATCCCCGCCTCGTCATGCTCCCCGCCATGGCCGTCCGTCGCGCGGGGGTGACCGCAGGCCTCCTGTGGGCCCCCGCGCAGAGCTGGCGCCCGGGCGCCCAAACGCCGTCACCGGAGTTCGAGAGCGCGGACACGGCCCATCGCCTCGGCCTCTTCGTCCCGCCCGCCCCGACCTACACGGTCCCCGGCGACGACGAGTCCGGCCGCCCCGAAGCGGCGCTGGCGAACGAGACGCTGACGCTCACGGCGACGCTCTTCGCGCGCACCGAAGCGCTGCACGAGAGCACCGTCCGCGCGTTCTGGGACGAGTTCGGGACACCGAGCGTCGTCTCCTTCGACGTGCTCGCGGCGGAACTGAAGGTGCGTTCGGCGCTCACCGCAGCCTGGGTGCCGACGCAGGGCTTCTCCCTCCAGAATGGTGCCTCCGCACGCGGCTATGGCGACGTCGCGACCGTGGCGGCGGCCCTCGCGGACACGAGCGGCGACACGGGGCTCGCCTCGAAGGTCACGGACGCCCTCGCGCTGGCGACCGCCAAGGACTGGGTCTTCGGCTCCGGCCTCGCGCCCTCCCTCGACGCCGTCTATCGAGTCGGGGGCGGAGCACACCTCGCGGCAGCCTGGGACACGCTGAAGGCCGACGACACCGCCGGCCCGGCGGCCAGCGCCGCCCCCGCCTTGCTCTCCGGGAGCGCCGGCAACGCCGGTCTCGCGCGCCATGTCCACCGCCTCGCGCGTTTCGCTCGGCTGACCGGCGCGCCCGACGCCGTGGTGCTAGCCGAGGCCCGCCTCAGCGAGCTGCTCGCGATCGCCCGCCCGGAAGGTACGGCGGCGGCTGGGGAGCTGCCCGCGGTGGCGCCCGACCTCGGTGCGACAGCCGACGCCATCCTGGCTCACGTCGAGGGCTACCTCCTCACGAACGACGAGGCGCACCGTCAGCGCGCGCTCGAGCTCGGCTTCGCCGCGCTCGGCTTCGTCTCGCCCTTCGAAGTCTCAGGGATCACGACGGGGCTCTCGCCCTTCGCCGCCGTCTCGGGGCTCGGCGGCGCCGACTTCACGGACAGTCGCTTCGGCCGCCTCTCGACCTCGGCCGGCGCCCGTGCCGCCATCGCCTTCATGGCGCTCGAGCGGCTCTCGCCTTTCGACCCGTGGTCGAGCGTCGCGGTTCGCATGCGCGACGCGATCTTTCGGCGACTGAACCCCGTGAGCGCCACCCCGGCGACGGGGCACGTCTCGGAGTTCTGGGATGTACGTTCGAACAGCGCGGCGGGCGCGACCGTGCTGCCGTGGCTCGTGTCCCGCGTGACGCTCGACAGCGCCGCCGAGGTGGTGCGCACGCGCGACATCGCGACCCCCGCCGGACTCACGGTGCGCCTCGCGTCCGCGGGGAGCTTCGGGAGCACGACCTTCGACCCGGCGACCTACAACGTGACCTTTGCCGTGACGCCGTCGTCGCCCACGCGGCCGCTCCTCGTGAGCGCGGGCAACCTGCCTGACACACCGACGACGGTGAAGGCGGGCGGGGTCGCGCTCACCAAGACGACGTCCCTCGACGCCGTGACCTCCGGCTGGAGCTACCTGCCGTCCATCGACCTCGTCTTGGTCAAGGTGGCGCCCGGTGCCGCGCCCGTGACCGTCGAGTTCGACTATCCCATCCCCGATGGCGACGGCGACGGCTCGCCGGCCAACATCGATTGCAACGATGACGACGAGACCGTCTATCCCGGGGCGGGCGAGACCTGCAACGCCGTCGACGACGACTGCGACGGCGACACCGACGATCCGGACGCGACTGGCTATCAGACCTGCGGCATCGGCGGCTGCTTCCACGACGAGCCCATCTGTATCCTCGGGCAGACGGTGCCATGTGATCCGAACTTCGGGAAGACCGCGGAACAGTGTAACGACATCGACGACGACTGCGACGGTATCACCGACGAAGAGGTCGGGCTCGTCGCGTGCGGGACGGGGCTCTGCAAGCGGCAGATCGACGCCTGCGCGGAGTGTGACCCCTTCGTCGGCAAAGACGACGAGTCGTGCGACGGACTCGACAACGACTGCGACGGCATCACCGACGAGTCGATCGGGACCGTGCTCTGCGGGACGGGGCGTTGTGAACGGCTCATCGGCTTCTGCGACGTGTGTGACCCGATGATCGGCAAGGAGGTCGAGGTCTGTAACCTCATCGACGACGACTGTGACGGCCTCACCGACGACGAGCTGCCGACGGTCGCGTGCGGGACCGGCCTCTGCGAACACGAGATCCCACAATGTGGCTCCTGCGACCCGCTCCTCGGCGCGAAGAAGGAGGTCTGTAACCTCATCGACGACGACTGTGACGGCGATACGGATGACAATACTCCGACAGTCTCGTGCGGGACCGGGGTGTGCGAGAGGCCGATCCCCGCTTGTCACACGTGCGACCCGATGGTTGGGCAGGTCCCCGAGATCTGTAACGGCAAAGACGACGACTGCGACGGTGTCACGGACGACGCGCCGGGGCTCAAGCCGTGCGGCACGGGGCAGTGTTACCGCGAGATCCCGCTCTGTGACACGTGCGACCAGACGGTCGGCGCGACGGACGAGGTGTGTGATGGGCGCGACAACGACTGCGACGGCCAGACCGACGAGCTGACCGGCGAGGCGATCTGTGGCCTTGGCGCATGCGCTCGCCCCGTCGTCGGGTGCGCGGCGTGTGAGCCGCTCGAGGGCGCGTCGGACGAGGTCTGTAACGCGATCGACGACGACTGCGACGGCGCGGTCGACGAAGCCGACGCCCTCGGCCTCTTCGACTGCGGCCTCGGGGCCTGCAAGCGCACGCTCCCAAACTGTACGGACGGGACGGCGACGGCCTGTGACGAGTTCGCGGGGGCCGGCACCGAGCTCTGTGACGACGTCGACAACGACTGTGACGGCATCACGGACGAGGACATCCCGGAGTGGACGTGCGGCATCGGTGAGTGTGCCAAGGCCATCGTCGGCTGCACGGAACCGGGCCTCTGTGACCCGGACGCCGGCAAGAAGACCGAGGTCTGTAACGGCAAAGACGACGACTGTGACGGCGAGACCGATGAGGATCTGGGCTTCATCACGTGCGGCGAGCTCATCGGCTGTCCGCAAGCCATCCCGAAGTGCTGGAATGGCAAGGTGCTCGAGTGCAACCCGAGCGGCCTCGCACCCGATATCTGTGACGGTGTCGACAACGACTGCGACTCGGACACCGACGAGAACATCGCGGTCCTGACCTGCGGCAAGGGCGTCTGCCAGAAGGTGGTCCCCGGCTGCACGGGCGGCAAGCCTGGGATCTGCGACCCGCTCGCGGGCGCGACGCTCGAGGAGTGCAACTTCTCGGACGACGACTGCGACGGTGAGATCGACGAGTCCTCGTCGCCTGTCACCTGTGGCGACGGCATCTGTGAGGTGACGGTGTCGGGCTGCGTCGGCGGCGCGAACAAGATCTGCACGCCGCTCGACCTCGAGAAGCCCGACGTCTGCAATGGCCTCGACGACGACTGCGACGGCGAGACCGACGAGAACCAAGGCACCATCACGTGCGGCAAGGGCGCCTGTACCCGCGAGATCCCGCTCTGCGTGCTCGGCGTGCCCCAGGCGTGCGACGCCGACACGGGCCAGGCCCCAGAGATCTGCAACAACATCGATGACGACTGTAGCGGCGAGACCGACGAAGACCTCGGGACGGTCGAATGCGGCCTCGGCGAGTGCAAGCGCCCCATCGCCGCCTGCGCGAGTGGCGCCCCGGCCATCTGCGACGCCTTCCTCGGCCTGAAGCCCGAGATCTGCGATGGCCTCGACAACGACTGCGACGGCGAGACCGACGACGGCCTCGGCGAGTTCACCTGCGTGAAGGAGGGCGTCCCGGTCAAGATCCCCGCCTGCGTCGCCGGCGAACCCGCCACCTGCGACACCGAGATCCCCGGCACCGATGGCACCGACGCCGGCGACGACGCCAGCGACCAAAGCGACGGCCAGGACGGTGCCACGGGCACGGTCATCGCCGCCCCACCTGGCAGCAGCGGCTGCGGCACGACGCGGGGCGCCCTGCCCTTCGGGGTTTGGCTGGCCATGGGGCTCGTGGTCGGGCTCCTCTCTCGGCGGCGGCGCTGCTGAGCGCTGCTGGGCAGGGACGAGCCAGCCTGTCTCGACGATGGGCCCGGCAGACTGACACGTGTCCGCAGGTCCGGCGCCATCGCCCGGTCGACCTCGCGTGCCCCAACGAACCCGAGCTGTAGCTCCGCCGGCCCGATCCCGTCGCTGCTCCCCCACACCCTTGCACGGGCACGTCGCCGCGACGGCACCACGATGCCCGCATCCAGCGCCGACCGGTCGAGGGTGCCGCGGCACCGACCGGCTCCGCACTTTTCTCGTTTAGTCGCGTCGCAGTGCTTCGATCACCAGGTATCGGAGACGCTACGGCGTCCGAGGACCAGGAGGCTGCTGCTTTTCGGACCGAGCCGGCCGAAGCGATGTCGTACGGGAGCAAGGAAGATGTCGAG
>JADMJS010000534.1 GCA_018780435.1 Myxococcales bacterium
ACGCTCGACATCTTCACGGGGCTCTTCAAGAGCGTCGTCTTCGCCTGGCTCATCGTCCTCATCGGCGCTCACGCCGGGTTCTCGGCACAGGGCGGCGCCGAGAGCGTCGGGCGCGTCACGACCTCCTCCGTCGTGCGCAGCATCTTCTGGGTCATCGTCGCCGACGCGGCCTTCTCGATCCTCTTCTACTTCGGCGATTGAGAGCGTTGGGACGCGTGGCGAGCCGTCATGACCAACACCGTGAGCGTCGCACGCCCGCCCGCCTGGTAATGCGAAGCGCTGGATTCGCCCTCGCGCTCGGCGTCTCGGGCGGCTGTACCGCTGACGACGAGAGCGTCGAGGTCATCGGGAGCGTCGAGCTCCTTCAGCCCGATAGCGACATCGCCGAAACGCCGGGCATCGTGTTCGAAGACCACGCCGCGCTCCTCGCTCCCGATCTGCGCGGGGCGCTCGGGGTGTCGCTCGTCGATGTCGATGGCGACTTCTGGCCCGACGTCTCCTTGGGCACCGACCGAGGGGTGCGCCTCCTCCGGAACCGGACGGGCGAGTCGGGTGGGCAGCTCAGCTTCGTGGACCAAACCAACGTGTGGGGCCTCGGGCCGCTCGAGCTCGGCAGCGTCGACGGGCTCGTCTACGGCGATCTCGACGCCGACGGCGATCTGGACCTGATCCTGACCCGCTTCACCGAGGCCGACGCGGTCCTCACCTTCGACGGGCACCAGTTCCAAAACGCCACCGAGGCCTGGGGTTTTCCAGGGGTGCCGACCTTCTCTCAGTCCGCCAGCCTCGCCGATCTCGACGGGGACGGCGATCTCGACGTCTTCGTGGCCACCGGTGTCGACGTCGTCGAGCGACTCGACGAGCCCAGCGAGAGCCAAGGCCGACCCGACCTCGTCTACCGGAATGACGGCGGCCGCTTCACCGAGGTCTCGAAGGCATGGGGGCTCGCGGGTCCACAGTTCGGCGCCAGCTTCGTCGGGATCATCGCGGACTTCGACGAAGATGGTGCGGAGGACATCTTCTCCATCCATGACTTCCTTCGAGACACGCTCTTTCTGGGCACGGCGGGCGGGGTCTTTCAGAACGCGACCGAGACCTGGGTCCCGAACGTCGCCACGGGGCTCATGGGCCTCGACACCGGCGACATCGACGGCGACGGCCTCCTCGATCTCTACGCCACCAATTTCGGCGCCGATGTCCTCTACTTGCAGCGACCGGCTGCGACGCCCCGTTTCCAAGACGCTATGCGCGCGTGGCTCGGCGACGCCGCCAACCCTACCGAGGCGCTGACCGGGTGGGGGTGTGCGCTCTTCGACGCCGATAACGACGGCGATCTCGACGTCATCAGCGTCGCCGCCAGCGATGGTCGCTTTCGACCCGACGACGAGCTCGGGACCGGGCGCCAAGGGCGCATGATCCTCTTCGAGAACACCCTCGCCGCCGGGACGCCGGGATTCGTCGAGCGCACCGAGACGGCAGGGGCTCCCTTCGAAGGGGTCATCAACGCGTTTGGCGTCGCCCGCGGCGACCTCGATCGCGACGGCCTCGAAGACATCGTGGTCGGCGCCGAGGCTGCCAGCACCTTGCCCCCGGACGTCCGCAACACGCCGTTCCTCTTGATGAATCGCTCACGGGCGACGGGCCACTTCCTGCGCCTCGACCTCCGCGATTCCGCCGGGCCGAACACACAGGCCGTCGGGGCGAGGGTCAAGCTGAAGCACGACGGACGCCAACAACACCGCGTGCTCACCGCCGGGGCGAGCTTCCTTTCGAGCCACTCGGGTGCGCTCCACTTCGGGCTGGGCGATTCTCCGGCCACGGACATCGAGATCGTGTGGCCGAACGGAGAGCGTCAGAGCCTCCCTGATGGCCTCGAGGGAGAGTGGCTCGTCGAACGTGGCGCGGCGCCGGTGCCATCGCCGAAGCAGCGCTGACGTCGGCCAGGCGCCCGGATCAGACCGGTTCGGGGCCGTCCGCCCAGATGTCGATGATGTGCTCCGGACCGAAGAAGATCGGCGTACCCGGGCGGAGGCGGGTCGTGGAGACCGGCTGATTGTCGAGACGCCCGACGTAGAGGTCGCCTGCGGCCGCTTCGATCTGAACCCACATTCGTTCGAAGCAGATGGGCTCGTCCTCTTCGGGCTGATCGGGCTCAAGCGCGAAGATCAGCTGCACCACCGTGCCCGGACCGAGGCCGGTGCGGACGAAGTGCGGCGGAATCCAAAAGGACTCGGGATGGGCGACATTGCGCGCTTCAGCGTCGTCGAGCTCCCAGCGGTCGACATCGATGCGAGCCGAAAGGCCGAGCTCGGACCCCTTCAGGGCGTCGCTCCAACTGACGGCCGTCAGCCCTTCCAGGAGAATCGCCAGGTGCTGGAGGCGCCGCCGCGTTGAGGGCAGCTTGGCCGTCTCGGCGGCGGCCCGGACGTCTCGGTCGAGCTGATCGAAGCACGTCTTGGACCCGTAGAGGTGAAAGCCCGAGCTCAATGTGGCCGTTCGCGCGCCGCTCAGGAGTCGCTTGGACCAGAGGCCGGAGGGGCGCACGAACTCCCGCAGGAGGTTCAGCTCGGCAGCGTCGAGGTCGAGGCGAAGCAACAGGCCCTTTGGCCGTTGCCGGTCGTCGCCCAGGTAGTATTCACAGTCTTCGAATCCCGTGATGAAGCCGTTGTCGTCGCAATGGGAACAGCCCCAAATGATCCCGCTCGGCAGCGTCTCGCGGACGGCCACGATCGCGCCGGGGCAGGGCTGACGGCCCGGACGACGGCGGCAGCGGACGGTCGTGTCGGCGGGCGCGCTGACCTCGTAGCCAGCGGTAACGGCTTCGATGATGGAACCCAGAAACTCGAAGAGGCGGCGGGCTTGCGGGTTCGGAACGCGGCCGTCGTCGTCGTCGTAGAGCTTCTGAGCGAAATCCGAGACGATTGTGGTCATGACGTGACGGTCCCCCAACCCGAGCCGGCTTGACCGCACGATGCGCGTCGTACACCCCACCGTCAGCCGCAGAATGACCATAACAAAGGTCCCGGCAGGTGGCTCCAGAAAAGTGAGAAGGCTGCGTTACGAGCGCGATCGTGGAGAGACGGGCGCTGCCCAGCTCACTCCGGCGTGTCGCTTCGCGTCGGGTTCTTCAGCTTGGACGGGCGGCCGAGGATCCGACCGAGCGGCCTGCCGATCTCACCGTCTTTCCGATGGAGTCGAGAGAGATCCTCGATACGCCGGACGATGTCGCGCCACGCTTGGTGGGGCACCTTGTCCCCTCGGTCGGCGCGATGGCAGAAGAAGGTACGGCACCCGAGCGGGCGGCTCTCGTAGATCGAGCAGCGTAGCCCTTCGGTGAGCATCGGGCAGACCCGCTTTGGGTCCTTCTTCTCCGTCTCCTTGGCGCGGCGTTCGGGTGGCGCCGGTTCGCGGCCTTGCGCCCGGAGCGCGCGTTCGATCTCAGCGAGCTCAATGGACGTCACGAAGGGCTCTTTGCCCGTGAGCCCGAAGTGGCAGCACTCGGCCGTCTTCGGGCAGCTCCAGGTGGCGTGGTGCTGGTCGGCTTCGGCGTAGATCGCCTGAAGCTGGTCGAGAAGGGCTTGAACCCGTGGAGACGGGCCTCGGTTACGCATCGCGTCGCCATCCGGAGTCGAAGAGGATCTGGCCC
>JADMJS010000437.1 GCA_018780435.1 Myxococcales bacterium
CCGAGCCGATGATCGTCGTGAGCTCCTGCAGGGTCAACGTCCCCGCCTTCGGACGCGACGCGGAGCTCGTTTCTTCAAGCTTCTTCAGCAGGTCGGCAGGATTGGCGCTGCCGAGCTCGCCGAGGTTCTGAACACCAGCGTCCCAGAACCACGCGGCCAGAGCCGGCGTGACTTCCTTGACCCGGAGGAAGTCGGCGTTCGCGACGTGGCGATCGACCTCCTTGTTATCGAACTTGTTGGCCTTGGCGAAGGCGTCCCGCTGACCCGACACGCTGAGGTTCTCGACCACGGTGACGTTGTCGAGCCACTTCTTCTTGCGGAACGCAGCGAGGATCTTCTGGTCGGCGTTCACGATTTGGCCGACCGGGATCGAGCGTGACATCACGAGCGCGGCGCCGCCGTCAGTCACAGCCTTGGCGTCGGCGACCCAGGTCACCGCGTTCCACTTGGTGATGTCCTCTGCTGCGAGCGCGCCGCCGGCACCACCGAACTTGCCGTGGGCTTCCTGCATGCACTTCAGGATGCCATCGGGGTTCGAAGTCTTGAGCGCCTCCAGACCCTGGATGTTGCAGTGGTGCACCAGCGCCCACGCAATGGCCGGAGTGACCGATTGCGCACCGACCATCTGCGCTTGCCAGACGGTGTGAAGGAACGCCTGCTCGTCGAGCTTCTTGCCCTTCCCATAGGCTTTGATCTTCGCGATGGTCTGGCCGGCGAAGCGCTCACGGATGAGCTTGGTCGCGGGCATGCCGTCCTTCTCGAGCGCCGCCTTGATGGCCGGGTCGAGCCCGTGGAACTTCGACAGACGAGTATCGGCCGCCGAGGCGACGGACGCGCCGCCGATGACCAAGCCAGCGATGACTTTGGCCCAGAGACGCGACGTGCTGAGTTGGAGCTTCATGGGGACCCCCGGTGCAACTGAAAAAGTGGCGGGATGGTACGACTCACTCGCTTCCTGTCAAATCAACTGCTGCGTTTCCCGCGGCGAGTGATGAAGTCGATGAGGTCGATGTTGGTCAAAATGCCGGTGTAGCGTTGACCCTCGTGAACGATGACCGTCTTTCCGCGCGCGAAGAGTTCGGAGAGCAGCGCCGCCGAGTTTCGCGGCTCCACGAGCGCGAAGTCCACTACGACGTATTCGCCGACCTTGCTGTCCTCGCGCGCGTGTTTGCTGACGAGCGCCTTGAGGAGCGCGAGCTCGGTCGCGACCCCGAGGAGCCGGTCGCCGTCGAGCACGGGGATCTGGGAGACCTCGTGCTCCTTCATCTTGGCGATGACCTCGCCGATGGTCGCCGACGGCGAGACCGTCCAGAAAGGCCGGCTCTTGGTGCCGACGACGTCCGCGACCGTGCCGCCGTGGGCGTCTTCGAGGAAGCCGTTCTCGAGCATCCACTGGTCGTTGAAGACCTTGGAGAGGTAGCGCGACGCGCCGTCCGGAAGCAGCGCGATGACGTTGAGCGGTTCGATCTGCTTCTCGGCCCACTTGATGGCACCCGCCACGGCCGCGCCGGAGGACCCGCCGCAGTAAAGCCCCTCTTCACGGACGAGCCGGCGCGTCGTGTCGAAGCACTCTTTGTCGGTAACCCGGACCACGTCGTCGAGGATGGAGAAGTCCATCGTGCCGGGGAGGAAGTCCTCGCCGAAGCCCTCGACCTTGTAGGAGTGGGCCGTGGTCATCTTCCCGGTGCGGAAGTAGTCGTAGTAGATGGAGCCGATGGGATCGACGCCGATCATCTTGATCGACGGCTTCATCGACTTCAGGTACTTCCCGATGCCCGAGATCGTGCCGCCCGTGCCCATGCAGATGACCATGGCGTCCACTTCGCCGCCGGTCTGCTCCCAGATCTCGGGGCCCGTCGACAGCACGTGCGCCTTCGGGTTCGACGGGTTGTGGTACTGATTGGCGAGGACGGCGTTCGGGGTCTCGACCGCGAGGCGCCGCGCGACGCTGTAGTAGCTGCGCGGATCCTCGGGGTCGACGTTCGTCGGCGTCACGACCACCTTCGCACCGAACGCGCGCAACGCGGCGATCTTCTCTTCGCTCATCTTGTCGGGCATGACGAAGATGCACTTGTAGCCACGAATGGCCGACGCCATCGCGAGGCCCATGCCGGTGTTGCCCGACGTGGCTTCGACGATGGTGCCGCCCGGCTTCAGCTTCCCCTCGGCTTCGTAGTCGAGGATGATCTGCAGCGCCGGTCGGTCTTTGACCGAGCCGGCTGGGTTCGTGTACTCGCACTTGGCGAAGAGATGGCTACGGAGGCCCTTCGAGACGGCGTTGAGCCGAACGATGGGAGTGCGACCGATCGCCGCGAGGATGTTGTCGTAGGCGCCTTGCATTGCGCGCTTTTACACCTCGCCCTCGTAGTAGTCGAGCCCGAGGTGCGTGATGAGCTGTTCGCCCATGACGTATCGCAGTGTGTTCTTCAGCTTCTGCTGCTGAATGAAGAGATCGTGCTCCGGGAGGAGGCCTGGCGCTGCCATCGGCGACTTGAAGTAGAACGACAGCCACTCCTGGATCCCGTAGAAGCCCGCGCGCTGCGCGAAGTCCATGAAGAGCGCGAGGTCGAGGACCAGCGGGGCTGCGAGGATCGAATCCCGGCAAAGAAAGTCGATCTTGATCTGCATCGGGTAGCCGAGCCAGCCCGTGATGTCGATGTTGTCCCACCCTTCCTTGTTGTCGCCGCGCGGAGGGTAGTAGTTGATCTTCACGCTGTGGAAGTAGTTCCCGTAGAGCGTCGGGTAGAGGTCCGGTTGGAGGATGGTGTCGAGCACCGACAGCTTGGTCACCTCCTTGCTCTTGAACGAGCCCGGATCTTCCAGCACTTCCCCGTCGCGGTTGCCGAGGATGTTGGTCGAGAACCACCCCTGCAGGCCGAGGAGGCGCGCCTTGAGGCCCGGCGCGATGATGGTCTTCAGGAGCGTCTGGCCCGTCTTGAAGTCCTTACCGCACACGGGGACCTTCATCTTCTCAGCCAGCTCCAGCATCGCCGGCGTGTCCACAGACGCGTTCGGCGCGCCATTGGCGTACGGGCAGCCCTCCATCAGCGCCGCGTAGGCGTAGACCGAGCTCGGCGGGATGCGCGGATCGTTCTGGTCGAGGCCGGCCTCGTAGGCGGCGAGCGACGCCGTGATCTCGGTCGCGTCGGCGTAGGACTCGGTTGAGCCGCACCAGACCAGCACGACGCGCTCGAGGCCATGGCGCGCCTTGAAGTCGCGGATGTCCTTTCGAAGCTGGTTGGCCCAGTCGCGGCGCCCGCCCGGGATGACGTTCGGGCCGTTGATACGCTTCACGTACTCCGGATCGAAGGCCGCCTTCATCGGGCGGATCTCGCCGAGGAAGTCCGAGAGCTTGTCGAGGAGGGCGCTCTCGAGCACGCCAGCGCGGCGGGCAGCCGTGAGGCAGTCGTCCTCGAAGATGTCCCAGCCGCCGAAGACGACCGAGTCGAGGCTCTGGAGCGGGACGAACTCCTTGACGAGCGGCTGCCGGTTCTCGGTGCGCTTGCCGAGGCGGATGTGGCCCATCTGCGTCATCGAGCCAATCGGCTGCGAGATGCCGCGACGAACCGCTTCGACGCCCGCGATGAAGGTCGTGGCGACGGCGCCCAT
>JADMJS010000096.1 GCA_018780435.1 Myxococcales bacterium
CGAGCTCGAGGCCCCACGGCGCGCGCGAGTAGGTGTAGCCGAGGAGGATGTCGACACCGCCGACGACGCGCTTCCGGACCGCGGAGGGGAGCTCGCCGATGTCGACGCGGCGAAGGTCGGTCGCCGTCGCAGGTGTCACTTCGATGCCGGTCTCGGCCGTGATGCCGATGGCGCCCTCTTCGACCTCCGCGCCGAGGACGCGGACGTCCGGGAGCTTTAGCGAGGCGGCTTTGGTCTTGGGGACCAATTCGAACTCCAAGTGCACTTCGATGGTGCCTTCGAGCGCCTGGGCGAAGCGGAGCTCGTAGCCCTTGCGGCCCTTCGGGATCCCGGCTTCGCCGGCCGGGAGATCGCCCTTCTTGGCGAGGCTCGGCGCGATCACCCCGAGGATGGTGACCTCCTCGGGGAAGCTCAGCACGAGGCGCTCCGACTTGCCGGACTTGACCTCGACCTGAATGGTGGCCGATGCGACGACGGCGCCTTCCTTGACACTGTAGAGCGCCTGAGTGCGCGCGTCGTAGAGGACCTCGCGCGTCTTCACTGCCGTCACGGTGGCCTTCATCTTGCCGGGCTCGCCGATGTGCTTGAAGGCTTGGGTGACCGAACGGTCGAGGCCCTGGCGGATGTCGGAGGGCAGCGCGTCCTGACCGACGGTCGTGTAGGTCGTCTGCTCCGCCGGCGAGAAGCCGACCTTGTCCCCATCGAGCAGCGCGATGACGCCGGTCTCACGGAAGGCGCTCAGCGGACGCACCAGCGGGATCGGGAGGGGCGAACCTTCTTTCTGGGAGACGACGGCCTCGAGCTCGAGAACGAGGTTATAAGCGCCCTCTTGCTCCTGGCCGAGGGTCACGCGGACCTGACGAGGGGCGTCGCCTTCGGGCGCGAAGGTGCGCCAGTCTTCGATGCCATCACCCGTCACCTTGTAGAGCACTGCGTCGTCCGGGACCTGGAGCGCGAGCTCCTTCACCTTGCCGCGAAGGATCTGATAACGAACGTGCACTTGCGAGCGGAGGACGCCTTCGGAGAGGCGCAGGATCTGGAACGACTCGGCGCTCACACGCACGATCTCTTCCGGCGCGGCGAGCGACTCGGCCCAGGTGACGCTCACGGACTCGAGGGGCGGCAGGTTGGCCGACGCCGTGGTGACTTCGGCGTCCGTCGCGCCGCTGACGGTTGTGACGAGCGGCATCACAGGGTTCAGCTCGATGGCACGTTTGCCAGGGACCACGACCGCGAGCTCGCTGATGGGCACATTCCCGAGCGGAATGGTGACCTTGGGCTGACCTTCCGACCGGTCGACGGCCGTGGCGATCCGAATCTCGATGGCGTGCCGGCCCTTGGTCGGGATCTCGACCTCGTGGTGTTCGCCTTGGACGCGCGTGACGAGGACGTCATTGCCTTCGAGGACATCGACGAGGGCGTAGTCGGCCGGGGCGATCCGGACCCAGGTGTTCGCTTCGCGGGTGACGACGTCCACGTTGGAGACGAGCGTCGCGCGGAGCACGTCGGCGCTCACTTCGAGGCGGTGTGACGCGCGGTGGATGGTCCCAGCGCCAGCGCCCGACCACTCGACCGCCACGGCAGCCGTCGCCGGGACGCTCGCCGAAAGCGACGACCCGCCGCCCGAGACCACACCCGCCGGCCAGAGGCGGGCGCCTTCGCGACCGTCGACCGTCACATCGCTGCCCGGCATCGGCGGGAGCGGGACGACCACGCTGTAGGCGCCGCTCGCCGTCAGCATCGGCACGTCGTACTCGAGGCTCAGCCCGCCGCCGCGGCTCCCGTCGGGGAGCACCACCGCGTAGGCGCCGTCACGCCTGACCAGGGTGAGATCCGACCCGTCGAGGCGCGCGGCCTTCAACACCACGTCGCCCGGCAGCACCGCGACGACCGCGCCGGCCGACGTCGACGGCGACGCGACGAGCCGCGCCGAGACGGACACGGAGACCAGTGACGAGGCGCCCTCCTGGGGCGCCGTGATGCGCACGGAGCCGCGGCCGAAGCTAGCCGCCCCATCGGGAGCCCGAAGGCGCGCGAGGAGCGCTTCATACCGATCGATGGTGAGCTGAACGTGTTCGGGGGGGCCCTCGGCGGCGGCCGCCGCCCGACTGACGAGAGACGCCGACGCGACGAGGCAAGCCAGCAGGGCGAGGTAGAGCGGGAGTAGACGAACCTGGCGCATGAAGTCTCCGTGTGCGGCGGCGAGGGACCCGTCCGAACCGGGTCGGTCGGAGGTGCCCCCCTTGAACGCGCGACGCTGAAAAAGGATCACAGGCTCGCATGATTCTGTGCGTGAGAACATCTTGATGCCCTCCACACCGTCGAAATCGGCTGTCGACGACGACGAGTGACGGTGGGCTCGTCAGGCGATTCGCCCGAGAGGGATACCCAAGAAGGCCCAACTCGGGCAGTGTCGGCTCTTCGCCGATCGTGACGCCGTTCACACCTTCGAGGAGCTTCTCATGACCGATGGTCACTCTGTTACCGGCTCTGCACCATTGCGTCGCGTCGGCGTTCTGATCGGCAGCCTCCGGCGTGACTCGCTGTGTCGCAAGATCGCTCAGGTTGCAGCGACGCTCGCTCCGGAAGGCTCGGGGCTCGACTTCGAGGTGATCGAGATCGGCGAGTTGCCTCTCTACAACCCCGATCTCGACGTCGACCCGGTACCCGCCTCATGGGCGCGCCTTCGCGCCGAGGTTCGGGCCGTAGACGCCCTCCTCTTCGTGACGCCGGAGTACAACCGGTCCGTGCCGGCGTGCCTCAAGAACGCGCTCGACGTCGGCTCCCGGCCCTTTGGACAGGGGGTCTGGCAGAAGAAGCCGGGGGCCATCATCAGCGTGTCACCGGGCGCGATGGGGGGCTTCGGCGCGAACCATCACCTCCGGCAGTCGCTCGTCTTCCTCGACGTCCCCCTCTTGCAGCAGCCCGAAGCCTATCTCGGCGGCGCGGGCGCCTATTTCGACGCCGAGGGCCGCTTCGTGGCCGACCGAACCCGGGAGCTCTTACAACGCGTCGTCGCCGCATTCGCGGACTGGATCGCCCGGGTCGGACGAGACGCTTCATGACCCAGGATGAGTCGGCTGGGGTCGACACTCCTGACGCCAGCCCCCATCGTCGAGGTTCCACGCGCCCGGGGATCACCGCCTTGGCGACCGTGTTCTTCCTCTCCGGCAGCGCGGGACTCATCTATCAGGTGGTCTGGGTGCGTTGTTTCGGCAACGTATTCGGCTCGACGGTACAGTCGGCATCCCTCGTCACAGCCCTCTTCATGATTGGACTCGGCGGCGGGGCGTGGCTCCTCGGCCGTTGGGCCGACGGGCGAGTCGGCGAGAGACCCCGCACGCCGTCCGAGCTCGTCAGGGCGTATGCCTATCTGGAGGCCGGGATCGGCCTCTTCGGCCTGCTCATCGCCGTCATCCTGCCCATGTTGGAGCCGCTCTCGGCTTGGATCACCTCATACACACCCGACGTGGCCGGGCGGCTGGTCCCGACGGTCGGCACACAGCTCGCGCGCTTCGCCATCGCCACCCTGCTCCTGATGCCGATGACCGTCATGATGGGGGGCACCCTGACCGTGCTGGCGCGGGCCGTCGTCCGCGGGCAGGTCGAACGAGCCGGGTCACGCATCGGACTCCTCTATGGCGTCAACACCTTGGGCGCCGCGGTCGGCGCCTTCTCGGTCGATCTGTCTCTCGTACCGGGCCTCGGGCTCTTCGCGGCTCAAGCGATCGCGGCCGCACTCAACCTCCTCGTTTGTCTGCTCGCGTTGCGCTGGGCCGACCGGATGAAGGAGCCGGTGCCGCCCGTCACTGAAGTGCCCACCGCGCCCACGACGACGGCAGCCGAGGAGCCCATGCCCCCTCCTCTCGCTGGAATCGCCGCCGCGCTGGCCGTGTCCGGCGCCGCCGCGATGGGCTTTGAGATGCTGTGGTTTCGGGCGCTGGGGTCGATACTCGGTGGTCACCGATCCACGTTCTCACTGCTCCTCGGGACCATCCTCACCGCCTTCTTCCTCGGGGCGCTGCTCGGCGGCGTCCTCAGCCGTTACGTCGGTCCCTCGACGGCGAGGCAACGCTTCGAGCGCGCGGCTACAGCCTTCGCCTGCTCACAGTGGCTCCTGGCCGGTGTGGCGCCGTTCCTGCTCGGTCGCTATCGACTCTCCGACTACTTCGATCCGGCTATCGCCCTCGCGCATGCGCAGGGCACCTCCGGCGGTAGGGCGCTCATCGAGGTGTGGATGAGCCTCGCCCCAATCCTGGCGATCGTGGCCGCGCCCGCGCTCCTCATGGGGCTCGCCTATCCGCTCGGCAACGCCATGATTCAGAGCTCTGCCGCCGCCGTCGGCTCCCGAGCGGGGCTGCTCTATCTCTCCAATACGCTCGGCGGTGTCGTCGGGTCGCTCGCCGCCGGTTTCGCGCTCATCCCATCGATGGGCATGCAGCGGTCGGCACTGTGGCTCGGCGTGCTCGCGTTCATCGCTGGCGTCATTCCGGTCCTGACCGGGTTTTGGCGATCCCGATCCCTCGCGCTGCCGCGAGTCAACAGCCCGATGGCGCGCCTGACCATGACGGCCTGTGCGATGCTCGGCGTCGGCGGCGTGCTCGGCTTCAGCGCGCTCGCGCCAGACCACTTGATGAGTCAACTCGCGACGGTACACGTCGGCAGCGAGACGGTGCTCACGGTGGCGGAGGGGCCGAACGAGACCATCGCCGTCACGGAGGTCCCGTCGACCGGCGAGCGCAAGCTCTGGACCAACGGCCACCCCATGACGGGCACGACGTACATGGCGCAGCGTTACATGCGCGCTTTCGTTCACCTCCCCATGCTCCTCGGGGCCGCAGGCGAAGAGCCGATCGAGTCGAACCGGGCGCTCGTCATCTGCTTCGGCGTCGGCAACACGGTACACGCTGCCACGCTCCACCCGGAGCTCGAATCCATCGACGTCGCCGACGTCTCGGAGAGCATACTCGACCACGCCCCTTGGTTCCGGACGTGGAACCACGACGTCCTCACGAGCCCGAAAGTGCACGTGCATTTGAACGACGGCCGACAACATTTGCGTGCACAGACCGACGGTGCCTACCGCCTCATCACGCTCGAACCACCACCCCTGACGCACGCCGGCGTCGCCGCTCTTTACAGCCGCGACTTCTATGAGATCGCCAAACAGAAGCTGGCACGCGGTGGCTATTTGACCCAGTGGCTCCCGCTCTACCAGGTGCCCTCGTACACGGCGATGTCACTCATCAAGGCCTTCATCGACGTGTTCCCCGGGGCCGTACTCGCCAACGGGTACGGACGCGAGCTGATCCTCATCGGTCGAAATGGCGGGACCATCTCTTTCGATCCGGACGAAGTGGCCTCCCGATTGGAACACAATCCGGCGCTCCTGGCCGACCTCCGCGCCATCGATCTGAGCTCGCTAACCGAGCTCGTGACCAGCTTCGTCGCCAACCACGAACGGATGGTGACGCTCACCCAGGGCGTTGCGGCCCTCACCGACGACCTTCCGGGCCTCGAGTACGCACCCAACAAGCTGCCCGAGGCCGTGATACCGATCGATCTCTATGGGATCCGCGAGCTCCCGCGCTTCTGCCCGAAGTGCGCCACGGCGCGCGCCGATTTGCCGCTCCTGGCCGAGACGGTCGACCTCCTCACGGGCCTCTATGCGAGTGAGCCTTATCTCGTGATCAGCCGCACTCGCCCGATCGCAAAGCGCTATTTGCACACCCGAAGCGACCCGGCTCTGCTGCGCGCGGCTCGGCAGGCCAGCGGCTACTTGACGCGAATCATCCCCGACGCCGCGATCAGGCCGACTCTGTGACGTACGGCGTTCAGGTGCTCGCGGTGCGGCGCCGAAACGCGGCGATGAGCGGCAAGGTCACCGCCATCCAGAGCACCACGAGCGCCGCCGCCAAGGTGCCCGTGGCGCCGAGGAGGCCCGCCGCGGTGAGCGCGAGCAAGATCCCGGACGCCGCGCCCTTGGCGACCCGGTAGCCGAGGATGTCCACGAGCCCCTTCCCTTCCGTCTTCTCGGCGTAGTCGAGCGGGATGTAGAGGAGCTCCTTGGCGGCCCGGAAGAGGCTGTAATCACATGCTTTTCCGACGACCTTGGCCGCCGCGATGGCCAGGTAGGAGGCGGACGCCAAGTAGACGCCGAGGCTCACCGCGACGAGCGCTGGGACCAGCATCAACACGCCGGGAACGCCGATGAGGCGCACGATCGGACCCGCTGCGAGCTGAAGTGTCGCCGAGAGGACGTCGGTGTAGAGGTAGACGAGGCCGATGGCTTCGGTGCGGGCGTCGAGGCTCGGGAAGACCTGTTCGAGAGAGCGGGTCCACACCGCGTCCACGAGGGTCACCCCGATCTGGATGACCGCGACCACCGCGAGGAGCAGTTGAAGATAGCGGCTCGCGCCGAGGCGAGTGACTTGGGCCCGGAAGGCGGGGCGTGGGCCCGCGCTCGCGTGGGCGGCGGAGAGCCCGCTCCGGACGGGCGCCCACGCGCCGATTGCGGCGACGATGAGCAAGACCGGAAGGACGGCCTGCAGCACACCGAGGGTACCGAGCTGCGGCATGAGCGCCCGGAGACCGAGGTTACCGAGCATCGAGCCGCCCGTGCCGGCGAGCAGGAAGAAGCCATAGAGCCAGCGCGCCTGACCGAGCCCGAAGCGGGCGTTGGCGATAGCCCAGAAGGTCTCAAGCACGACGACGATGTAGATGTCTTTCCAGACGTAGAGCGCGAAGGCCGCGCCGGGTATCTCGAACGCGTGCGCCGCGAGCAAGAGCGCGAGCACGCCCGCGCTCAGCAGGGCGCCGCCGCGGAGGACCCGGTCGAGCGGTTGCCGCGACGCCGCTCGGGCATAGAGCGCCGACGCGAGGACGGCGAACACCGCCACGGCAAGCCATGCCCACGGAAACGCTTGGCTGCCGTAGGCCTCGAGGAAGAGCGCCTCGGCCGTCGGACGGGCGAAGCTGTAGCTGGCCAGAATGGCGATGGCGAGGAGCGCGAGGGGCGCTGCCTCCCGCAACGTCTCACCCACCGGGCGGTCTTTGGGTTGGCTCAACGGGGTCCCGGCGCGCCGTCGCTCGCGCTCATGGACGCGAGACGCGGCGTGAGAGCTGAAGGGCCTCCTCAAGGGTCACGCCGCGGCCGATACGCTCCTGCGCCATCCGGAGGTCCGCCCGGTCGAGGAGGCAGTTGTCGTCGAGGTCCCAGGGTTCGTTCGGGAACGCGCACGGGGGATCGAGATCGCCGGCCGCGGCCACCACCGGGCGGGGCGCTGGGAGCCCGATCGGGCTGCCGTTGCTGTCGTAGATGCCCTCCAGGAGGCCACCCATCTCACTGATCTTGTCGCCGCCCTTCTTGGCCTTGAAGGTGACGATGAGGACCGGGAGGCCGTCGCCGATCTCCTGATCGTTCACGTCCGGAGTCAGGATCCCGTTCGCGAGGATGGAGCCGGGGTCGCCCAGCCAGTTCGGGCTGAAGACGGCGCCGAGCGTCGCGCCCGTCGGATCGACATCGAGCACCTCGAGGACGAGCTCGTCGTAGGTGAGCGTGACGTCGAAGGAGCCGAGCGCCTTGGTGCACGTGTTCACGCGGGCTTCGAGCGTGAAGACCTCGCCGGCCGCGCGGTCCTTGAAGGCGAGCCCGGCGACGTCGCCGAGATCGACGTCACCGCAGGCCGGGAGCAAGTTGCACGGGGTCGCGAGCGAGAGCGGCGGGTTGAACTGCGCGCCGGCGTCGACGCCGGGGACGATGTCGACGCTGAAGGTCGTCATCGCGTTGCCGCGGATGGTCGCGAGCCCGGTCGCGCCGATGGTGGCGGCGAGGGGGTTGTTCGACCCGAAGCTCAGGAGGCCCGGGACGAAGCGGCTGTCCGAGAAGCGGCGGCGCGTGCCGTCGTTCATCACGCCCCAGACTTTGATCGTCGTCGTCCCGATGTCCTTGATACCGCTGAAGGTCGCCGGCGGGTCATCGGCGACGAGGCCGGCGATCCCCTCCTTGATGTTGTCGACCGTAACGCCGGTCGCTTTCTGCACGAGCGAGCCGAGCGAGAAGAGGACGTCGACGGTGCCTTGCGACGACGCCGCGACCCGCCGCGTGGCCTTGTCGAAGGAGACGATGCCGGCTTGGGGCTGACCGGTGGCCGGGCTGAGCGGCGCGATAGAGAGCCCCGCCTCCTGGGTCACATCGACGGTCGTGCCATCGGTGAAGGTCATAAGGACCTCGAAGATCGCGTCCTGACGGGTCGTCGTGCCTTCGATGTAGGAGTAGATGCGGTCGGTGACGCGCGGCAAGGTCGGCGAGAAGGTCTCGTAGAACTCGGGGAAGAGCCCCGACGCCTTCACGATGTCGACGTTCATGTCGACCGGCGTGAGCGTCGGATAGATGCTCACGCTCACGCGGACTTGGGTCGACCCAGCGCCGGCCGAGGTGCTGGTCACGTAGCCGGCCGAGGTCGCGAGCACGAGATCACCGGGATCCTGACTGATGGCGTCATAGGTGGCGCTCGACGTGAAGTCCTGCGTTGAGCCGTCGGAGTACTGGACCTTTACGTTGAGCTGCACGCCCGTCGGGAGCTTCTTGATCGTCGCTGCCGGATCGGCCGCCGAGATGGCGAGCGTCGTCTCGAGCGGGGTCACGAGGATCTTCTCGGGCGTCGGGAGCTCGACCAGGACCGGGGTGGTTCCGGTACAGATGAGGCCCTGATTGAGAGTCCAGTTGGCTTCGATGGCCGCGATCCCCGGGCTGACGGCCGTCAGCAAGCCGCCCGCCGTGGACGTCGCGATGCCCGGCGCCTTGGAGGTGACCGAAATACCCGTATTTCCAGTCACTTTCATTCGAGTGCCGTCGGCGAAGCGGGCGAAGACCTGCACCTGGCACTTCTGGCCGTAGGCGCGCATGACGGCGCTGACGCGTGCCGTCTCGACCGCGCTCCCTTGAAGCACGGTCGGCTTCTTGGGATCGAGGCCGACCATCTCGACGAGGCACGGCGCGACGACCTCGAGAGCGTTGCAAGTCGCGAAGGTCGTGTCTTCGACGACCAGGGTGGCGGTGCCGACCGTCGTGCCTTGCGGGGTTCGGAGCGAGACGACGTAGCTGCCGGGTGTGGTCGAGGAGAAGCGCCGGTCCGTCGGGTCGTAAGCGACGGTGGACGGGACCGATACTTGGCCGGCCTGGGTGAAGCGGTCGGTCACGTCCTGCTCGAAGACGACGCCGACGTCGTCGCGCCACTCGGTCTTCGCCCGGAAGCGCGTGGTTTGGAGGAGCTGAATGTTCGCGCTCGTGACGGCCTTGGTCATGGGCTGCAGCGTCGGGTCGAAGAGCTCGACCACGAGGGGGCCGGGCTGAAGGACCGAGACCGACGTCGTGGAGACGAAGCCCTTGTGCGTGGTGGCGATGGTGGCACGCCCGGGCTGCGTCGACGGCGCCACCGAGCCCGTGGTCGAGATGGTCACGATATTCGAGACGTCGACGCCGTAGCTGGTGCCCGCGGTCGCAGCGACGTTCGACGTCGTGAAGTCGCGTCGATACGCGAGCACTTCGATTTGAGTGGAGTCCGAGAGGCCGGTGATCGGCTTCCAGTTCAGGAGCTGGTGGTCCGGCGTGCGAGCGAAGATGCCCATGACGGCGGCGGACCAGGCGCGAACCTGGCCGATCGCGTCGACGCCCGACGCGTCAGCCATGAGCATGGGGACTTCGCTCGCGACCTTCACGAAGTTGAGGTCCCGGATCTCGCGGACGACGCCGGTGAACGACGCGGAGACGGTCGGATCATCCGGGGTGAGGCCGCCGAGGACCTTGAAGGTGATGGTGGCGACGTTCACGGCGGCCCCGATGCCACACGCGGCGTTCACATTTTCGGAGATCGCGTTGATGCCGAGAATGCCCGTGGTGTTGGCGTCGGTGCCGGCGTTGGTGACCGGAATTCCGGCAAACGATGAACAGGTGCCCCCCGTGACGCTGACGACTTGGAGCATGAAGCGGTTGAAGTCGATGTCGACGTCGTAGGCGTTGATGGCCGAGGTGCCGCCGTTGAGCACGACGGGGACGGTGAAGGTCTCGTTCGTGAAGCGCGGCGACTTCGGCAGCTCCAGGCCGCCGCCAGCGCTCGAGAGGACGAGCTTGGCGGGCGCAGGGACGGCGCTGACGACGGCGCTCGGCGCGGAGACGCCGAGGACCGTGGATCCGATCAGGATCTGGCCACCCGCGGTAAAGACGGCGTCGGGTGCCGTCCACGTGAGTGAGGCGCGGCCAAGCGTGTCGGTGACCGCGGCGAGGGTGACGGCTTGAGCGAGGGGGCCGCCCGACAGAGTGACGCTCACAGCGGTGCCCGTCGGGGCCGCGCGGCCGAGCGCGTCGCGCGCCTGAACGGCCAAACGCAGCTCCCGTGCGTCGGTGTAGAGGTTATCCCGCATCGCGATGAGCTCCACTTGGGAGACACCCGCCGCGCCGATGTCGAAAGGCAACGAGAGCGAGTTCGCGCCGAACGCGGACGCCAGGGTGGTGCCCGATTCGTTCGGGTTGGCGAGGTCGTGGAGGCCCGTCGAGTAGGTCCCGTCGAGGTTGTCGGTGACGAGGTTCGAGACCTGGCCGCGGGTCGCCGTGAACTTCACCTCGGCGCCAACGGCCGGCGCGACGGCGTTGTCGCAGGTCCCCCCGTCGGTCGTGCCGTCGCAGTCGTCGTCGAGGCCGTTCCCGCAGAGCTCCTTGAGCGTGGGAGCCGTACACCCGCCGAACGCGCCGCCCGTGCAGGTCTCGGTGCCGACCGTACCGCAGTCGTTCACACACGGCTGCGTCAGGGGCTGGCCCGAGGCGCCTTCGTCGGTGAGGTTGTCGCAGTCGTCGTCGAGCCCATTACAGAGCTCGGTCCCGGCAGCCGTGGTCGACCACGTGGTCTTGCTCTTCGCAGGGTCGCATACGAGGCAGGCCGAGGTCGGGCTCTTGGTGCCCGAGCCGTAACACGCCCCGTCGATGAGGCAGAAGCCGGCCGAGATCGCTTGGAGGCAGCCGACCGTCGTGCTGCAGGTGGCCGTTGTGCAGATGAGCTGATCGTCACAGAGCGACGGGTCGGGTATGTGCGAGATGGCGCCCGTGCTGTCGTTACAGATATCGACGGTGCACGCGATGCTGTCGTCGAGCCCGGACACCGACGTCCCCTTCTGACACCCGAGCGCGGCGTCGCACGTTTCGGTGCCGCTGCAGGCCTTGCCGTCATCGCAGAGCGCGTCGACGGGGACGTGGATGATGGCGTCCTTCGACTCGTCGCACGCCGATTGAGTACACGTGATCCCGTCGTCGCCCGTCGGTGCTGGACCTTCGGTGCATCCGACCACGGGATCACAGCGCTCGACGCCGTCGCAGTACTTCCCATCGGAACAGAGCGCGTCCTGGGGCGTGTGCGTCACGGCTTTGGAGGCTTCGCTGCAGGCGTCGACCGTACACGGGATGCCGTCATCGAGGACAACCGGCGCGACGACCTTGCAGCCGAGCCCCGGATCACAGGACTCGATCCCGTTGCAGTAGATCCCGTCGTCGCACTGGAACTTCTCGTATTGACAGACTTTCTTGCCCGAGACGAGCACGCACGTGTCGGTCGTGCACACGCTCTGGTCGTTGCAGTCGAGGTCGGTGACGCAACAGTCGGTGTCGGCGCTTTGGATGTGGCGACACCAGCCAAAGGAGCAGGCGTCCTGAGTACAGGGGTTCCCGTCGTCACACGACGGTCCCGTGGCCGAGCAACACGCAGAACCGTTGAAGTCGGGGACGGGCTCGAAGACGCATTGATAGTCGACACATTTGTCGGCCGTACAGGATTCGCCGTCATTGCACTGCGTTGAGATGGGGCCCGCCGACGGGTCGCAGCAGCCGGCCGGGCCTGGCGCGTGGCTGCACGCCGCAGTCGCGGTGTTGCAGGTGTCTACGGTGCAGGCGTTGCCATCGTCACAGTCCGCGGCCGCGGCACAGCAGTTCGGCACGTCTTCGATGTGCCGACAACGGCCAACGAAGTCCGTCCCGCTGCCTTGGAGCGGCTGGAGACCGGCGCAGCGGTCGGTGGTGCAGGCGTTGCCGTCGTCGCACGCGGCGGTCTCGTTCGAGAGGAGGCAGCAGCCCTCGATGACCTTGTAGGTGCACGCGCCGGTCTTCAGGTCGCAGCTATCGGCGGTGCACGGATCACCGTCGAAACAATCGCTGGCGTCTTGGCAGCACGAGGGGACGGCGTCGTAGAGGCACCGCTTGTTCGCGACGTCGCACGAGAGGCCCGTACAGGGGTTGCCGTCGCGGGCGCAGTGGTTGGTGGCAGTGACGTCTTCGGCGGGGCCGTCGCAGTATGTCGGGTCGGGGTACGAGAGGCACAGGAAGTCCTTGCACGCGTCGATGGTGCTGGGATCCCCGTCATCACACTCGGCCGGATCGGCGGCGCTCGGGTAGGTGTCGGTCGTACAACACCCCGCGCCGTTCTTCACGACAGGCGGTAGGCAGAGGTTAGAGACCTCGTCGCAGCCGGAGACGACACACGGATTCCCCGGCGCAGCGCAGTCGTCGTCGGCGTCGCAGCAGCCCGGACCGGCGCTCACGGACGTGCCGTGGCGGCAGGTGAACGCGATACAGAGGTCGAGCGAACAGGCCGCGCCGTCGTCGCAATCGCCGTGGGTGGTGCAACAGTCCGGAGCGGGGATCTGGGAGAGCACGCAGCTCCCGGAGACGCACGCCGCCTCTTGGCAGGGGCCCGTCAGCGTGCAGTCGGTCGCGTCGTTGCAACACCCTTCGGCGACGATATGGTCGCATCGGCTCTGAGTGCACGTGTCGAGGGTGCAGGGGTCGTCCTGGGGTTTCTCGTGACAGACCGCGGACTCGAGGACGGCGAAGACATCGAGGTTCTTGGCGCCCGGCGTCCCCTTGTCCGCGACCTCGCTGGCCCCTATGAGTGACACGCGCCAGAAGCCGCCGAGCTCGTTGTCGGCGTCGGGGTTGATGAGCGCGATGGACGCGCCGAGCCCGACGGGGAAGTTCGGGCCCCCGTCGTAAGCGACTTCGTCGACGACGTCGCCCGCGCCGTCCTTCAGGATGACCTCGTCGTCGTCATTGGCGAGCGCATAGCCGTTGCCGTAGGTGGCGTCGCAGGTGACGCCGCCGTTCGACGCGACGTCACCATTGCGGCAGAGCACGAGGTAGCCGAATGGCGGGATGACCAAGGGGCCGTCTCCGCCGAGCAGGACGGTCTGTGGCGCGTCGCCGAGCTCGGTCAGGGCGTAGCCGGCGATGTCGATGGGGCTGGTCGTTCGGTTGTGGAGCTCGATCCACTCACCGAGCGCGTCGCTGACGGCGCCGGGGTCGACGAGCAGCTCGTTGATGACGAGGTCCGAAGTGGCGGGCGTGGTGCAGTAGCCGAGGTCGGGCGTGTTCACGCAGCGGAAGGCCACGCATGCATCGAGCGTCGATGGCTCGCCGTCGTCGCACGCCGCGTCCGAGTCGCAACAGCCCGGGCCCGCGAGGGGCGCCGCCGTGGTCACGCAGACGTCGAGGTTGACGTCACAGCCCTCCGCCGTGCAGGGGTTACCGTCGTCGCATTCCGCGTCCTCCGAGCAGCAGCCGGTGACCGAGCTCGAGCCGAGGGTGTTGCGGCATTGATTGGCGACGCAGAGGTCGACGGTGCAGGGGTCGGTGTCGGCGCACGCGGCGTGGTCGCCGTCTTCGCAGCAGACGACCCCGGGTGGCACTGGGGCGGGCTTCGTCGCGCAGGTCCCACTGCCACAATCGCAGGAGCCGACGACGCAGATGGACGGAGAATCGCATTGCTCTGTGACCGGGACTGGCGAATCGCAGTCGCAGCAGTTCGGGTCAGGGCGATCGTGCTGGCAGACGCCCTGGACGCAGGCGTCTACGGTGCAGCCATCGCCGTCGTCGCAATGGGCGGCGGTCGCACAGGCGCCGCAGAGGTTCGTCGCGGCATTGCAGTAAGTACCTGACGCGCAATCGAAATCGGAGACGCAACAGCCGGCCACGGGCGGCGGGCCGAACACGCACTGCGCGCCATCGCCGGCGGCCTGGCAAGCGTTGCTGCTGCACGCGAAGGCGTCGGTGCAGTCACCGTCCTCGACGCAGGGCTGGGTGACGCGAAGGGTGATGGTGCAGCGCGTGGCCGGATCGGCGCTCACGTCGCCGCCGGGAACGGCCAGGGCGAGGGTCAAGCGATGGTCGCCGTACGGGAGCGTGACGGGGACGGGGGAGACCGACTGAACCGTCGCCAGGAGCGCCGTGCCGTCGTAGACCCGCACCTCGGCGGTGCCGGCGGCGAGCTGGGCTTCCCAGGTCGTGGCAAAGAGGAGGTCGACGGAGGCCGGCGCCGTCTCGTAGGTGGTGAAGGACTCGGGACCGATGCAGGTGATGGGCCCTTCAGCGGCCCCTAGTGTGGTGCCGAAGCTGCGCGAGACTTCGACGTCAGGCGCGGACGACTCGTCGGTCGTGCACGCGTAGGCAACGACGAGCAGCGGGAGGAGCGACCACGTGGCGCGAGGGTGCGCAGTGCGGGCTGGGTGTTCGAACGCACGGTTCACGTCGGCTCTCCTCTCTCGTCCATCGCAGCGGGGACGGTCTCCGGACGGCTCCAGAGTCACGCCCGCCCGTCCCGGCTGTAACGGCGGTCAGGCCGCCGGAGTATACGCGGGCGGGGTAGCGACTTGCTACCGCGTTCGCAGGCGAAGCGAGGGGAGCGGGGGGCTCAGCCGCGCGAGGCTTTCTCGTCGAGCCCGGAGACGCCGAAGCGCCGCTGAAGCTCGCCAAGCACCGACTCGACCTTCACGCCTCGGAGCACGAGCCCGACGAGCGCGTGATAGACGAGGTCCGCCGCTTCCGAGACGACGCGGTCGTCGGTCTCACCGGCGATCGCGACGGCGAGCTCGCCGGCCTCTTCGGCGATCTTGGCGTTCACTGCGGCGGGGCCGCCGTCGAGCAACGTGCGCGTGTAAGACCGCGTTTCGGGGCCGTTTTTCCGCGCCTCCAGCGCCACCTCCAGGCGGTCGAGCATCGACCCCGCGGGCGGTGCCCGGGGTGACTCGTCCGCACCGAGCAGGTCGACGTAGAAGCAGGACGGCGCGAGGGTGTGGCAGGCCGGACCGGTCTGGTCGACGATAGCGAGGATCGCGTCCCGATCGCAGTCGGTGCGCAGCTCGATGAGGCGCTGCACGTGGCCCGAGGTCTCGCCTTTCTTCCACAGCGCGTTGCGGCTACGGCTGAAGTAGTGGACCACGCCGGTCGTGCGCGTCAGCGCGAGCGCCTCGGCGTTCATCCACGCCAGCATGAGGGTGCGACCGGTCCGGACGCATTGCGCCACGACGGGGGCGAGGCCGTGTTCGTTCCATTGGATCATGGGGACTCCTGTGATCAGGCGGTTGGCGGACGGCGGTCGGCGGTCGGATGGTCCACCATGGCCTCGCGCCCTGGCGCCCTTGCGCGGCCGAACGCTGGGAGCTGCGAGCTACGGGTGCGTGATCCGGACCGGGACCCCGGCCACGTGCAGGTGCGCCTTGGCTTCAGCGATGGTCGCGTCGCCGAAGTGGAAGAGGCTCGCGGCGAGGACCGCGTCGGCGCCGCCGAGGGTCAGGCCGTCGACGAGGTGAGCGAGCGTGCCGACGCCGCCCGACGCGATGACCGGGATGCCGACGCGATCGGCGACGGCGCGGGTAAGCGCGAGATCGTAGCCTTGGCGCATGCCGTCCTGGTCCATGGAGGTGAGCAGGATCTCACCGGCCCCGAGCGCGTCGAGCTGGGCGGCCCATTCGACGGCGTCGATGCCGGTGGCGCGACGGCCGCCGTGGGTGACGACCTCCCAACCGCCGCCCGGGCGCGCGCGCGCGTCGATGGCCGCGACGATGGCCTGCCGGCCGAAGGCGGTGGCGCAACGGGCGATGAGGTCGGGATCGGCGACGGCGGCGCTGTTGATGGCGACCTTGTCGGCGCCGGCCCGGAGGAGCGCGCGGGCGTCGTCTTCCGACTTCACGCCGCCGCCGACGGTGAGTGGGATGAAGACGGCGTTCGCGGTGCGCGTGACGATGTCGAGCAGCGTGCCGCGATCCTCGTGGGTGGCGGTGATGTCGAGGAAGCAGAGCTCGTCCGCGCCGGCCTCGTCGTAGCGTCGTGCGGCTTCGACGGGATCGCCGGCGTCGCGGAGGCCGACGAACTGCTCCCCCTTCACCACGCGGCCGTCCTTCACGTCGAGGCAGGGGATGATGCGGCGCGCCAGCATCAGCGGACGCTCTCGCGGAGGTGAGGCACGTCGACGCCGCGCTCGCGCGCCGCCGCGATGGCCAGCGGGTAGCCGGCGTCGGCGTGGCGCATGACGCCGAGGGCCGGATCGTTCGTGAGGACGCGCTCAAGCCGGCGATCGGCGGCGACGCTGCCGTCGCAGACGATGACGACGCCGGAGTGGAGGCTGTAGCCGATGCCGACGCCGCCGCCGTGGTGGACGCTGACCCAGGACGCGCCGCTCGACGCGGCCGTGAGCGCGTTCAGGACCGGCCAGTCGGCGATGGCGTCGCTGCCATCGAGCATAGCTTCGGTCTCGCGGTTCGGCGACGCGACGGAGCCGCTGTCGAGGTGGTCGCGGCCGATGACGATAGGGCCCGACACCTCGCCGCGCCGGACCATCTCGTTGAAGCGGAGGCCCGCGAGGTGCCGCTCGCCGTAACCGAGCCAGCAGATGCGAGCCGGGAGCCCCTGGAAGTGTACCTTCTCCTGGGCGCCGTCGATCCAGCGATGGAGGGCCGCGTCCTGCGGGAACAGCGCTTTGATAGCGCGGTCCGTCGCATGGATGTCCTCGGGCTTGCCCGAGAGCGCGACCCACCGGAAAGGCCCCTTCCCTTCGCAGAAGAGCGGCCGGATGTAGGCCGGCGTGAAGCCAGGGAAATCGAAGGCGTTCGGGACGCCGCCGATGACGGCCTGAGCGCGCAGGTTGTTGCCGTAGTCGAAGACGTGGCTGCCGGCGTCCTTGAAGGCGAGCATCGCGCGGACGTGGGTCGCAGCCGTCTCGAAGGCGCGGGTCTCATACGCAGCCGGGTCGGCGCTTCGAAGCGCCAGCGCGTCAGCGAGCGACATGCCGGCGGGGACGTAGCCGTTCAGCATGTCGTGAGCGGAGGTCTGGTCGGTGACGAGATCCGGGACGACGCCGGCCGCGAGCACGTCCTGGAAGACGTCCGCGGCGTTCCCGACGAGCCCGATGGAGAGCGTTTCTCCCTTGGTGATCGCGGACTTGCAGAGCGCCAGCGCAGAGGTGAGATCCGGAGCGACCACGTCGAGGTAACGATGGGCGCGGCGGCGCTCGACACGCGCGGCGTCGACGTCGCAACCGAGGAAGACGCCACCCGCCATGGTGGCCGCGAGGGGCTGGGCGCCGCCCATTCCGCCGAGGCCGGCCGATAGGACGAGCCGACCGCGGAGGTCCGAGCCGAAGTGAATGCGGCCCGCGGACATGAAGGTCTCGTAGGTGCCTTGCAGGATCCCCTGCGTCCCGATGTAGATCCAGGAGCCGGCCGTCATCTGGCCGTACATGGTGAGGCCTTGGGCTTCGAGCTTGCGGAAGGTCGCCCAGTCGGCCCACTTCGGCACGAGGAGGGAGTTGGCGATGAGGACGCGGGGCGCGTCTTCGTGGGTGCGGAGGACGCCGACGGCCTTGCCGGACTGGACCAGCATGGTCTCGTCGTCCCGGAGGCGCATGAGCGTCTGTTCGATGACCGCGAGCGCGGCGTGGTTTCGCGCCGCCTTGCCGCTGCCCCCGTAGACGATGAGGTTCGCCGGATCTTCCGCCACGTCCGGGTGGAGGTTGTTCCGGAGCATGGCCAGCGCCGCTTCCTGGATCACGCCTTGACAATGCCGGAGGGGAAACGCTGCGGGCATGGGGGACCTCGAGGTGAGAGTCAGACCGGTTCGGGCGAGTCGCGCCAGTCGCGTACCGCCTGTCTTACCTTCTGCCACTGGTCGGCGGGGATGCCAAACCACTGGATGAGGCTGTAGCCGAAGAGGAGGAACCAGAAGAGGTCGAAGAACCACTCCTTCGGCAGCAGCTCGAAGCCGACTAGGCGGCCAATAGGACCGAAGACGCCGAGGATGCCGAGCGAGATGGGGACGAGCCGGAGCACGGTGCTCACCCACGGCTTCCAGACATGGCCGTGGTGGGACAAGAAGGGGAAGGCGCCGAGGTTCGAGACGCCGAGCCCGATCACGAGGGCCATGCCGATCCAGTGGCCCACGTCGGGGGCGAGCACGAACGTCGAGGTCTGAAACCAGCAGACGGCGACGAAGGCGCTCACCGGACGCGGGAGCCCGATCCAAAAGCCCTGTACTTTGATGGGCTTGGACGCGAGGCGCGCGCCGCGGATGGAGGCGGTCAGCGGCAGCCAGGCGGCCAGCGCGAACGCGAGCAGCATCGGGACCACGCCCTCGCCGGGCATCCAGTCGCGATAGAACGCGTAGACAATGAAACCCGGCGCGATCCCGTAGGTCAGGTGATCGCACATGTTGTCGAACTCGCCGCCGAACTTGTTGAACGTGTTCGTGAGGCGCGCGACCACGCCGTCGAGGGCGTCGAAGACCCAGGACAGACAGATGAGCAGGCACGCCCAATAGAGCAGCGAGTCGGCCGCGGGGCCGGCGGCGCCACGCGCTTCGATGACGGCGACGACCGCACCGACGCCGCAGAGCGCGTTCCCCGCCGTGACGGCGTCTTTGAGCTTGAAGTAGAAGCGCTCTGGCGCTCTCGGGGTCGACTCGGCCATGGTACTCCCGGCTGGCCGCGCGACGGCGGGCGCGGCGAGCGC
>JADMJS010000238.1 GCA_018780435.1 Myxococcales bacterium
TTCGGACTTGGCCCAAGCCGGGCGGGGCGCGGCGCGGTAAAAGCTCTCACTTATTATCGACCGAGCCCTATGGGTTCGGTCGAAAGCGACTCCCGCAGGAGCCTCAGCCGTCGTCGTTGAAGCCTTGGAGGGGCATGCGGATCCGGAAGGTGGTCCCGAGGCCCGGGGCGCTGTCGCATTCGATGCGGGCGCCTTGCCGTTCGAGCGAGAGTCGGGTCACGTGCAGCCCGAGCCCCATCCCGTCGCCCTTGGTCGTGAAGAAGGGATCGAAGATGCGACGCTTCACGTCCTCGGGGATCCCAGTCCCCGAATCGGCCACGGACACGACCGCTTCGAGGCCCTCCACCCACGTCGAGACACGGATGGTCGACAGCTCCTCGGTCGCTTGAAACGCGTTGCGAAGGAGGTTGATGACGGCCTGCCACAAGCGATGGTGATCGATCTCCACCAGGGCACGGCTCCGGAGGTCTGATTCGACCACTCGCTCCCGTCCGAGCCGGTCGTAACGTGCAAAGGCCACGATGCGGCCGATGAGGCCGTCGAGCGGTACCACGGCCATGGAGAGAGCATTCTCCCGGTGTTCCGCATAGGCGTGGATCTCGTCGATGAGCGTCGAGATTCCCCGAACCCCGTCGAAAGCCGCGTCGACGAGCGCCGCGACCTCGGGATCCGACGGCGCGCCATCCCCACGCAGTGGAGCTTCGAGTGCGTGGAGCGCCCCGAGGTGCCGGCGAAGCGCCACGATGAGCCCCCCCGTGATCCGCCCGACGGTACTGAGGCGTTCGGCGTGGAGAAGCTGGCCCTGCGTCTCCCGAAGTCGGCTGATGGCGGCCTCAAGGCGCGTGTTCTCGTCGGTCAAGTCGCCAAGCGTCGAGACGACCGTCGCGTCGATGGCGAGGGCTTCGTGGGCGTCGATGATGGCGACCGCAATGTCTTCCGTCGTGGACGTCGATGGCAGGACCTGACCCACTTGCCACGAGTTGATCGCGGCCATGAGCACGTCTCGATTGGCGGTGCCACCGACCAGGACGGGCCTCGCTGGCGCGCAAAGCGCCGCGACTTCACGTAGCGTGTCCGACTGCCTCGAGAGCACGTCGGTGTCGGTAATCACCAGGATGCCCGGCGTCTCGCGTGCCAGCGCGGGCTCGGCGTTCGCCATGATCGCGTCTCGGGGCAAGTGCGTCGCGATGGACGGCATGAAGAGCTGCCGAGCGTTGGTGGATAGATAGACCCAGAGGGGTATGGCTCCAGCCAAGACCTAACCCCACATCTCGGGTTGGAGGGAGGGCGACGTGGCGTGCCGCAGATGAAGGCGCACGGTAGTCCCCGCGCCGAGTGGCGTGGACTCGATCTCAAGCCGCCCGCCATGGGCTTCCGCGACCAACGCGACGATTCCGAGCCCGAGGCCGGGACCCGGGGGATTGAAGGCGGAGAAGAAGGGCTCGATGCAGCGAGTGCGGGTCGCTTCGTCCATGCCGAGGCCGTCGTCCTGGACGGTCACGCAACACCCCACTCCGTTCTCAACGACCGACAGCCAGATCCGTCCACCGCGGCCCCGTATCGCCGTCGCCGCGTTTCGCAGCAGGGCAAGGACGGCTTGCCGCAGCCGACTCCCATCCGCGTGAAGTGTCTCGGGATACGGCTCGGTCTGGCTGCAGTCGACGATGACACCGGTTCCGCCCGGCTCGAGGTGGAAAAGTGACAGGGTCTCCCGCAGGAAGGACTGCGTGTCTACGGTCGTTCGCGCGATTTCGAGGCCCTCCATGCGAGCGAACGAGTTCACGTCCTGCAACATCAAGAACAGCGACTCGAGAGTCTCCGTCGCTTGTTCCGCGGCTTGGCGGAGTCGCGGCGAATGCTCGTCCGAGCGGAGCGCGTCGGTGAGGAAGAGCATCGCCGAGAGCTGGTTGTTGATGTCGTGCGTGATGCCCGAGGTCACCTTACCGAGTGTAGCGAAACGATCGGCGGCGATGAGCAGGTTCTGGGCGCGCTCTTGCTCCACGAGCGTCGCCCGATATTCGGCGCGTTGGACGGCGAGGCGGGCTAAGGCGTCCCGTTTCAACTGCCGAGCGGCCCGCAGCGCGAGGCCGTCACGAACGGCGGCCCGGAGTGCCGATGGCTCCCACGGCTTGAGCAAAAAGCGATAGACGGCACCTTGGTTCACCGCCGCGACGATCGGCTCGACGTCGGTGTAAGCGGTCAGGATGATTCGGATGGTCTCCGGGGAATCCTGCGCAATGCGGCTCAGAAGCTCGACGCCCGTCATGTGCGGCATTCGTTGATCAGACAGGACCAGGTCCATCGGACCTTCACGCCGGATGACGTCGAGGGCCTCAAGGCCACTGTCGGCGGTAAAGACCTCGAACTCCGTCTCGAGGAGCGCTTCGATGACCATCACGTTGCCGAGCTCGTCGTCCACGACGAGGACCCGTCGGCACTCGGGCGTGGAGAGGCGCGCCCTCGCTATGGCGCGTTCAACGGCAGAAGTGTCAAACATCACCGCCTCGCGGTCCCGCCGACATGGCCAGACACATGTGACCTCAAGTTCGCCTCATCCCCTGGCAGGATACTCCGACGGGGCGTGATCGCAAAACTAGGGACCGTCGCTTGTTGCGCGACGCAGGCGCCGACCGCCCACGAGCACCACTGCACGAGGTGACGGCATTTCGGGCCGGAGCTGCTTTCGGTGAGTCACGTCCGAGCGGGGGGCGCCACTCCGCCGAGCTCAGCGGCCCTCAGCGGCGCTCGGGCGGCGACTCGAAGAGACGTGGCAGGCTGGCGTCGAGGTTGGCGCGTGCCATCCGGCGCACGATAGGCGCCATGAGCCGGTACGCGAAGGTGAGGCGGTAGTAGAACGTGAAGCGCACCTCGACGAGCCCCCCCTCCTGGGCATGGACTCGAACGTCGATGCGGCTCCCACTCTCGAACGGCATGCCGCCGCCGCCCTCGAGCATCTCGTATTCGACTCGGACGCCCGGTTCGACCGTCAAGAGGCGCTGGTTCTGCCACATACCGCGGGTGAGGCGTATGCGGCGCTCCGCTTGGGCCGAGCCCGGCGTCCCGGTGGTCCACTCGCCTCCAATCACGTCGCCGTTCCACGAGGTCTGCTCTTCGATGCCGCTGAAGGCGGACGTCACAGCCATCGCCGATGCACGTCCAACGAGGACCGCTTCGTAGACTTCCATGTCGGCTTCAGGCGAAGACATCGTAGATGGGCGCTCCGGGGGGACGACGCGACGGACCCCGGGTGCCACAGCTTGGCGCCGCTGACAAGCCAATTGGGAAGGCGCCCCACGGCTCGCCGTCATGCTGTCGATAAGAGACAGGGGTGGCCCTCGGGAGAGCGCCCCTAAGGAGTGCTCCTTTTCTCCCATCGCATGCCTTCGCGCTTTCCTGCGAGAGCGGCGTCAGATGTCTGCGATACGTCCTCACGTACCATCGGGTACGCTCCGGGCGTTTCGCGACATCGTCCTTGCCCCCGCGGGGAATCGCTTCGGCCTGCTCGGTCCGAAAATCAGCACCTCCTAGGAGGGTGCTGATTTTCTCCCGTCGCATGCCTTCGCGCTTCCCCACGGGTG
>JADMJS010000477.1 GCA_018780435.1 Myxococcales bacterium
CCACGTACTGCCGCAGCGTCGTCATCTGATCGACGTTGTCGTCGACACCGCGTGCTTGTTTGACGCGCGGCTGGTCGACGGGTGGCGAGTTGTACTGGTGTTGTTGGTGATGTTCTTGCAACGCAGCAGCCACGGCGCGCGGCACAGACCGCTGTTGTTGTTGATGAAATTGTTGTTGTTGTTGTTGTTGCTGAGTCGAGTGCAGGCGCAGCGTTTCGCGCTCCACCGCGGCAAACTCGTCGATGTCAAAGCCGTCATCGTCAGCAATCAGCGGCGCGCGGCTGCCCGTCGCCGTGCCCGTCGTCGTCGTCGTCGTCGTCGTCGTCGTTGTTGTTGCGGCCAGGGCGCGGGCGCGCGCCTGCACGGCGGCCGCCTCGGCGTGCGCCAGCTCGTCGACGGAGAAGTCGGTGGCGAGGCGATTCGCGTTGTTGTTGTTGTTGTTATTGTTATTGTTGTTGTTGGCCGCGGCGGCGGCAGCGGCGGCGGCGGCGACGGACGAGGTCGTGTTGCTGGTCGCGCCGGTGCGGCCGTACTCCCACGCGCTCTGCTTGGCGGCGCCGAAAAGACTCGTCGTTTGTGCCGTTTTCAAAATTCAAAATCGAGCGGTTCGGTGAGGCTCGCTCGCTGGTGATCACCTCACCTCACGAGAAGACGAGACAAAACAAAACAAATAAACAAGAAAGAAAGAATTGTTTGAACGACGGAACGCCGACTTTGTTGACCAAGATCCATCGTGATCGCGCAGACGTCCGCCCGCACCCCCAAGAGCCAGCGCGCCCGAGACGCGCGGCCGGCGCGAATCGCACAGCGGCAGCTCAACCAGCGCGTCCCAGCGCAAAATCAATCCACTCGCGACCGTCGCAAAAATGATCTTTGTGCGTTTCCCTCGCCTCGTCTCGATCCCAAAAATTGGCACCTTCCAGGCTCACCCACATTTTCCCTTCTCTGGTTGGCTGCAGCTGCTGTGCGCGCACCCCACTCGAGGGGAAAAAAATTCATTTTTTTTTTTCCTCATCTTTTTTTTTGTTGTCTTCTTCGCTTGTGAGCGCAGGCTGTTGGCCTGTGGCGCACTTCTGGTGCGCTCAGATGTCGTGATCAGCACGATTCCCCTCTCCGCCCTGGAGGGCACCGATTTCGTCATCGTGGTTGACTTCGACGCTCCCCTGCCGACGAGCCAAGTCACGGTGGCGATTTCGACAAGCACTATTGACTTGTCGGTGAACGTCGTGGAGCTGCAGTTCTTCACTTTCGAGTCGGCCCAATTTGTCACCGTCTTTGTGGCCGACGACTTCGTTGACGACGTCGACTTCAACGGTGAGGTCACGTTCACCCTCAGCAGCCTCGATGGGGCCTACGACGGCGTCGTGGTCAACGTGCCCGTCACCATCGTCAACGACGACACCGCCAACGTCGTCGTGAGCGAGCCGGGCCCGCTGACGGTGAGCGAGGATGGCGTCACCGCTGTCTCCTCGTTCACGGTCGTGCTGGAGAGCGAGCCGCTCAACAACGTGGAAGTGGCGGTGACGTCGAGCGACACCACCGAGGTCGACGTCATTCCGTCGACGCTCACGTTCACGCCGGCGAACTGGAACGCGCCGCAGACGGTGTCGGTCGCGGGCGTTAACGACGACGTCCAGGACGGCGACGCGTCGACGGAGATCACGTTCCTCGTCAGCAGCAGCGACCCTGTCTACGACGCCTTCCCGCTGGATCCCATCAGCGTGACCACCCAAGACGACGACATCGCCAACGTCTTCGCCGACGCGGGACCGCTGGCGGTGAGCGAGGACGGCGTCACAACCGCCACGTTCACGGTCGTGCTGGAGAGCGAGCCGGAGAGTGACGTGACGGTGACGGTGACGTCGAGCGACACCACCGAGGTCACCGGCTCGCCGACGACGCTCACGTTCACTGCGGCGGACTGGAACGTGGCGCAGACGGTGACGCTCACGGGCGTGGACGACGACGTCGACGACGGCGACGCGTCGACGGAGATCACGTTCCTCGTCAGCAGCAGCGACCCTGTCTACGACGCCTTCCCGCTGGATCCCATCAGCGTGACCACCCAAGACGACGACATCGCCAACGTCTTCGCCGACGCGGGACCGCTGGCGGTGAGCGAGGACGGCGTCACAACCGCCACGTTCACGGTCGTGCTGGAGAGCGAGCCGGAGAGTGACGTGACGGTGACGGTGACGTCGAGCGACACCACCGAGGTCACCGGCTCGCCGACGACGCTCACGTTCACTGCGGCGGACTGGAACGTGGCGCAGACGGTGACGCTCACGGGCGTGGACGACGACGTCGACGACGGCGACGCGTCGACGGAGATCACGTTCCTCGTCAGCAGCAGCGACGTCAAGTACAACGCCTTCCCGCTGGATCCCATCAGCGTGACCACCCAAGACGACGACACTGCCGGCATCACGGTGGAGACACCCCCGACCGGCCTCGTCGTGAGCGAGGACGGCACTTTGACCTCCTCGTTCACGGTCGTGTTGGACAGCGAGCCCGTGGCGGAGGTGAGAGTGACGATCGCGGTCAGCGGCGACGAAGCGACGGTCAATCCGTCAGAGCTGACGTTTACGAGCGCCGACTGGGACACGCCGCAAACGGTAGACGTGGCAGGCGTGGACGATTTGGTCGATGACGGCGACCAGCTCGACGAGATCACCTTCGTTGTGCTCAGCTCTGATTCGCTTTACGTGGCGTTCCCGATCACGCCGTTCAACGTCCTCAACGTCGACGACGACGACACCGGCTCGAGCTGCCCCGCCGCGACGGGCGGTAACTCCTGCCCGGCCGACCGCAACACGGTCAAGATCATCGCGACCGTCGCCGGCACGCTCGAGACGTTCTGCATCAGCGGCTGGGAGGCGGGCGACGGCGACGGCGACGGCGCCGTTGACGGTCCGCGCACGCTGACCGTGACGGCGCCCTCGTCGCCCCTCCGCACCGATCTCGCCAAGGACCCCATCGAGTACGACTGTACGTTTGGACTCGTCGTGCCGCCCAACACCTTCCCGGCGGACTTCAAGTGCATCGGCGTCGATCTCGTCAACCAGATTTCGTTCCAGGAGTGCGTTCGCTTCTGCCACTCCTCGTCGCTGGACACGTCATGTGAGATCATCAAGCGCGACGTCGACACGCCGGTGGTCAGCTCGGCGGCGACGTTTCTGCTGGCGTCGAGCGGCGGCGGCGACCCGCACCTGGTGAGCGCCGAGGGGCTCGAGTTCATCTTCAACGGCATCGCCAACGCCGTGTACGCGCTCTTCACGTCGCCGGTGGTCGACATCAACATGCAGCTGGCGGCGACGGGCCCCAAGGAGCGCTACATGACCGAGATGGGCATCGTGTTCCGCGGCAAGAACGTGACGATCACGCCGTGGTTCGCGCACAAGAAGAGCGAGCTGACGGCGTTCTTCGAGTCGCTCGGCGCCACGGTCGAGTTCAGCGGCTGGTCGATGACGATCGAGTTCTGCAACGACCACGTGGCCACGTTCGCGGCGATGCACACGCTCCACGGCGCCAAGATCAACTTCCTCGACGTCGCGATCAG